>DAOTVT010000265.1:0-16890 GCA_034436295.1 Anaerolineae bacterium | reverse complement strand
GGCGAAATTCTGCGCGGAATGTGGAGCAAAGGTCGCAGAGGGCTAGATGTTGCGGATACCTTGGGGATGATACTCGCTCGCCGCCGCCCGACAAGCGCCTGCGTCTGACGGCTTCGCGCCTCGCTGCACGCCGCTCAACCGCCGCACTGTTGGGCATCCAATCTTTGGGATGTTGGGAGGAGGAAGCGATGCGAAGGATCGGTGTCTTTATCGATGTGCAGAATGTATATCTCTGTACGAAAAGTGTCTTTCAACAAGGCAAGATCAATTGGGCAGCGTTGAAGGAATCCCTGGAGGAAGAAGATGCTATAGTCACCCTTAGCGCCTTCACAAGCTATGACCCGCAGAACAGCCGGCAACAGGACTTTATGAACTGGTTGGGGCTCAATGGGTACAGAGTAATCTGCAAACCACTCAAAACACTTCCCGATGGTTCGATCAAGGCCAGTATGGACTTAGAGATGGCTGTAGAGATATTGATGCAGGCACCGTCTCTGGATGAAGTAGTGCTAGTGACAGGGGATGGAGATTTCGCTGTCTTGGTGGATCATCTGTGCGCAATGGGCAAAGTTGTCAGAATCCTCGGGCCGGAGAAGTTGACGTCGCCTGACCTGATCAGGGCCTGTCACAGGTTCGAGAATCTTCATGGCATTGAAGGCATTTTATATACCGACTGAGCAACGGTAGACCGTGGTCAGGAGAGCGGTGGTTGGCGGGCGAGTGCCCAAGTTGCAAGGCGCAAGTTGCCATGCAGTGAGGCCGCGTGAAGAGCGGGTTTCCAACCCGCGCATCCAGCCAACAGGTCTCCCTTCGGTCCGTCTGCGGCTCAAGCTCAGATTGTTCAGCCGACCGCTCCGGCGCTCGGCTGAACGGCGCGGCGGCTTCGCCGCTTGTCGGCCTGGCTCGCTGCGCTCGCGGCGCAGGTGAACGGCTGGCTGTGTAGGGAGGAAAATGAACGTGCAGAGAGTCGCTCTGCTGTTGACGATCGCGCTGTTCTTCGCATGCCTGCCGGGTACGGCGGCCGTTCCGCAGGGCGCCGGCATTTACGTCTCAACCGCCGGGAGCGACACCAGCGGGGACGGCAGCCTCGGCAATCCCTTCCGAACCATCGGACATGCTCTCACCGTCGCCGCGCCGGGGGACACCATCGTCTTGCGCGGCGCGCCGGTCCTGGCCAATAACGTCTATTCCGAACCCATCCGCATCCAGCAGCCCAACATCACCATCCGCTCGCAAACCGGCGAGTGGGCCATTATTCAATGCCCCGTGGACGATGAGAACATTGCGCAGTGCGTGCGTTTTGACGTAGATAGCGACGGCAGCCGCTTACAACGCGTAGAGGTGATCGGTGGGTATTACTATGGCATCAAACTGGAGACCAAGTGGGATTGGGGCGGGCCGGACCGCAGCGGGGCGTTGAACATCCTGCTTGAGGATGTCAAGGTGCACGATACCGGCAACGCGGCCATCAAAGTTACGCCGGGCTGCGACGACCTCACCGTCCGCCGCGCCGAACTGTACAACACCGGTCTCACCGTCCGTCCCGATAGCGCGGAGGGCATTGACAACGTCAACGGCGATCGCATGATCGTCCAGGACAGTTACATTCACGACACCTCGGCCACCGGGCTGTACTTCAAAGGCGGCGCGACCGATTGCGTGGTGGAGCGCACCCGCATTGAGCACACCGGCGGCGCAGGTATCCTGGTGGGGTTTGACACCAGCCCGGAGTACTTTGACCTGACCGTCAATCCCGAGTACTACGAAAGCATTCGCGGCGTGATCCGCAACAACATCATCCGCGATACCCAATGGGCCGGTATCGGACTGTACGCGGCGAAGGACGCGCAGATTTGGAACAACACGCTCATTGATACAGCGCAGACAGCCCACAGCCCGATCTATTTTGGCATCCCATTTCAGGATTGGGAACCGGAAGCCGGGCGCCCGCCCTCGGTGAATCCGATCCTCAAGAACAACCTGGTCTATCAATCGCGCGGCTTGCCGACGGAATGTGTGTATATCCGTTACACCGACGAACTGGGCGGCCTTTCTGCTCTGAGCGGGATGCCTGCGATGGACTACAATCTGTATTTTCACGCCGGCGGCAATTGCCGCTTCACCGACCGCAGGCCCACCAGTTCCCTGGATCATGGCACGTTCTCTCAGTGGCAAACCCACCTTGGCGGGGAGAGCCATAGCCAGACCAGCGCCCCGCAACTGACCGCCGACGGGCACTTGCTCGCCAGCAGCCCGGCCATTGACGCCGGAGTCTGCACCGGCGCGCCAACCGACGATTGCGACGGCGACCGTCGGCCTCAAGGCGCTGCCTGCGACATCGGGGCGGATGAGTTCGCATCTGGGGCCGTGTTTGACCACTTTATTTACCTGCCTTTGGTTCACAGAAAATCGCCATGAGGGGCCACCGCCCCAACATGCGGCTGGCGCGCGCCGTTGGGCGCATCGGCACAAGCCCGGAGATGTTTTGTTATCGTGAGAAGAAGCATGGGCCAGGGCCGCCGTTCTGCTTTCATCCCGCGTCTCATAGGCCTGCTGGCCATAATCGCACTCATGGGCATTGTCATGTGGTCGCTATGGTTTGAGACTCTGTTGCCCTTCATCAAGAAGAACTACCTTGCGGGTGGGGGCCAACTTGTGGGATTCTCGGCGGCCTGGCTCGGCGCCGGGCTTATGGCCTACGGCGCCTGGACTATCGTCCGAAATGCTCTTCGTCTGTTTTCTGAGAACGAGGTATTTCAGAGCAACTTGGCAATTGTCCAAGGGAAGCGTCGGCCTCTGTCAGAACAGGGGCCATCCAAATTGGCATCGCGGGCTCGCAAGGAGACCTTCACGATGCTGTGGAATGCCTGGAAGCCCGGATTACTTTGGATGGCTCTGGGATGGCTGGCCCTTGCGGTCGCCGGATTCTTCATCGGTTTGGCAGAAGGGACGATTTCTTTCCGGTAGGGTGCGCCCAATCCGCGCTGCAGGCGACACGCTCCGCGACGCGGCTGAAACGCGCGCCGCTCCGCTTGGGATGGCATGAGGGCGATGGTGGGGAAGGTCTTGGCCTACGGCGAAACGCGCGCGACCCGCATCCTGGGCGCGCTGTCGGCCCTCGCGCTGGCGGCATTCCTGGCGACGGTTCCCATCCCCCGCGCCGACGGGATGCTCATCGGCTCCGACGGCATCGGGTACTACATGATCGTCCGCTCCATCGCGCTGGATCATGACCTGGACTTCACCAACGAGGTGGCGCGCCTGAATGCCGCCAGGTACATAGACATCTACCGCACCCCCACAGGGCGCATCTCCAATCAGTACGCCGTCGGCACGCCGATCCTCTGGCTCCCGTTCTTCGTGGCAGCGCACCTGCTCGCCATTGTGTTGCGGGCGATGGAGGCGCCCGTGGCCGCGGACGGCTACGGCTACGTCTACCAGGCGGCGGTCTGCGTCGGGAGCATCGTGTACGGCTCGTGCGCCATGGTGCTGATGCACCGGACGGCCCGACGCCTGTTCCCGGACACGGCCCTGGCGGCGTGCGTCGCGCTCTACCTGGCGAGCAACTTCGCCTACTATCTCATCGCCGAGCCTTCCATGGCGCACATGTGCTCGGTGTTCGCCACGTCCGTGCTGCTGTACCTGTGGCTGTCGCGGCGTCCGCCGATGAGCGCGAGGCGGTGTTTTGCCATCGGCGTGGCCGGGGGGCTGGTGGGGCTGGTGCGGCAACCCGACGCGCCGCTGCTCCTGCTGCCCGTGTTGGATGCGCTGTTGGCGCGCGGGTCGGTTGTGGAGCGGGCCAGGCGTCTGGGCGCGATGGCGGCGGGGTTCCTGGCCGTCTTCTGGGTGCAGATGCTGGTGTGGTATATCCTGAACGGAAGCCCATTCCTGAGCGGCTACCTGCTGAAGGGCGACCAGGGGTTCGTGTGGGGATCGCCGCGCGTGCTGGAAGTCCTGTTCTCTACGCGGCACGGCCTGTTCCTGTGGCACCCGGTCCTGCTGTTGGCGGTCGCGGGGCTGGTGATGCTGGCCCGCCAGAACCCGGCGGTGGGGGCCTTGCTGCTCGTGGGGGTCGCGGGCCAGACGTACATCATCGCGTCGTGGTCGGCGTGGTGGCAGGGCGACGCCTTCGGCGGGCGCATGTTCATCGCGGTGCTGCCGATCTTCGCCATCGGCCTGGCGGCATTCTTCCAGGGCGTTCGGTCGCGGCCCGGCGCGGCGGCGGCGTCGGTCGGGGTCATCGTCGCCCTCATCGTGTGGAACGCGCTGTTCATGGCGCAATATCGGCTGGGCTTCATCTCCCGCGGCGGGCCGTACACCCTGCGCGAACTCACGTGGGGGAAGGCGGAGATGGTGGCGGCGATGGTGCGGGCGTTGCTGCGGTAACGATCGGTCTCGCCGCGCCGCGCTCGGCCCCGGCCGGCACGGGTATTGTCCGTACATGCGCAAAACCCCTTGACTTTCGGCGAAAAGTTGCTGTATAATACGCATGCCGGAGATCCGCACATGGTACGATGACACCGAACCGTTGCCCCAAGAATTTCAAGGCTTCTGGGTCTCAAACCCGGCATCAATCACCCACCTCGTAGCAAAAAAAGTGAGTCATAATCGTAGCCGCACCTGACACCCGCTTGCACCGGATACGCTTCGCGTGCAGGTGAAGCGGAGCGTTCAGCCGACGCTGGCGTGCCCCCGCTGCGCGCATCTCAACCGCCGCGCCGTTAGGCGCATGGTGCGCAAAATGATGAGGAGGTTGCGATGAAAAGCCCCTTTGTGTTCCGGTCCATTGTATCCAAAACCCGTGTCAGGAGGTGCGAAATGAAAGGCAAATGGACAATTGCAGGAATCATCGTGGCGTTGCTCCTGCTGGCGCTGGCGGCGGGCCTGACCCAGGCCCAGGGGCCTCAGGCGCAGGGGGGTGTGGGAACCCAATCGGTGCTGGGCACCGCCTTCACTTACCAGGGGCAACTCAAGAAGGTGGGCAGCCCAATCAGCGGCACCTGCGACTTCCGGTTCAGCCTGTGGGATTCCCCAAGCAATCCCACCGGTCAGGTCGGTACCACTCAAACCCGGGCCGGCGTTACGGTGAGCAACGGCTACTTCACCATCCCCGACCTGGACTTTGGGGCTGGGGCCTTCCAGGGCGATGCCCGCTGGCTGGAGATTGCCGTCAAGTGTGCCGGGGATACCAGTTACACGACCCTCTCCCCTCGCCAGCCGCTGACCCCGGCGCCGTATGCCCTCTTCAGCAAAGCCGCCCCGTGGAGCGGCCTGAGCGGGGTGCCGAGCGGCTTCGCCGACAATGTGGATGACGACACCACCTACGCTGCCGGCACCGGCCTGACGCTGACGGGCAACCAGTTCAGTGTGAACACGAGCGTCATTCAGGCGCGCGTCGCCGGCACTTGCGCGGCGGGTAACGCCATCCGTGTCATCAACGCCGACGGCACGGTAACCTGCGAGCCGGTATCTAGCGGGGCGGGCGACATCACCGCCGTAAATGCCGGCACCGGGCTTTCGGGCGGCGGCACCAGCGGGGATGTAACCCTGAGTGTAAACTTCGCCGGCAGCGGCAGCGCGAACACTGTGGCCCGCTCTGACCACAACCACGACGCAACCTACTGGAAACTGACCGGCAATGCCGGCACAACTCCGGGGACGAACTTCCTGGGCACCACCGACAACCAGGCCCTGGAGTTCAAGGTGAACAATACCCGCGCTCTGCGCCTGGAGCCCAACGGCACCAGCCCCAACATCATCGGCGGCTACAGCGGCAACAGCGTGAGCAGCGGCGTGATGGGTGCAACGATTGGCGGCGGAGGAGCAAGCGGTAACACCAACCGCGTGACCGATGATTACGGCACCGTGGGCGGCGGGTACAACAACCGGGCAGGAGACAATGCCGGGGCGACGAACGACGCACCCTACGCCACCGTCGGCGGGGGCTGGGGCAACAACGCCAGCGGCCGCGCCGCCACCGTCGGCGGGGGCTACGGCAACACCGCCAGCAGCTGGTATGCCACCGTCGGCGGGGGCCAGGGCAACACCGCCAGCGGCGACCGCGCCACCGTCGGCGGGGGCTTCTACAACACCGCCAGCAATTCCTTCGCCACCGTCGGCGGGGGCGATTACAACACCGCCAGCGGCTACCATGCTACCGTTGGCGGGGGCTGGTACAACACCGCCAGCGCGGACTATGCCACCATTGCCGGCGGGGGGCCATCGGACCCGGGTAATCCATCCACTACTAACAACCGCGTCACCGATAACTATGGCACTATCGGCGGCGGAGGGAACAACCGGGCAGGCAACGGCGATGCTGACCCGACAAATGCCACTTATGCTACTGTCAGCGGGGGCAGGGGCAACGCCGCCAGCGGCTCCCTCGCCACCGTCGGCGGGGGCCAATACAACACCGCCAGCGGCTACTCCGCCACCGTCTGTGGGGGCAACTACAACACCGCCAGCGGCGGCGCCGCCACCGTCGGCGGGGGCGACAGCAACATCGCCAGCGGCGGCGCCGCCACCGTCGGCGGGGGCGAGAGCAACATTGCCAGCGCGGGCTATGCCACCATTGCCGGCGGGGGGCCATCGGACCCGGGTAATCCATCCAATACTAACAACCGCGTCACCGATAACTATGGCACTATCGGCGGCGGAGGGAACAACCGGGCTGGCAACGGCGATGCTGACCCGACAAATGCTACTTATGCTACTGTCAGCGGTGGCTACGGCAACACCGCCAGCAGCCCCCTCGCCACCGTCGGCGGGGGCCAAGTCAACACCGCCATCGGCGGCGCCGCCACCGTAGGCGGGGGCCAATACAACACCGCCAGCGGCAGCTACGCCACCGTCGGCGGGGGTGGTTACAACACCGCCAGCGGCAGCGCCGCCACCGTCAGCGGGGGCTACGGCAACACCGCCAGCGGCGGCGACGCCACCGTCGGCGGGGGTTACGGCAACACCGCCAGCGGCTGGGCCGCCACCGTCCCCGGTGGTGTTCACGCGTCCGCCACCCACTGGGGCGAAATGGCCTACGCTGGCGGAAGATTTGCTGCAACCGGCGATGCCCAGACCTCGGTCTATGTCCTGCGCCGATCCTCGTCGGGCACAACGTTGACGGAACTGTTCCTTGATGGCAGTAGCCAGCGTCTCACCATCGCCAGCGGTCGCACGGTGACCTTTGACATCCTGATCGTGGGGCGCGAGAACGATAACGGCGAGTCCGCGGGATATCGCGTCTTGGGGGTCATTGAGAATGTCGGAGGCACCACCACCATCGTCGGCTCGGTCAGCCCAACTGTGCTGGGCAAAGATGATGCCAGTTGGAATGTTACTGTGGACGCCGACGATACCAATGACGCGCTACGGATACGGGTACAGGGCGGAACTGGCGACTCCGTCCGCTGGGTCGCCACGGTGCGCACGGTGGAGGTTTCCTGGTAGGAGGCAGGCGATGAACGTTTCACGCTTCACGCTTCCCGTCTCACGCCTCCTGCTCCTGGCGGCCCTGCTCTCCCTCCTGGCCTCCGTCGCCCTGGCCCAGACGGGCGGCGGCTACGCCCTGACCTGGAGCACGATAGACGGCGGAGGGTACACCTGGAGCGAGGGCGGAGGCTACTCTCTGGGCGGCACGGTCGGCCAGCCGGATGCGGGGGTGATCAGCGGCGGGGACTACACTCTGGTCGGGGGCTTCTGGTGCGGCGCGGCAGCACAGCACCGCATGTACCTGCCCGTGGTGCTGAGGGACCATCCGTAACAAGCAACCGAAATGCCGGGGCAGGCTAAGGTCTGCCCCGGCGGTGCGCAGTTCGTCCGCTCAGCCGTCCTTCCGCGCCCAGTCGTACGGAATCTCCGGCGAGTGCGCGGGGAAGCGGTACTCGTCGGGCTGCTCGTAGTTGTACAGCCGGTCGGGGACATTCACGATGAGCGTCATCTCGGTGCTGATGCCCTTGAACCCGTGCAGCACCCCGGGCGGGATGGTCAGCAGCGTGGGGTTCTGCTCGCCGATGAAGAACTCGTTGACCTCGCCCCGCGTGGGCGAACCCTCGCGGTTGTCGTACAGCACCACCTTCGCCATCCCCTTGACGCAGATGAAGTGGTCGGTCTGCAACTTGTGGTAGTGCCAACCCTTCACCACGCCCGGGTACACGGCGGTAATGTACACCTGGCCGAACCGCTCAAACTCCTCCCAGTCCGAGCGGAACATCTCCATCAGGTAGCCCCGCTCGTCGGGAATCAGCCGCAGTTTTCGGGTCTTCACGCCGTCTATCATCGTCTTCCTCCGCGAATCTGTTGTGGATTCACCGCCGCGCGACGAAGATCATCTTCTCCGAAAGCGCGTCATACGGCTCCAGGTCGGTGGAACCGTACACGGCCTCCACGGCGAACCCCGCGCGCTCCAGCAGCAACTGCATCTCAAACCGGAACACGTAGCGCAATTCGGTGTGGAGCGTGCTTCGCCTCACCGCGCCATCGGCCCCCACCTCGTCGTAGATGAGCGTCAGGTACTGCATCTGGCGGGCGTGGTCAAACCGCATGGAGGTGAACTTCTGCACCGTGCGACCGGTGGCCGCGTCGCGCAACTCGCCCTGGAGCGACAGCGTCTCGCCCGCCGGTATCAGCAGCAGCGCCAGCGGCGACGCCACGTCCACGACGAGCCGCCCGCCCGGGGCCAGGTGGCGAAAGGCGCTCCCCAGCGCGGCCAGTTGGTCGGCCTGGGTCGTCATGTGCAGGAACGTGTTCAGCGGGCACAGGGCCAGCGCGAACTCGCGGCCCAACGCCAAGCGCCGCATGTCGGCCTGGATGACCTGGACTCGCGCCGAGACCTCCGGCGGCTCCTGCGACAGTTTGGCGCGCAGCGCCGCCAGCATGGCGGGCGAGATGTCCACCGCCGCCACCTCGTGGCCGTCCCGCGCCAGGGGCAGCGCGATGCGTCCGGTGCCGCACCCCAACTCCAGGATGGGCGAGCCGGCCTGCGCGGCGAACTGCCGGTACATCTCCACGTCCTCGCGCACGGAGGCGTGATCCAGGTCGTAGAACCGCGCCAGGTCGTCAAAGAAGTGTGTCATGTTTCCTCGCAGAAGGCCACAGCCTCTAGCCCCTAGCCCATAGCCTTTAGCGTTTAGCCTCTAGCCCTTACCCTTCGCACATCGCCTTGCCCGGAAACGTCTGGCTAACGGCCACCGGCCACCGGCCAAGGGCTAACGGCCAAGGGCCAACGGCTAATGGCTAACGGCTGACGGCCAAAGGCTAATGGCTAACGGCGAAAGGCTAACGGCCAATGGCCAACGGCCAACGGCTACTTCAAATCCTCCGGCGTGAACCGACCCGGGAGCAGGTCGGGCAGACGGTAGGTGCGGCTGTTGCCCTCGGCGTCGGCCACGATGATCCGCATGTCGGGGCCGAACTCGGCCAGCACCTGGCGGCACGCGCCGCAGGGCATCACCCCGTTGCCTGTAACCACGGCGATGGCCTCAAACTCGCGCTCGCCCGCGGCCACGGCGTTGAACGCGGCCACCCGTTCGGCGCACACCGACAGGCCGTAGGAAGCGTTCTCCACGTTGGCGCCGGTGAACACGCGCCCCGACCGCGTGAGGAGCGCCGCCCCCACGCGGAAATGGGAATAGGGCGCGTAGGCGTGTTCCCGCGCCTCTCGCGCCGCTTGCACCAAATCCTTGTCGTCCACGATAGGCTCACCCCTGAACATCGGTTTCGCTCGGCGCGCTCTCGTCCGCCTGTGGCGCGCCCCGCACGACGCGCACCTTGCGGATGCGCCGCCCCGCCACCGACAGCACGGTGATCGTCAAGTCATCCAGGCGAATCTCATCGCCGACGGCGGCCACCCGCCCCAGTTGCGTGTAGATGAACCCGCCCAGGGTGTCCCCGCCCGTGTCGGGCAGGTCGGCGTTGAGCAGGTCGTTCACGTCATCCAGTTGCACGCCCGCGTCAAAGATGAACTCGTTGTCGCTCACGCGCTCTATCGTCGGCTCTTCCGTATCGTACTCGTCCTGGATTTCGCCCACGATCTCTTCCAGCAGGTCTTCCACCGTTACCAGCCCCGCGGTTCCCCCGTACTCGTCCACCACGATGGCCATGTGCACCCTGCGCGCCTGCAATTCCCGCAGCAGGTCGTCCACCTTCTTCGTCTCCGGCACGAAATAGGCAGGGCGGAGGATGCTGGGCAGGGGGACGTCAAGTTTCCCCTCCTTCAGGTACACGAGCAAATCCTTCGCGTACAACAGGCCGATGATGTTGTCAATGGTGCCCTGATACACGGGGATGCGGGAGTGCCCTTCCTTCATCACCACGTCCAGGGCCTGCAGGAGGGGCGTATCGGCGTCCACGGCCACGATGTCTATGCGAGGCACCATGACTTCGCGCGCCAGCGTGTCGCCGAACTCAAAGATGGAGTAGATCATCTCCTTCTCGTCTTCCTCTATCACGCCGCCCTCTTCGCCCGCGTCCACCATCGCCATGATCTCGTCCTGCGTAACGAAGGGCATGTTGCTCGGCGCTTGCGCCCCCAGCGCCGCCGAGATTCTGTTGGTCAGGAAGACAAGCGCGCTCACCAGCGGCGAGAAGATGCGCGCCAGCAGGTCTATGGGCCGCGCCACGGCGAAGGCGATGCGCTCCGAATGGCGCAGCGCCAGGTTCTTCGGCACGAGTTCGCCGAAGAGGAGCATGATGAGCGCGAGCACCAACGTGATGAGGAACGTTGCGATGCCCTCGGCGTTGGCCTGGATGGCGGGCGCGGGAATCGCCGCAAGTACCTGGCCGAAGGGGTGAGACAGGCTTGTCGCAGCGGTGGCTGCGGCCAGAAACCCCACCAGCGTAACGCCCACCTGGATGGTGGCCAGCAGGCGGCTGGACTCGGTGGCGAGGCGCTCCACCACCCGCGCCGTTCGGTTGCCCTCTTCCACCTTGTGGCGCAGCCGCACCTTGTTGAGCGTAACGACCGCCATCTCCGAGGCGGCGAAGAACGCGTTGATGGCGATCAGCGCCGCCAGCAAAATCAACTCCCGAACTGCCGAACTACTCACTTGCCAGACTCCTGTCCCCCAGCACCGGCGGGCGCATCGGAGGGGTGCTCCGAGTCCTGCGGGTCGGCTTCCGACTGCCCTTTGCGCACGCGCGCGGGCACGCCGTAGGCCACCGCGCCTGGCGGGACGTCGCGCGTAACCACCGAGCCGGCGCCCGTCTTCGCGCCCTTGCCGATGCGCACCGGCGCGACGAGCATGGTGTCGCTCCCGATGAACGCGCCCTCCTCAATAATCGTCTTGTGTTTGCGTTCCCCGTCAAAGTTGCAGGTGATCGTCCCTGCGCCAATGTTCACGTTGGCCCCCACCTCGGCGTCGCCCAGGTAACTGAAATGGCCCATCTTGGCCCCAGGCCCCAGGTACGAGTTCTTGACCTCGCCGAAGTTCCCCATGTGCACACCGCGCGCCAGGTGCGCGCCCTTGCGCAGGTGGGCGAACGGGCCGATGTCCACGCAGTCCTCCAGCACCGCCTCTTCCACGACCGAGGCTTCCACCTTGCAGTCGTCGCCGATGATGGAATCGCGCACGATGGTGTTCGGCCCGATGCGGCAGCGGGAGCCGATGCGGGTCTTGCCCTGCAGGTGGGTATTGGGATAGAGGATCGTATCAGGGGCGATCTGCACGTCGGCGTCCACGTAGGTGCTCAGCGGATCCACGAAGGTAACGCCGCTGAGCATGTGGCGCTGGGCGATTCGGCGTCGGACAATCGCCTCGGCGCGCGCCAGGTGGGTGCGGTCGTTGATGCCCAGCATCTGGTCGGCATCGTCGGTGCTTACGGCTTCCACGCGCCGCCCCTGCGCCACCGCTATCGCCACCAGGTCGGTCAGGAAGAATTCGCCTTTGGGGCTTTTGTGCAGTTTTGCGACGTTGTCCCACAGCCAGTCGCTCTGGAAGCAATAGACGCCGCAATTCAACTCGCGGATGCGCTTCTGCTCGGGCGTCGCCACCGAGTCCTCCACGATGCCCACCACGCGCCCGTCCGCGTCGCGGAGGATGCGCCCGAACCCCATCGGGTCGTCGGCCCGCAGGGTCAGGAGGGTGAGCGTCGCGCCGGTATCCTCATGGGCAGCGGCCAGGCGGCGGAGCGTTTCCGGTTGCAGGAGCGGCATGTCGCCGTAGTACACGAGCGTGGTTCCCTGCCGCCCGCGAAGCAGGGGCGCGGCCTGCGCCACGGCGTGGCCGGTGCCCAGCGGCTCGGGCTGCGGCGCGTACAGCACCCCATCGCCCACGACGGCGCGCACCTGGTCGGCCCCGTGCCCCACGACAAGGACGATGGCCTCGGCCCCCAGCGCGCGGGCGGTCTCCACGCCATACAGCACCATGGGCCGCCCCGCGAGGGGATGCAGCACCTTGGGCAGGGCCGACTTCATGCGCGTCCCCAGGCCGGCGGCCAGGATCACCACCGATAGACTCATCTGCGCACCTCACGCGGATTTGCGGAAAGGGAGGACGGGACGGAAGCGACGCGGGCGAATGTCAAGAACAAAGATGACCCAAACCGCAGCCCCACGTTCCTTGTGGGCCTGGGCTGGGCCACCAAGTCAGAGACTGTCCCCGAATGTCTTGAGTTGTCCTCAAAAGAAATCTCGTCCATCAAGAGAACGGCGGAGTCGTACCTCAGATGCCGGCAAAGCCGGAATAGTCTGGCTGGGGCGGAAGGATTCGAACCTTCGAATCGCGGCTCCAAAGGCCGCTGCCTTTCCGCTTGGCGACGCCCCAGCGGCCGCGCTCATTATAGCACAGCCGCTTTTCTTTATGCAAACGCGGCGCGCCTGTTGGGGGGCAGCGAGCGTAGGGCAGGTTCCCATACCTGCCCCGGCCTTCGTGTCTTGTGTTTTTGCGTGAGAATCATGTTTCACACAAAGGCGCAGAGGCACAAAGGGAAAAAGACATGGAAAAATCCTCTGTGTCTTCGTGTCTTTGTGTGAGCCTTTATGCAAACGCGGCGCGCCTGTCGGGGGGCAGCGAGCGTAGGGCAGGTTCCCATACCTGCCCCGGCCTTCGTGTCTTCTGTTTTTGCGTGAGAATCATGTTTCACACAAAGGCACAGAGGCACAAAGGGAAAAAGGCATGGAAAAATCCTCTGTGTCTTGGTGTCTTTGTGTGAGCCTTGGCGGCTATGGGAAGCCGCCCTACGAACTTGACACGCCCTTCCATATCAGGTGCGACGCACTTCCGAAGTGCGTCGCACCTGATACCTGCCCCTGGCCTGCGGCGGCTATGGGAAGCCGCCCTACGTGGTGGGGCTGTCGGCGGGCGGCCTCCGCCTGCGCAAAAGGCCCCGACTTTGCGCCGGGGCCTGGCATTGCGTCCGGGGGCGGTCAGATTTCCCGTCGCCCCTCCAGCGCCCGCAGGAGCGTGATCTCGTCGGCGTACTCCAGGTCGCCCCCCATGGGCAGCCCGCGGGCCAGGCGCGTGGCGCGCACGCCCAGCGGCGCCAGAAGCCGCGCCAGGTACATGGCCGTCGCCTCGCCCTCCATGTTGGGGTTCGTGGCGACGATGACCTCGCGCACGCCGCCCTGCCGCACGCGCTCCAGGAGCGGCTCTATCTTCAAGTCCTCGGGCCCCACGCCGTCCACCGGCGAAATCACCCCGTGCAGCACGTGATAGACCCCGCGAAACTCCCGTGTCCGCTCCACGGCGACGACATCCAGCGGCTCCTCCACCACGCAGATGAGGCCGTGGTCGCGGGTCTCGTCGGCGCAGACCGGGCACGGCGACGTCTCGCTGATGTTGTAGCAAACCTGGCAGAATGTGATGCGCTCGCGGAGTTGTTGCAGCGCGTCGGCCAGTTGCTGCGCCTGTTCCTTCGGGGCGCGCAACAGGAAGAACGCGAGCCGCGAAGCCGTCTTGGGTCCGATCCCGGGCAGGCGGCTGAATTCCTCTATCAGCCGCTCTACGGGTTCGGGTAGAACGCGCGAACCCATGCAACCCTCCCCATGCCGAAAGGCGGCGGGCCGGGCCTACATCAGCCCCGGAACGGATATTCCGCCGGTAACCTCGCTGAGCCGCTGGGCTGCCAGGTCGCGGGCCTGCTCCTGGGCGCTCTTGAAGGCGGCCATGAGCATATCCTGGAGCATCTCCACGTCGTTTGGATCCACCGCCTCGGGCTTGATGGTCAGCGAAATCAATTCCTGGTGGCCGTTCATGACGACGGTAACGACCCCGCCGCCAGCCGTGGCGGTAACCGTCTCATCCTTCAGCGACTCCTGGATTTTGGTCATTTCCTCCTGCATGCGCTGGATTTGCTGCAAGAGGCCGCCCATGCCGCCTCCGCCTCCGGATGGCGCTCTCCATCCCCCTTTTCCTTTGCTCACGACGTTTCCTCCCCAACGGATGATGATTCCTCGGGCGCGATGGGCTTCACCACTGCGCCCAGGTTATTGGCCGCGTACTCCACAAGCGGATCCGCCGCCTCGCGCACGGCAGTGTCGGGCGTGGCCGGCGTCGGCGTCCTACGCTTTGCGCCCGCGCGCGCCGCTTCTGCCGCCGCCTTCAACTCCTGCTGCGACACCACAACCCCGCGGATGGCGCAGCGCGAGACCCCCAGCGCCTCGGCCAGCGCCTTCTCCACCAACGCCTTGGGCGCATCCTCGCTGATCTTCTTCCGATGGAACTCGGACGGAAAACCGATGACAATCACGTCCCCGTCCACGCTCATGGGCGCGCCGGAACGCAGCAGGGCCTGCGCCGACAGGGCCTGCGTCCGCGGATTGCAGTTGCGAAGATTCTCCACAAACTCGTCCCAGCGCCGGTGCACGGTGTCCAAATCCACAACCCCCACGCTTGTCGCCGGGGGCGTCGCGGGCGCGCCTGCCGCGGCTTCCACCACCGCCGGCTCCTCACGCTTCACCTGCGGGGCTGCTGGCGGCTCGCGCTTGACCTGCGGGGCTACCACCGGCTGCGGCTTGGGCGCCTCACGCGGCGCTGCGGGGCGCGTTGTGGATGTGGGCGCGGCCTGCGGCGCTTGCGCGGGCCGGGCCTCGGGCTTGAGGATGGCCTCGGTCAGCGCCAGTTCCAGCGGCAACTGGGGCAGGATGTTGCCCTTGATCTCCAAACTCGCCTGGGTGAGCAGGCGCGACAGGCGAAGCAGGTCGTCCACGCGCAACGCCTCGGCCTGGGCGCGCATGCGGCTCTCGGTTTGGGCGCTCGCCGCCGTGAGCGCGGGGGGATTGCCCGCCTTTACCTGCAACAGATCCCGCGTATAGTCCAGCAGTTCGGCGGTCAACTGGCGCGGATCCAGCCCCTGATCCACCAACTGCCCCACGGTCCCCAGCGCCGCCTTGAGGTCGCCGTGAATCACCGCGTCCACCAGGTCGGCTAGGGGTTCCACCGAAACCGCGCCCAGCATCGCCTGCACCAGTTCGCGTGTGATGGAGTCGCTCCCGTAGGCCGAGAGTTGATCCAGCAGCGAGATCGCGTCGCGCATGCTGCCGGTGGCGCTCCGAGCGATGAGTTCCAGCGCCGCCTGCTCGGCGTGGATTCCCTCTGTGTCCGCGATGAGCCTGAGCCGCTGGGTGATGAGGTCCAGAGGGATGCGGCGGAAGTCAAAACGCTGGCACCGCGAGATGATGGTGGGGGGCAACTTGTGCACCTCGGTGGTGGCCAGGATGAAGATAACATGGGCGGGGGGTTCCTCCAGCGTCTTGAGGAGCGCGTTGAACGCCTCGGGCGTGAGCATGTGCACTTCGTCAATGATGTACACTTTGTACCGCGCCACGTTGGGCGAGAAGTTCACCTGTTCGCGCAGGGTGCGCACCTCGTCAATGCCGCGGTTGGATGCGCCGTCAATCTCAATGAGGTCAATCAGCCGCCCTTCGTTGAGGGCCTGGCATACGGCGCAACGGTTGCAGGGCTTGGGGCCGTCCTCGGCCAGGCAGTTCACGGCCTTGGCCAGGAGGCGGGCCATGGTCGTCTTGCCCGTGCCGCGCGGCCCTGCGAACAGGTAGGCGTGGGCGATGCGCCCTTGCGCCAGCGCGCTGGTGAGCGTGCGCACCACGTGCTCCTGGCCCACCACTTCGTCAAACGTCTGGGATCGCCACTTGCGGTACAGTGCTTGCGCCACGTTTTCCCTCCCGCGCGTAGTGTAGCATTGTTGCGAGATTTGCGCAAGGTGGCCGCAGCGGCGTTGGGATCGGGAAGGGCGCGAAGCATGCGCGCGGGGGGTGAACCCCCGCATGGTGGACGGGCGTTCGGATCGCGAAGGACACGAAAGGGCGCGAAAGGCACGAAAGCGTGGGCGCGCGGATGTCCACCCGCGCGGGGCTAAACCCCCGCATGGTGGACGGGCGTTCGGATCGCGAAGGACACGAAAGGGCGCGAAAGGCACGAAAACGAAGGGCGCGCGGATGTCCACCCGCGCGGGGCTAAACCCCCGCGCTCAAGGAGCGAAGCCCCCTTCGGGGCTGAGGATAGCCCGCAGGGCTTCGCCCGTTCAGCCCGGTGCTTCGGCGTCGGGCGACGGGGAACCGCGAATCCACGCGAATGGACGCGAATCCGCCCCTGGCCCGCAGGTTTCACATCTCACCCCCGGCCTGTGGCTTCCCCCTCGCCGCTCGCGGAGAGGGGGAACGAGGGGGTGAGGTTGGCATGCACCGCGCGTCGGGCGACGGGGAACCGCGAATGCACGCGAATGGGCGCGAATCCGCCCCTAGCCCGCAGGTTTCGCACCTCACCCCCAGCCTTTGGCATCCCCCTCTCCGCACGGGGGGAACGAGGGGGTGAGGTTGGCACGCCCGCGTCGGGCGACGAGGAACCGCGAATGCACGCGAATGGGCGCGAATCCGCCCCTAGCCCGCAGGTTTCGCACCTCACCCCCAGCCTTTGGCATCCCCCTCTCCGCACGGGGGGA
>DAOTVT010000264.1:0-4568 GCA_034436295.1 Anaerolineae bacterium | reverse complement strand
GGCCAACGGCGGTGCGTCGGTGTTATCCTTTCATCACGCCAACCTGGACGTTGCGGAAGCGGGCAGGGGCCGTGCCGTGGCCCACGTGGGCCACCTGGGGGGGCTGGCCCTTGCCGCAGTTGGGCGTGCCCCACACGTTCCAGTGATTGCGGTTGCAAATGGCGTCGCAGCCAGCCCAGAACTGCGGGGTGATGCCCGTGTAGGTGGCGTTCTTGTACAGTTGGCCCATCTTGCCGTTCTTGATTTGGTAGGCGACCTCGGTGCCGAACTGGAAGTTCAGCCGCTTGTCGTCAATGCTCCAACTCTTGTTCATCTCCATGTAGATGCCGTCGTCGGTGTCGGCGATGAGGTCGTCAAACTCCCACTCTCCCGGTTCCAGGTTGATGTTGGTCATGCGGATGATGGGGATGCGGTTCCAGCCGTCGGCGCGCATGGTGCCGTTGCTGCGCTGGCCCAGGCGGGCGGCCGTCTCGCGGGATGTGAGGTAGCCCACGAAGATGCCCTCGCGCACGACGGGCGTCCGCTGCGCTTCCACGCCCTCGTCGTCGTAGCCGAAGGTGCCCAGGCCGCCGGGGATGGTCGCGTCGGCGGTGATGTTGACGATGGGAGAGCCGTAGCGGAACGTGCCCAGTTTGTCCAGCGTGAGGAAACTGGTGCCCGCGTAGGCGGCTTCCATGCCCATGACGCGGTCCAGTTCAATGGGGTGGCCGCACGATTCGTGTACCTGGAGCGCCAGTTGCGTCGCGCCCAGGATGATGGTCGTAACGCCGCTGGGGCAGACGGGCGCCGTCAGGAGCATGACCGCTTCTTCGGCCACGCGGGGGGCATTGCCCACCAGGTCCATCGCCTCCAGCAGTTCGTAGCCCGCCGTGCCCTGGTGCCTGCCGAAGGAGTTGGGGTACGAACGCTGCTGCACGTCGTCGTTGCCCACGGCCAGGGCCTGCAACCCGCCGCCCGTCTCCACGATTTCCTGCTCAATGTACGCGCCCTCGGTGTTGGCGAAGGTCTTCTCCTCGCGGATGAACGCGGCCGACGACTCGGCCACGACGATGCCCTTGACGGCGCGCATGGCGGAATCGGCGGCCAGGAGAAGGTCCAGCGTCTTCTCCAGGGGCACCGAGAACGGGTCAACCTTGACCGGCGTGCGGTACGTGCCCACGTGCGCCACCGGCTCGCCCAGGTTCACCGGCTCCAGTTTGAACAGCGCGCTGGCCCTGGCGATTTCCACGGCCAACGCGGTAACCCGATCCACCTCCCGCGGCTCCAGCCGCGCGCTGGACGCGAACCCCCATGCGCCATCCACCACCACGCGCACGCCGAAGCCCTCGGTCGTGTAACTCTCCAGGGACGCCACCTCGCCGTTCTTCACGGTGATGGAGCGGCTGGCGCGGCGCACGGTGCGCATGTCGGCATAGGTTGCGCCCTTGACTTTGGCCAGGTTGAGTGCGCGATCGGTCAGTTCTTTCAAGGCCCACCTCCCATGTTAGGTTGTAACCGCGAATAACACGGATCAGAAAACGTAAATTGGTAGGGTTGTATCCACGAATAACACGAATGTACACGAATTAAGAAACGTGACTTGGTAAGGTTGTAGCCGCGAATGGCCGAATCCATGCGAATAGGGTTGGAGCGAGGGCAGATCTCACCCCCGCCCGCGTGGAGCAAATTGCCAATTTGCTCCACGCCCTCAGCGCAGCGGCTTTGGCCCCGCGCGGCCATGCGGCCACGAACCTCACCCCCTCGTTCCCCTCTCCGCAGGCGGAGAGGGAGGCCGAAGGCCGGGGGCGAGGTGCGCCCGCCTGCGCCGGGATTGCTTCGGGGCTTTGCCCCGCGCGATGACAGTCTCCAACTTGACCTTCTCCGGCTACCGCGTACAATGGTTGTGAAGATGCAGCGTCATGGAGTGCACCATGCCCGTTTATGAGTATACATGTCCCGTATGCATGACGAAATTTGAGGCGTTGCGCCCGATGAGCCAAGCCGACGCCCCGATTGCGTGCCCCAAGTGCGGGAGCACAGAGGCCCGTCGCGGCCTGTCCGTCTTCGCCGCGCTGTCCAAGGGAAGCGGCGGGGAGACCCACACGGTCGCGGGCACGGGGTCGTCCTGCGCCACTTGCGGCTCGCACTCCTGCGCCACCTGCGGGCACTGAGCGCGCCGTCTATTCGGTTTTCTCGCCTTCTGGCGGCTTCTTCTCTTCGGCCTTCGCGGGCTTCTTCTCGCGGTTGAACATGCGCTGGAACCAGTTGAGCGCCTTAGCCTCCACGGGCCATCGGCGGCGCATGAGCCGCTCGTTCTCCTCCATTTTGGCCAGGAATCGGCCGTTGACCGAATCGGGCGGGTACTCGCCCTTCTCGTCGCGCTCGCCCGCCTCCACGCCGGTCAGGATGGCGATGCCCTCGTCCACGGTGCTCACGGCCCAGATGTGGAACTGGCCCTCGCGCACCGCCTGGACTACGTCCTCGCGCAGCATGAGATGGCGCACGTTGCGGCTGGGAATGATGACGCCCTGCTCGCCGGTCAGCCCGCGCGCCTTGCACACGTCAAAGAAGCCCTCTATCTTTTCGTTGACCGCGCCGATGGGCTGAATATCGCCGTACTGATTCACCGAGCCGGTTACGGCGATGCCCTGCTTGATGGGGATTCCCGTTACGGCGGAGATCAGGACGTACAGTTCTGCCGCCGACGCGCTGTCGCCTTCCACCTCGGTGTAGGTCTGCTCAAAGCAGATGCTGGCCGCCAGGCTGAGCGGGCGATCTTGGGCGTACTTCGCCGCGACGTAGCGCTCCAAAATCAGCAGCCCCTTGTCGTGGATGTTGCCGCTGAGTTTGGACTCGCGGTCAATGTTCATGACGCCTTCGCGGCCCAGCATGGTCTGGCATGAGATGCGAGTGGGCCGCCCGAAGGCATAGTCGCCGAGGAACAACACCGACAGGCCGTTGACCTGCCCCACCTTCACCCCATCGGTGGTGATGAGGATGGTGTCGGCCAGGATGGCCTCGCGGATGCGCTCCTCCACCTGGCTTGAGCGGTAGCGCTTCTCGTCCAGGGCGCGCTGGACATCCTCGGCCTGCACCAGGTCGTGGCCGCGAAGTCGCGCCCAATAGGCAGCCTCCGACACCACATCCGCGATGAAGGCGAACCGTGTGCTGAGTTTGTGCTGGTCTTCCACGAGCCGCGCGCCGTGCTCCACCACCTTCGCCACGGCGTCCCGCGTGAAGTGGGGCAGACCCTCGTCGGCGCAGCGCGTGGCGATGAACCGCGCGTAGTTCAGGACGCTATCCTCGGCCCAATCCATCTCCTCGGCGAAGTCGGCCTTCACCTTGAACAGTTTCGCGAACTCGGGGTCCAGGTCAAATAGCATGTAGTAGATGTGCGGCTCGCCGGTCAGGACAACCTTCACGTCCAGCGGGATTGGCTCTGGCTCCAGCGATGTGGTGCTGAGGAGCGCGAACTGCTGGGCGATCTCGTGGATGGAGATTTTGCGGTCGCGGAGGGCGCGCTTCAGGCAATCCCAGGCGAAGGGGTCCTGGAGCAACTTGCGGGCCTCCACGACCAGGTAGCCGCCGTTGGCGCGGTGGAGAGCGCCCGCCTTGATCATGCTGAAATCGGTAACGAGCGTGCCGAATTCGGCCCGATACTCTATGCGGCCCACCAGGGTGCGGCATGTGGGGTTGCTCTCCACGATGACGGGCGCGCCCTTGGTTTGGCTGTTGTCCACCAGCACGTTGACCCGATAGCGGTCGTAGGGCGACTGGGGCGGCCGCGTGGGGGGCTGGGGGTCGCCGCCTTCCTCTCTGCTCGCCTCCGATGGTTGGGCCAGGGCACGGAACAGGGCCAGGTTTTCAAGCACGTCGCGGTACACGCCGTCCAGGAACACCTGCGCGTCGTGGATGTTGGCGTACTCCTGCTTGAGGGGCTCAAACAGGTGGCGGATGGCGAAGTCGGCGATCTCCTTGTCCAAGTTCTGCAGGCGCGTGCGGGCCTCGTCGTCCAGGGCGTGCACCTTGCGGAAGCGCCGCTCCATCTCGGCCTGGACGGCGGGCTGGGCGGCTTCCAGTTCGCGGCGGCGCTCCTCGGGCAGGGCCTGGTACTCTTCCTGGCTGAGGACTTTGCCGTTCTCGTACACGCCCACCATCAGGCCGGATGGCGTGGCGACCAGCGCAAACCCCTGCGAGTTGGCATATTCGTTGATTTCCTCCAGCGCCTTGCGTTTGCGGTCTTCTATCTCGCGGATGAGTTGCGACCGATGCTCCTCGTACTGCTCGCCGGAGAAGGAGCGGGCGATGCTCTCCTGGATGCGCTGGACGAGGTCTTCCATCTGCTTGCGGAAGACCGTGGCCTTGCCGGGGGGCAGTTCTATGGCCTCGGGGCGGTCGGGGTTGGCGAAGTTGTTGACATAACACCAATCCGGGGGCGTGGGCCTTGCGCTGGCCCGCTGCTCCAGGAACCGCTGCACAGTGGTCATCTTGCCGGCGCCGGCGGGCCCCATGGCGAAGATGTGGTATCCGTAGGACGGGATGTCTATGCCGAACTCAATGGCGCGGGTGGCCCTGTCCTGGCCGATGAT
>DAOTVT010000263.1:0-33468 GCA_034436295.1 Anaerolineae bacterium | reverse complement strand
GCGATGGACAGTTCGCCTGGCCAATGGGCGTAGCGGTTGGGCCCGATGGAACAGTGTACGTCGCCGACTCAGAAAACCATCGCATACAGCGGTTTTCGGCGACGGGAGCGTTTCTGGGGAAATGGGGATCAGAGGGATCAGGGGACGGACAGTTCCGTAATCCTGAAGGCGTAGCCGTGGCTCCTGATGGGACGGTGTATGTGGCTGATAGCGGGAACCATCGTATCCAGCGATTCAGCGCAACCGGCGCGTTCCTCGGGAAGTGGGGCACATTTGGTTCGGCCGATGGCCAATTCAATTACCCTACTGGCATCGCTGTAGCGCAAGATGGGACGGTATATGTGGCTGACAACGGGAACCATCGTGTCCAGCGATTCAGCGCAACCGGTGCGTTCCTCGGGAAGTGGGGCACATTCGGGCCCGGCGAGTCGCAATTCCGTGACGTAACTGGTGTTGCAGCCGCTCTGGATGGCAAGGTGTACGTCGTTGATCCGTGGCTTGACCGCATCCAAGTTTTCGGAACTTCTTATCCGGATATCTGGCGGGGAGAGTATTATAGCAATCCCTACCTCACAGGCACACCATCCCTCATAAGAGAGGACGCGCTGCTCGACTTCGCCTGGGGGCTGGCGGCGCCAGGCCCAGGCATCCCCGCGGATGAGTTCTCTGCGCGGTGGTACCGCTTCGTGTGGTTTGAGGCCGGCGACTACCGGTTCCACCTGTGGGCCGATGATGGTGTGCGGTTCTGGGTGGACGACAGGTTGCTGGTGGATTCCTGGCAGCCCCAGGTGGCGCACTTCTATCGGGAGGTTACGTTGAGCGGCGGATATCATCGGCTGCTGGTGGAATACTATGAGGACCACTGGGATGCAGCGATCAGCCTGGATTGGGCACGGCAGGAAACGCCGACTCCAACGCCGACGCCGGCTCGCACGCCGACGGCGACGCGGACGGCAACGCGCACGCCGACGGCAACCCAGACGCCGACGCGGACGGCAACTCCTACCCGCACGCCCACAGCGACGCCGACGCGGACACCAACCCCCACACCGACGCGCACAGCGACGCCGACGGCCTGGGTCTGCCCGGAGCCCGGAAATAACACGTGGGCTGGCGCCTGCGGGCCACTGGCATCGGGGGTTACCTATTACGGCACGATAGAGTCCGAGGCAGATGAGTCGGACTTCTACTACTTTGACATGGCCGCGGCGCACGTGATTGATGCGCGCCTGGAGAACATCCCTGTCGGCTGCGACTATGATTTGTATTTGTACGACGGGGCGCTACGACTCGTGAAGGATTCAGCCTCTTCGGGCAATGCGAATGAGCGGATCACAGTTGGGCCGGTGGGCGCGGGAAGGTACTACGTAAGGGTAGTGCGGATTGACGGCTACAACGCGTCCCAAGCGTACGCGTTGAGGGTGGACTACGCGGAGCCACCGACTCGGCGTCTGTGGCTACCGGTGGTAATGGTGGATCGCTGATCCCACAGATCGCTGGTTGCGTACGGAGTGGTGGAGTGCGGGACGCGGCGGCACGCGGCCGTCCTCACAGTACTGAAGCCCAGGCCGGGCCCCGCCGCCCACGCCATACCTCATGTGTCGCCGCGGGATTCTGCTAAGCCGCTCTCTCGCCAAATAGTTGCGATCCGTGCGAACGACAAACGTCAACAGAAACCGCTCCTGTGGCCGCTTCGTCCGGACATAGGGACGCGCATCGCAAGTTCGCCCACGTCCCCAAGTAACAGCCCTGGCATAAGCAAAAGCCGGGACAAAAACCGGCGGGAGCGGTCCGGCGCGGGGGCCAACATCGGTCGGCCCCTGCCATTATGGGGTACATTCCCGAAGCCATCCCTGTGTAGGCGCGGGATTTCTTCGCTCCCCCTCGCGGCTTCGTCGGGTCCGCCGCAAATTCTGCAGAGCAGACGCCCGCCGCTACGGCAGCACATCCGCCAGCCGCTCCCGCAACTCCAGCCACTTGTCCATCGCGGGCCGCGTAACCACCGACGACGGCAAGAACGGGCACGGCTGCGATTCGCGCGTGGAGATGCCAAACGTCCCGATGGACCGCGCCAGGGCCATGATGTCCACCTTGTCGTACCCGATGAGCGGGCGCAGGATGGGCTTGCCGATCCCCAGGGAGATCATCTCCAGACTCGCCAGCGTCTGACTCGCCACCTGCCCCACGTTCTCGCCCGTAACAATCGCGTTCGCCCCGATTTCATCGGCCAGTTGCGCCGCCTTGCGGAGCATGGCGTGCTTGCAGAAGAGACACGTCCACCGCTCGGCCCGCAACTCGTGGAGCCGCTCCACAATCGGCAGCATAATCTCGTGATGGCTCAACACCAGCGGCTTGATGCGCCAGCCGTAAGCGTATCGGTCCAGCACCTGGCAATTCTCCAGCGCCTTCGCCGTCTCCACCTCGCTCTGCGTGAAATGGAGCGGGGCCACGCCGCACCCGCGTTTCATCATCAGCCATGCCGCCACCGGCGAATCAATCCCGCCCGAAATCAGCGCCACCACCCGCCCCTGACTGTTCAGGGGCAGGCCACCCGGCCCCGGGCACGCCGCCGCGAAGATGAGCGCCTCCTCGCGGCGAATCTCCACGCCTATCGTTACATCCGCGTCGTCCGAGAGATCCACGCGCGCCCCCGTCGCCAGGCGAATGGCCTCGCCCACGTGGGCGTTGATCTGCGGCGACGTCAGGGGGAAGCCCTTGAAGGCGCGCCGCGCCTCCACGCGGAAGGCGCGGTCGGGCCCCAGGCCCGCGCCCCGCGCCACGGACACGGCCTCGGCGGTGATCGCCTCCACATCCAGCGGCGCGCGATGCACCGCGCTCAGCGACACAATCCCGAACACCCGCTGGAGATGGGGCAGCGCCGCGTCCACATCGTCGGTCTCCACGTACAGGCGCTGGCCGTGCACGGACACCTCGCCCGCCAGCCTGTTGCGCTTCAGGCAATCCCTGATGTTGAGCCGCAGCCGCCGCACGAATAGGTTGCGGTTTCGCCCCTTCAGCCCGATCTCGCCGTACCGCACCAGAATCAGGCCCATCGCGCCACCTCCCAAAAACAAGGCGGGGCAAGGTTTCCCCTGCCCCGCCGGAAAGTCCATGTTCGCGCCCGTCTAGGCAGTGGCAGGGCGCCCCCGGAACAGCCTGCGGAAGAATCCGCCGATCTCCCCCTTCTCCCACACCACCAGCAGCGGAACGGCGGTGAACAGCGAAGCGTAGGTCTCGCTCAGCATCCCCACCAGCATCACCAGCACGAATTGCTTGATGGTCGCGCCGCCAAACAGCAGAAGCGCCAACAGCACGAACATGGCGTTCAACTGCGTCGCCAGCGAGCGGTGGAGCGTCTCCAGCACGCTGCGGTTCACGATGGTCTCGTAGTCCTCGCCCCGCCGCCTCGGGATGTTCTCGCGAATGCGGTCAAACACCACGATGATGTCCTGCACGCTGAACCCGATGACCGTCAATAGCGCGGTCAGGAACAGCGCGTCCACTTCCCAGCCCAGCACCGCGCCCAGGATGGAGAACAGCCCCGTTACCACCAGGATGTTCTGCGCAATGGCAACCACCGCGCACACCCCGTACCGGAACGCGTTGGGCACCTTCCGGAACGCCAGCAGGATGAAGAGCACGATGGCCAACGCCGTGAAGCCGATGGCGGTAAACGCCGACTGGGTAACCTCCTTGCCCACCGACGGCCCCACCGAGCGGAAGTACAATTCGGTTACCGGCCCGAAGCGCTCCTCCACCTTCTTCAACAGTTGCGTCTTGGTCTCCTCATCCACCTGCTTCATGCGGATGAGAACCGTCTTGTCATCCCCCACGTTTGTCGCCGATGTGTCGGTATAACCCGCGTCCACAAACACATCCCGGACCTCGCTCGGGAAGACGGGCTTCTCAAAGCGCAGTTCCAGCGCCGCCCCGCCGGTGAAGTCAATGCTGGGCTTCAGCCCGTTCACCGCCAGGGACACAATGCCCGGAATCAGGATGACCAGCGTGATCAAAAAGTACCAGTAGCGTTTCTGCGCGAAACTAAACATCTCGCCTCCTCAAGTCCATTCCTATCAGACGCCCATGAGCCAGTGCTTGCCTTCAATCTTCTCGCCGACGGCATCAAACAGCGTCCGCAGGAAGGTCCGAGTTACCGTGATGGCCGTGAACATGTTGATGATCACGCCAAGCCCCAGCGTGATGGCAAACCCCTTGACGATAGACGCGCCGAAGTTGGAGCCGAAGATGTACAGGATGGCGCACGTGATGAGCGTGGAGATGTTGGAATCCCTGATGGACGTCCACGCGCGGTCAAACCCCGCCGACAGGGCGCTTTCCAGGCTGCGCCCCGCGCGAATCTCCTCCTTCATGCGCTCAAAGACCAGGATGTTGGCGTCCACCGCCATGCCGATAGAAAGCAGGAAGCCCGCGATGCCCGGAAGGGTCAGGGTTACCGGCAGGAGTTTGTACACCATGAAGTTCAACAGCCCGTACAGAATCAACGCGAGCGCCGCCATAAGCCCAGGCAGTCGGTAGTAGGTGATCATGAACAGCAGGACGACGAGGACGCCGATGATGCCCGCTGTCGTGCTCCGCCGCACCGAGTCGGAGCCCAGCGTCGCGCCCACCGTGCGGTTGTCCACAACCTTCAGCGGGACCGGCAGCGCGCCGTACTTCAACTGGATCGCAAGGCTGCGCGCCTCCTCCAGGGTAAAGTTCCCCTCAATCACCCCGCGGCCATCCGGAATCGCCGACTTGATGACCGGGCACGAGATGACCACCTTGTCCAGGACGATGGCCAGGTACCGGCCCACGTTGGCCGCCGTGTGATTCGCGAACAACTGGGCGCTCTCCGGCTGGAGTTCAAACTGGATAAGCGGCTTGCCCGTGTTGTCAAACCCCACATCCGCCTTCTTGAGGTCCTTGCCCGTCATCACTGTCTTGTAGATGATCTCCGGCGCGGGCGTCGGGGTAACCGTCGGTGTAACGGCGCCCGTCTCGGTAACGGGGGCGGTAGGCGTAACCACCTGGGTCGCGGTGGCCTCGGCGGTCGGCGTAACGGTAGGCGTAACCGGCCCGGTATCCGACGTGCCGAATGTGGTCTTGACCACAGTCCCCGGCTCAATGAACGTCTCCGAGTCTATGAACTCCAGGAGGCCGGTCTGCCGAAACGTCGCGATGGCCTGATCCGGGTCTTTGATGCCGGGGAGTTCCACAATAATGCGGCGGTCGCCCTGAAGTTGCACCAGCGGCTCCGTAACGCCCAGGCCGTTGACGCGGTTTTCCACAATCGTGCGGGCTGCTTCCATCGCCTCGGCGCTCACCTGGGTTGTCTCCGGCACATCCGCCTCCAGAAGCACCTGCGTCCCGCCCTGAAGGTCCAGGCCCTGCCTCACCGAGATGTCGCGAGTTCCCTTGATGAGCGGCAATTTGAGGGTGTTGTGGCCGGGCCAGTCAATCCAGATGGCCACGGCCGCAATGAGGATGACGAGAATCAGCAAATTGAAGTTCCTATCCCTCATGAAGCGCTTCTCCTCCTCAGCCGGAAAGGCATTGCCGGCTCAAGTTCTTCAACATAAACCAGGGCTCCTCGGCGCGTGGCTCCCAGGAGCCCTGATCGTTGAAGGCGTTGCTTGGCGAGGCCCATTATAGCCTACGGCAATAGGCGTGTCAAATAACCCGCGGCCTCGCGGAACACCTGGTCTTCATCCAGCCCATCGGTGGCGATGATAAGGTCGGCGTGTTCGCGGGCGTGCCGCAGGCGCTGGCGCATCTCGTCGTACAGCCTCGGCGTCATCAGCGGGTTGGGCCTGCGCCGCATCACCGTCTCATACGCCGCGTCCAGGAAGATGAGCACGTCGGGCGGGTGAATGCGTTGCCACATGTCGGGCACGTAGGAATGCTCCTGGGCGATCTCCGCCGCATCGTAGCCGGCCTGCCTTAGCCGCCACACCAGCGAGGTTTTCCCGGAGCCGCACACTCCGACAATACCGACCCTCATGCCCCTGGCCTGCCCCTATATCGGCACGCGCACCACCAGCCGCCGCACTTCCCCCTGCTCCGCCCTGGGCACGATGCCCAGCACCAGCACGCTCATGTCGTCCGCTGGCCTGCCCGAGTCCAACTCCAGCGCCCGCTGCAACAGCGCATCGGCGACGGCCTGCGGGTCCGGCGTAGCCTCGGCCACCTCCCGCGCGTATCCGAGCACATCCCACGGCCCCCGATTCCGTCCGGCGGCCCACAGCCCATCGGTGGAGACAATCACCCACGTGCCGGCCTCAAACGGAAACTCCAGAATCGTGGGCTTCGTGGCGGCGTACAGCCCGACCGGACGAGCGGACTCATCCACCACATTCCATTGCCCCTCCCGCCGCACGATGGCAGGGCACTGCGTATTGCGCGACAGCACCACCGTCTTCGTGGTCAAGTCCAGCGACAGGATGGTCAGGTCTGCGCGGACTTTGCCCTGATACTGGGTGAAGAGATAATCGTGGGCGGCGCGCGCGGCGGCCCCGTCTCTCACGCCCTCGCCCAGCAACGACACCACCTTGCGCGCCACGGTGTTGCTGATGGCCTTCGCCCCGCGCCCGCTGCTCTGCCCGTCCACAAGCACGAACGACAGCCCCCCACGCGGCCGCTCTATCATCTCCAGCGTGTCGCCGCTCTCGCGCGTGGCGTACTTGCCCACCTTGGCCGCGGCAACGCGCAACTCCAGCCCCAGGTCAACGATCACCATCGCGCCCCACCTTCTGCCGGCCTCTCACCACCCGCGCCGCCAACGCCAGCGCCTCCTCGCGAGTCGTTACTTTCCCTTCCGCCTGCGCCTCGCGGATGGCATCCAGCAACACGCCGATGAGCGGCCCCTCGCTCAGTTGCAGCGCGGCCATCAACTCGCGCCCGTCCACCACAGGGCGCGGCGACACCACATGCGGCTCGCACAGGCACGCGTGGAGCACGCGCCGCACGATAACCTGCGCCGCCGGCCAGGACGGGTCGTCCTCCACGGGCTGCGTGGCGAACAGGTCGGCCAGGAACAACAGCGCCGTCGCCACCGTCCCATCGCCCACGGCGCGGTGGAACCGGTACAGCGCCCGATTGGTAACCTGGCGCGTCCGCACCAGCGACAGGAGCCACATGTGCTCGCGCACCACGCCCGACACCATCGCCACCGCCACGGCGCTGTAGCGAAGGCGGGCCAGCGCCTGCGCGGCCATCTCCGCGCCCACCTGCGGGTGGCCGAAAAACCGCACGCGGCCCTTCTCCTCCGTCCGCGTCGCCGCCTTGCCCACGTCGTGCAGCGCCGCCGCCAGTTTCAGCAGCACAAGCCGCGACTCACCGGCCGCAACGCAGAACGCCAGATAGTCGGCCGCCTGCGCGCGCAACGGGCCGAGCGTCGCCACAAAATCGCCCCACGGCCCGCCCTCCGCATCGCCCAACAGAGCCGCGGCGAGACCCTCTGCCGCCTCCACCGTCCGCAGGCTGTGCTCAAGCCCATCCCACACGTGGGGCCTGGGTTGCGCCAGCCCGCGAAGGCCCGCAAGTTCGGGCAGCACGATGTCCAGCAGCCCCAGCCGCTCCATATCCCGCAGGCAGGCCCCAAAATCGGGCAACGCCGCCATGCGGTTCATCTCGTCCCGCACCCGCTCCGCCGCCACACCGGCCAGCAGCGGCGCATCGGCTGCGATGGCCCCCTCCAGCCCTGGCGCCGCCTTCAAGCGAAGTTCGTGGACAAACCGCACGGCTCGCAACGTCCGCACCGGATCGTCCCGGAACGCTACATCCGACACCGGCCGCAGGACGCCCGCCGCAAGGTCGGCCAGCCCGCCCAGCGGATCCACGATGGCCTCGCGGCGCAGGTCGCCCAGGGGCATGGCCATCGCGTTGATGGTGAAGTCGCGCGCGCGCAGGTCCGCGTCCAGGCTCGGCCCTCGCAATGCCGCCACGTCCGCCGAGAACGACTCGCCCTGCCATGAAAAAAGCACGCGCGCCACATCGCGCTGCTCGTCCAGCGGGTAGAAGGCCCCGCCCAGCGCGTCGGCCAGCCACCGGCCGAGACCGAGTGCATCGCCAGGGACGACGATATCCACGTCGTGGACGGCGCGCCCCAACAGGAAGTCGCGCACCGTGCCGCCCACCAGGAACGCGGTCGCTTCCCGCTGCCCGATGGCCTCGGCCACGCGGCGGATGGCCCCCGGCGTCGCGCCGTAAGGCCCGCGCGAATCCGCCACCCGCGCCGGCGGGACATCCGGACAGCCGTCGTCGCGCGTCGGATTCGGGACGTACACGACCTGCGGCTCTTCGCGGCGGCGCGCCGACTTGGCCGCCTGGTACGCCTCGTCTCTGGTGCGCCCCACGCCCGCCACCCGATCCCTCACCAGGGCCACCCAGTACCCGGCATAGGCGCTCAAATCAGGTTGGCGCGGCATTGCAGTCGCCCCTGTCCGCCGTTCAGGATGTGCGGGCAGGCGCGGATTGGCCCCGCTCGCTCTCGGCGCGGATTCGTTCCGCCTCGTCCAGTCCCGCCTGCAGCGCCTTGAGGTTGATGGCCTCCGTGCCTTTGGGCGCCCGCGCCCGCACCGCCGCCTCTATCGCCTTCCGCGACACGATGCCGGTCAGACCCACGATGATGCCCAGCGCCACGATGTTGGCGGTGATGCGGCGGCCGGTCGCCTCCTCCGCGATGCGGGTGATGGGAATCATGTAGGCGCGGCTGGTCGGCACCCGATCCACGTGGACCGAGTCCACAATGAGGATGCCGTTTCGCTTCAGGTCGTACACGTACTTGCTGCATGCCTCCTGGCTCATGCAGAGGAGCAGGTCCGCGGCGATGACCTTGGGATAGTCAATGACGCCGTCGCTGATGACCACCTCGGCCTTGCTGGCGCCGCCCCGAGCCTCCGGCCCGTAGGACTGCGTCTGCACGGCGTTCTTCCCGTCGTACACCGCCGCCGCTTCGGCCAGGATCAGCCCGGCCAGAATCAGCCCCTGCCCCCCTTCGCCTGCCAGTCGGATTTCGTACCGTTCGTTACTCCCCATAATGCCTCCTGCGTGCGCCTTGAGCCTTACGCCTGGCGCTGCCCCGCCATCGCCTGCTCTATGATCTTGGCGTAGGCGGCCGTGTATTCCGGGAACTCCCGTTCGTGGAAGATGCCGCGAACGATTTTGCCCTGCAGTTGCTCGGGCGTCATCTTGGCGGCGGCCTCCCGCGTTACGCTGTTCTCCTTCTGCCAGCGCAGCATATCTACAGCCGTGCCGAGTTTGTTGATGCGCCCAAAGGTCGTGTGGCAGTAACTGACGGCCTCCACCACCGAGAACCCCTCGTGCACAAGCGCCTTCTCAATCAGCCTGTCCAGTTCCACGGCATGGTACACCGTGCCTCGCGCCACGAACGTCGCACCCGCCGCGATGGCCAGTTCGCAAATGGGGAACGGCTGGTCAATGTTGCCGTAGGGCGCGGTCGTGGCGAGGCTGCCCGTGGGCGTCGTGGGCGAATACTGCCCGCCGGTCATCCCGTACACGGAGTTGTTGATGACGATGGACGTGATGCCGATGTTCCGGCGCGCGGCGTGGATAAAGTGGTTCCCGCCGATGGCCAGCGCGTCGCCGTCGCCCATGATGGCGATCACGTGCATCTTCGGCTTCACCATCTTCAGCCCCGTGGCGAAGGCCAGCGCCCGCCCGTGGGTCGTGTGCATGGTGTTGAAGTCCATGTACACCGGCATTCGCCCGCTGCACCCGATGCCCGAAATCATGGCGATATCGTCCTTTTCCCAGCCCAGGCGGTCTATGGCGCGGATGATCGCACTCATCACGATACCTATCCCGCAGCCGGGGCACCACACGTTGGGAAACTTCTTGTGGCGTCGCAGATAGTGGTACATGCGGTTCTCTTCGTAGCGTCTCACCTTTACTTCTCCTCAATGGCCGCCAAAATCTGCTGAGGCGTGATCATCTCCCCGTTGGCCAGGTTCACGCGCCGAACCTTCTGCCTGCCGACGACGCGCTCCACCTCCAGGGCCATTTGCCCCAGGTTCATCTCGGGCACGATAACCCGCTTGCACTGGCGGGCCAGCCGCTCCGTAACCTCCTCGGGGAATGGCCAGATGGTCTCCAACTTCAGGAAGCCCACCTTGTACCGTTTGGCGCGGGCCAACTTCACGGCATGGCGCGCCGCGCGAGCCGTGGCTCCGTAGGCCACCACCAGCACCCGCGACCCCGCCGGAAAGTCCTCCTCCCAGGACAGAATGTCCGAAAGGTGCTGGTCTATCTTGCCAAACACGCGAGCGATCCAGGGGTCAATCTCGTCCACGCGCTCCGTCGGGAAGCCCGCCCGGTCGTGGAACAGCCCCGTGATGTGGTAGCGGTAGCCCTCGCCAAAGGGAGCCAGCGGCGGCACGTCCGTGCTGGGATCTTCAAACGGGAAGTACCATTCGGGCGGCACGTGGGCGGCCACCCGATCGGCGATCTCCAACGACTCACGCGGGGGCAGTTCCACCCGCTCCCGCATGTGCCCCACCACCTCGTCCATGAGCAAGATGACCGGCGACCGGTACTTCTCCGATAGGTTGAACGCCCGCACGGTCATCAGGAACGCCTCCAGCACCGACGACGGCGACAGGACGATGATGGGGTGGTCGCCGTGGGTGCCCCACCGGGCCTGCATCACGTCGCCCTGCGCCGGCTTGGTCGGCAGCCCCGTGCTCGGCCCCGTGCGCTGGACGTTCACGATGACGCACGGGATTTCCGCCATGGCCGCGTAGCCGATGTTCTCCTGCATGAGCGAGAACCCGGGGCCGCTGGTCGCCGTCATCGCCTTGACGCCGCCCACCGACGCGCCGATGACCGCCGCGATGCTGGCGATCTCATCCTCCATTTGGATGAAGTACCCGCCCACCTGGGGCAGGCGTCGGGATAGGAGTTCCGCGATCTCCGACGAGGGCGTGATCGGGTAGCCGGCGAAGAAGCGGCATCCCGCGGCAAGCGCGCCCTCCACGCATGCCTCATTGCCCTGCATCAGTCGCGCTGCCATCCGTCTCCTCCTCCACTTCGGTTACCACGATAGCCAGGTCGGGGCAGTGTACATCGCACCAGTGGCACGCCGTACACTGATCCTCGTGCGCCACCACGGGCCTGCCGTCCTCGTCCATCTCGTACACGTGCTGCGGGCAGAATGCGATGCAGATGCCGCACCCCTTGCACCAGTTGTCAAACACGTGAACGTGCCCGCGGCGCCGTTTCTTTCGCCCCGCAGGTGCCGTCGCCACCGCCTGGGGGCCTTCCTGTTCCTCCGACACCATGTTCAGTCCTCCTGTTGTGCCGCAAAGTACAATCGCGCACGCCTATTCTATGAGTTTGGGCGCTGGCGTCAAAGATGGCAGGCCAAGCGGCGGAACGGCCCGCCGTGAACCCTGTCGCGCCGCCGCGAATTGCGCTCATGCCCATCGCGGCCTATAATGAGCGCAGGCCGGTCGCCCCAGGGCGGTGGCGACGCGCGGCCCAGCCTGCACAGGAGGCTCCACCCATGGCCGAAGCCCGCGAAGGCGACGTGGTGCTCTTCATCGCCAAAGACCGCAAGCGCTATCTGGTGCGCCTGTCCCAAGACGGCGCGCTTCACACCAAGCACGGCGTCATCGCCCACGCCGAAATCATCGGCCGCCCGCTGGGCCGCAAGGTGTTGACCCACCTCGGCGTACCCTTCCTGGTGCTGGAACCCTCCACCGAAGACCTCATCCTGGAACTCAAGCGGGCGACGCAGATCATGTTCCCGAAGGACATCGGCTACACGCTCATGAAACTGGGCGTGCAAGCGGGGAGCCGCGTGGTGGAGGCGGGCACGGGCAGTGGGGGGCTGACCCTGGCGCTGGCGCGGGCCGTGGGGCCTCAAGGACGCGTGTACTCCTACGAGTCCAACCCCCAGGCCCTGGCCCTGGCCCGCAAGAACCTGGATTCGCTCGGGCTGCTGGACCGCGTGGAACTCAAGGAGCGCGACATTGCCGAAGGCTTTGACGAGACCGATGTGGATGCGCTTTTTCTGGACGTGCGCCACCCGTGGGAGTACCTGTCGCAGGCGCGGGCCGCCTTGAAGCAGGGCGGGTTCTTCGGAGCCATCGTCCCCACGACCAACCAGGTGGCCCAGTTGTTGGAGGGGCTGGCCCAATTCGCCTTCGCCAACGTCCAGGTGGAGGAACTGCTGGTGCGCGAGTACAAAACGCTGCCCGGACGGCTCCGCCCCATGGACAGGATGATCGCGCACACGGGGTATCTGGTATTCGCGCGGCCGGTGGAATCCCCGTTCGGCCAGGTGATCGGGCACGGCGCTGGCAAGATCGTCTGGCCCCCCGACGATTCCGATGCCGCAGACAGCGAGGAGGAGTGATGTTTCGGTCCACACGCCCCAGACGGCCCGGCCTGACGCTCGTGTACACGTCGCAGGGAATGCTGCCCGCCCAGGTCATCAAGACGAAGTTGGAAGCCGCGGGCATTCCGGCGCTCCTGGAATACGAGAGCGCGGGCCAGGCCATCGGCATCACGATGGACGGCCTGGGCGAGGTGCATGTCTTTGTGCCCGATGATTTCGCGGACGACGCGCGCCGAGTCCTGGACGTGCAAGGCCCGCCCGACGAGGACGAGATCGGCGTCCAGGACTAGGACGCTGCGGCGTCGGCTACCCGATCTTCGTGCCGCAGTCGGGGCAGAACTTCGCGCCTTCGGCGAGTTTCGCGCCGCAGCTCGGGCAGAACCTGGCCGGGGCCGCGGCGGGCTGGGCGGCGGGGGCTACCGGCTCGGCGGGCTGCACCGGCTCGGGCGCGACGGGTTCCACGGGCTGCACCGGCTCGGGCGCCACGGGTTCCACGGGCTGCGCCGGCGCTGCGGCAGGCGCGCCCTCAAACTGCATCGCCTTCACCGCCGCCAATTCCTGCTCCTTGGCAGCCACCTGCGCCTGCAGGTCGCCAATCGCCGGGAGGAGTGCTTCCAGTTCGGGGAAGGGCATTCCGGCGGCCCTCAGTTCCAGCACCTTGTCGGCGACCGCCACCTTGGCTTCCAACACCTGCTGCTTCAGTTTGGCGATCTCGGCGTTGAGGGCCGAGGTCTTGCGCACCTTCTCGGCCTCAAACTTGGCCTGCTCGGCGGCCTTGCTGACGCCCTTCGCCAGTTTGTCAAATAGTGGGGGCATGAACGGTTCCTCCTATGGGTCTGAGTGAACTACGGGGCCATTATAGCACAGGAACGCCAAAAGGGACAGCGCGCCCCTGCCCCCGCACAAGTTGACAGCCGCTCCCCCGCGGTGCTATAGTGAGCGTGGTGCGCAGCAACCCGCGTCGCACCGCTGGCATTCCGGGCAACCTTTGCTGACACGCGGCAAACAGGGGCGGGCACACGCCCCAGAGGAGGGTAGAATGATCGCGCATATTCACTGGCTCGGCCACGCCACCGTGCGCCTGGACTTTGACAAGATCATCTACGTGGACCCGTGGAAGATTCGCAGCGGCGCGCCCAAAGCCGACCTCATCCTCATCACCCACGACCACTACGACCACTTCTCCAAGCCCGACGTGGACAAAATCCGCAAGGACTCCACGTCGGTGGTTACCATTGCGACCGTCGCCGCCGGCCTCAAAGGCAACGTCCACGTCGTCAAACCCGGCGACTCCATCACCGTCCAGGGAGTCGGCATCCAGGCGGTGCCGGCCTACAACATCGGCAAGCAGTTTCACCCCAAGGCCGCCGGGTATGTGGGCTTCGTCATCCAGACGGGAGGCCACACCATCTACATCGCCGGCGACAGCGACCTGACGCCCGAAATGAAATCGGTTCGCGCCGACGTGGCCCTGCTGCCCGTGGGCGGAAAGTACACCATGACCGCCGAGGAGGCCGCCCAGGCCGCCAACGCCATCCAGCCGAAACTCGCCATCCCGCTGCACTATGGCGACATCGTCGGCTCCAAGGCGGACGCCGAGCGGTTCCGCAGCCTGTGCAAGGTTCCGGTGCAAATCCTACAGCCCGAATAGGACGGACAGGAGACCCGATGCCCCACATGCCCCAACGCACATCCCGCTTGGCGCGCCTTGCATGCGCGGCAGCGGCCATCCTTGCGTGCGCGCTGGCCGCCGCCCGTTGCAGCGCGCCCACCGCCGCGCCCGCCACGCCGGCCCCCACCGCCCGACCGACTCCGGTGCCCATCGGCACGCCCCCCTTCGGGCTTACGTTGCCCTTCCCGAAAGAGGCCAACACCGGACGGTCGCCAGCCTTCATTACGGTGGAAGGTATCCCCATCATCGGATTTTATGTCAACAGCGGAGGGCTGGTGTTGGCCCCGCACGAGGCCGCCGTCGTGGAGGTCTTGCTCGTAACAGAGCCGACGGCCCTGCTCAAGGAAGGCGGGCTGGTGCTCAACTTCATCCACCCCGCCGGGTTTGCCAGCCAAATCTACCTTTGGCATGGGCAGGCCGTGCAACAGGACAAGTCGGGCGCCTACAGGCCGCTGAACCTGACTCCCGCCCAGCCCTCGCTGAGTTACGGCCCCGTCTATCGGGGGCAGGTGGTAGCGCTCGCCGGCGAACCGTTCCCGCAGTCGCCGTTCAAGGGCGCGAACCTGCTGCTCACCCTGGCCCGGCAGGACGGCTCCTACGTGCCTCCCGACACCCTGTGGCTCCAGGGCAAGCCCCAGTACGTCGCCACGCCGACGCCCGCGAAGTGATCACTCGCTGAAGAACCACTGTTGGAAGAAGGCGTCCAAATCGCGGCCGGCCTCTTCTTCTAGCAAGTCCAGCAGACCCTGCCCGCGGGCCACCTGGAAGCGCGAACGCTCGTAGTAGCGGCGCAGCGCGCGGAAGAACGCATCGTCGCCGATCTCCGCCCGAAGGGTCTGAAGCGCAATCGCCCCTTTGTAATAGACCGTAGTAACGTAGTCCCAACTGCTCCGGAACCGCCCCACCGGCCAGGTAACCGCGCCCACGGTTCCGTTCCTCTGGCCCGTCTCGTAGCGCTCCATCCACTGCGCATACTGCGACCGGAAAGCCTCCCCGCCCATGATGTCCTGCACGTACACGCCCGAGGAGAACGTGGCCAGCGCCTCATCCAGCCACGGCTCGCGCAGGATGTCGTTGCCCACGACCCCGTACCACCACTGGTGCGCAATCTCGTGGGCCGTCGTAACGTCCAGCCGCCACTTCTCAGCGGGCGTGTGCAGCGCGTCGGAAACAAGCACAACGCCCGGATACTCCATCCCCAGCAGCCCGATGAGCGGCGCTTCCACAATATCCAACTCGCGATACAGGTAAGGCCCGAAGCGGGCGTTGAAGACGCCCAGGGCATCCTTGCCGGCGGCCAGTGCCTCGGCGCCGGCCGCCCCGTGCTCGGGATAGGCGTAGGAGCGCAGGGAGATGTCGCCCACGCGCGCCGATGCCACTTTCAGGCTCGGCGACAGCGCCACGAAGAAATCGCGCGCCGGCCCCGAAAGGAATGCGTGGGTAACGCCGTGGGCGCTCGCCTGCGAGGCCACCTCGCTGCCCGTGGCGATGACGGTGTAGCCTTCCGGCGCGGTGAACCAGACCTCGTAGAAGGCGATCTCGCTGTACACCGGGTCGCCCCAGTCGGGCACCGCGTCCAGCCGCCAGCCCTCGCCCTCGTACACGGCCAGCATGGGGAACCATTCCGCCAGAAGGGTCAGCCCCTTCGCCTGTCGGAATATCCCGTAGCCCTGCTCGCGAGTCCAGGGCCGTTCGCCCTCCACCGGAATGTCGGCCCGCCATTCCAGGTACAACATCAGTGCCTCGCCCGGCCTCCATGCATCCGGCAGCGCCACCCGAACCACGGACGCATCGGCGCCTTCGGCCCAGTCCAGCGGCCTCCCCCAGTCGTCCGTAACGCGGCCCAACTCCATCCGCGCGGGGCCGTACAGCCTGCCCGCGCTCGGGTACAGCCGGAAGTACACCTCCGACAGCGCGCGGCCACTGCGGTTCACCACGCGCACCCGCTCGGAGCCGCGCAGCGACATCGTCGCGGGGTCAAAGGACGCGGCGATCTGATAGCGCGGGGCGTCCTGCAACCCCTCCAGGTATGGGGCCGCCGAGGGCACCAGCACGCGCGCGTGCCCCTGGGGTTCCAGCGGCAACGTGGCAAACGGCGCTGGCGAGGCCGGCGTGGCCGTGGGAGAGGGCGTTGGCGAAGGGGCAGGGCTTGGCGTCGCCGTCCGCGATGGCGCAGTCGGTGGCGTCGCGGTAGGGGCAGGCGTCGGGTGGCAAGCCCCCAGGGCCAGCGCCGCCACCAGCGCGACAAGCGCAAGCCCCGCGGCCCACCGCAACCCAAGTCGCCCACGACGACCCCTTGTTCCGTTCGTGGCAGCGAACGCGGCCTTACTCACCACGGCAGCCTCACAACAAAAAGGGATGAGGGGATGCCCCCTCACCCCTTATCGCCATCGTCCACGGAGCAGCCTAGGCCGTTTCTTCCAGGCCCACGATGCCCCTGTCGGACTGGGTTACCAGGATCGGTTTGGAACGCTTGTAGATGGTGTCCTCGTTCACGACGACCTTGCGCACGTCGCGGCGCGAAGGAATCTCGTACATGACATCCAGCAGCGCCTCTTCTATAATGGTGCGAAGGCCGCGGGCGCCCGTCTTGTGCTTCATGGCCTCGCGGGCCGCCGCGCGCAACGCTCCCTCGGTGAACGTAAGTTCCACCTTGTCCATGGCAAACAGGCGCTGATACTGCTTGACAATGGCATTCTTGGGACGGGTGAGCACTTCCACCAGCGCGTCCTCGTCCAGGGGATCCACGCTGACGGTAACCGGCATGCGCCCGACGAACTCGGGGATCATGCCATACGCCAGCAGGTCGTCCGGCGTTACCTGGCGCAGCAACTCGGAGGCCGTCCACTCGGTCTTGCGACGCGCTTCGGCGCCCTTGGGGAAGCCAACCTGGCCCTTGACCCCGATGCGCTCGGAGATAATCCGATCCAGGTCGTCAAAAGCGCCGCCGCAGATGAACAGGATGTTGCGCGTGTCCAGTTGGATGAACTCCTGGTGCGGGTGCTTGCGCCCACCCTGCGGCGGCACGTTCGCCACCGTGCCCTCTATGATCTTCAGGAGCGCCTGCTGCACGCCCTCGCCCGAAACGTCGCGCGTGATGGAGGGGTTGTCGCCGCTCTTGCGGGCGATCTTGTCAATCTCGTCAATGTACACGATGCCCTTGGACGCCTTGGCCAGGTCAAAATCCGCCGCCTGAATCAGGCGCAGCAGGATGTTCTCCACGTCCTCACCCACGTAGCCCGCCTCGGTGAGGGCGGTGGCGTCGGCGATGCAGAAAGGCACGTCCAGGATCTTCGCCAGGGTCTGGGCGAGGAGCGTCTTGCCGCAGCCGGTCGGGCCGATGAGCAGGATGTTGCTCTTCTGGAGTTCCACGTCGTGGCACTCGTCGCCCGACGCGATGCGCTTGTAGTGATTGTACACGGCGACCGACAGGACTTTCTTGGCCCGCTCCTGGCCCACCACGTACTCGTCCAGGCGCTGGTAAATCTCCTGCGGACTGGGGATGCGCTGGGGGATGAACTCGGCGGGAGTCTCCTTGGGCTGGAGCATCTCGGCCTCAAGGATTTCGCGGCACAGGTTCACGCAATCGTTGCAGATATAGACCCCGTCCGGCCCCGCGATGAGCCGATCCACCTCGTGCTGGCTGCGCCTGCAGAACGAACAGACCTCTTCCGCCCGGCTGAGTCTAGGCATCTTTGGACTCCTCGGACCGAACTGGCTCCTCCGCCTTGAGGGAAGGCGGCGTCAGGACTTCATCTATGATCCCGTAGTCTTTCGCCATATTGGCGTCCATAAAGAAGTCGCGGTCAAAGTCGTGCTTGATGCGCTCCAGCGGCTGCCCTGTGTGTCGGGCCAGGATGCGGTGCAGCAAGTCCTGCGTCCGCAACAACTCCTTGGCGGCGATCTCCACGTCGGGCGCGTAGCCCTGCATCCCGCCACCGGCGGGGTGCATGTGGATCGTGGCGTTGGGGAGCGCGTAGCGGCGCCCCTTCGTACCCGCCGCCAGCAGCACGGTTCCCATGCTGGCCGTCCAGCCCACGGCGATGGTGGAGATGGGCGCGCGCACCTGCTGCATGGTGTCGTAGATGGCGAGGCCGGCGTAAATCGCCCCGCCCGGGCAGTTGATGTACAGCGAAATCTCCTTGTCCGGGTCCTCGCGGTCCAGATACAGCAACTGCGCCACCACGAGGTTGGCCACCTGGTCGCTGATGGGCGTGCCCAGGAAGATCACCCGCTCCTTCAGCAGAAGCGAGTAGATATCGTAGGCACGCTCGCCGCGCCCCGTATTCTCAATGATCATGGGGATCAGGTTTTCCATGACAGCCTCCGAATCAGCCCTCGTCCGAGCCCTTATCTTCCGGCTTATCTTCAGGAACTTCGGGAGCCTGGCCGGTCGCGATCTCTCGGATGCGCTCCATGACCTTCTCCGTCATCATCTGCGCAAAGAGCCTTTCCCCCAGGTTGCTCCGCTCCACAACCTCCTCCGAGTACCCTGCGCGCATGTAGGCCTCCTTCAATTCCTCAAAGGCCTCGTCAAACTCCTGGGGATCCAGGGAAATCTTCTCGCGTTGGCTTATCTCTGCCAGCACCAGCCCACGGTGCAAGTTCCGTTCCGCGCGCGGCTTCAGGCTGGCGCGAAAATCCTCGCGGGTCTGCCCGGCCAGGTTCAGATAGGAATCCAGGTCGCGCCCCTCGCGCGCCAACTGCGCTTCCATGTTCTCCATCATGGAATCCAGTTCCTCTTCCAGCATCATGGGCGGGTACTGGATGGTGCTCTGGGCCACAATCGTGTCCAACACATCGTCGCCGAACTGCTCCGCGGCTTGGCGTTTGTGCTCCTCCAGCAGCACCTCGCGCACCTTGGCTCGTAGCGCGTCCAGGGTGTCGTAGTCGCCGATCATCTTCGCCAGATCGTCGTCCAGCGGCGGAAGGTCCAGCGCGCGCACGGAGAGCACGTGCACCCGAAACTGGCATGGCTTGCCGGCCAGTTCCTGTTTCGGATAGCCCTCGGGGACGTCCATGGTGAATTCCAGGTCGTCGCCCTCTTTGGCTCCCGCCAGCCGCTCGCTGAATCCGGGCAGCGGCTCCCCATACGGCTCGCCAACGATGAGGGGATAGTCATCCGACTCCTCAAACACGTCCGAACCGTCTACGCTGCCGGTAAACGTTACGAAGACCATGTCGCCCTTTTCCGCCGCCCTGTCCACAGGCGCCCACGAGCCCTGGTCCTTGCGGATGCGCTCAAGGGCTTCGTTGACCTCCTCGTCGGTAACGGAGACCTCCGGGAAGTCCTTGCGAATCTCTCGGTAGTTGCCCACGTCCACCTTCGGGGGCAACGGGATGGACAGTTTCAACGTGAAGGGGTCTCGCGTTACGTCAACCAGGCTCGCACGGGCGTAGGGCATTATCCCCGTCTCCTTGAGTGCCTCGCGCAGCGCCTCATCGGCGAAACCGTCCAGCATCTCCTCAAAGATCGCATCCTCGCCGTAGTGGCGGACTACCACGGCGTAGGGGGCCTTGCCTTTGCGATAGCCCGGGATGCGGCCTCGGCTAGCGAGGCGGCGCGCCGCCTTCTGCATCTCCGACTGCACGCGCTCAGGCTCCACCTCTATCGTAAGCGCCACCTGACAGTTCTCAAGGGATTCCGTCGTGAATTTCAAATCGCCATCTCCTTCTGCAGCGTCCTTCCAGAACGCGCGATGATAACACGGGTCGCCCGTGCCGCCAAGGCCCACGTGCCCTGGCGGCCGACAACACGAGGAGCGGAAGACGGGATTTGAACCCGCGGCCCTCTCCTTGGCAAGGAGATGCTCTACCGCTGAGCCACTTCCGCCCGATTCGTGCGGCGTCAGGCTACGCCGCCCAGGTGGGGAAGGAGAGACTTGAACTCTCACGGATCGCTCCACGTGATCCTAAGTCACGCTCGTCTGCCAGTTCCGACACTTCCCCAACCCAGCGCGATTATATACCAACCCGCACCGTGCCGCAAATGCCATGCCGTCAACGCGACTGTCGCCGCCAACCAGAGGCACGCGGCAGGTACGCACCCCATACACCCGCTGTCGACCGCCGGCCACCCCAGCACCGACCCAAGTGGTGGAAAAGACCGTTTGCACCTTTCTTGACGCTCCCCGCTTCGGAGAGTATAATGACTCGTGGAGAAACGCCCAATCTCTGCCTTTGCGCCACGGCAAGCGCCATCCGACAACACTCAGCAAATAGAACCGAGGGACAGCATGGCCGCAAAAGACTTCTATACCATCAAGGACTTGCAACAGGCGCTTTTGGAGCACGCCTATGTCGCCGACCAGGCGCTGGCGACTTCCCTCTTCCTGACGCTGCGACTGCACAAGCCGCTGCTGCTGGAGGGAGAGGCCGGCGTCGGCAAGACGCAGATCGCCAAGACGCTGGCCGACATGCTGGATCGGCCCCTGATTCGGCTCCAGTGCTACGAGGGGCTGGATGTCAACAGCACCATCTACGAGTGGAACTACACGCGCCAGTTGCTCCACATCCGCGCGCTGGAAGCCCAGGATGGCAAGTGCAGCAGCGACCTGGAGCAGGACCTGTTCAGCGAGAAGTACCTCATCAAGCGGCCCCTGCTTCAGGCTTTTGAACTCAGCGAGAGCGGCACAGCCCCCGTCCTGCTGATTGACGAACTGGACCGAGCCGACGCGGAGTTTGAGGCGTTCCTCCTGGAGTTGCTGAGCGACTACCAGATCACCATCCCCGAAATCGGCACCATCCGCGCCAAAGAGCCGCCCATCGTCATCATCACGTCCAACCGCACGCGCGAGATTCACGATGCCCTGAAGCGCCGCTGCATCTACCACTGGATAGACTATCCCACCGCCGAGAAGGAATATCAAATCGTCATGCTCAAGGTACCGCAGGCGACTTCTCACCTGGCGCAGCAGTTGGTGCTCCTGGTGCAGGAACTCCGCCACATGGACTTGTACAAGGTGCCGGGCATCGCCGAGACGCTGGACTGGGCCGAGGCCCTGGTTACGCTGGACGCCCGCGAACTGGACGAGGACATCGTCAACGACACCCTGGGCGTGCTCCTGAAGTATCAGGACGACATTGAGGCGGTGCGCAACGGCCCCATCCAGAAGATGATCGCCCGCCTGCGCGCCCGAATCCAGAGCGAGGGCAAGGAGCCCGACTACAAGAAGGTGGCGCCCCCGCACCCCTGCCTGCCGGAATACAACCCCGAGGCGGGATATGAAGCGCCCGTTTGCGGCGGGTAGCCCACGGCGCTCCCTTGCCGCATGACCCCGAGACAGATGCGATGAGCGCGGACTACACAGAGGATATCCTGGCCGAGTGGCTTGGCGACTCCGAGGGGCTTCCCAATGGAGGCCATCTCCTCGCGCACATTCTCCAATTCGGGCGAATGTTGCGCCTCATGGGCGTCAACGTCAGCCTCAGCCAGATGCTGGATTTGGTAACGGCCCTGGGCTACGTCTCCATCACCGACCGCGATTCGTTCTACTACTCGGCCCGCGCGCTGCTCGTCAACCGCCGCGAGGACCTGCCCGTGTTTGACCAGGCCTTCCGCATCTTCTGGGAGATGCAGCAGCCGGAAAAGCGCGATCCCACGAAGCCCACCAAGCCCGAGCGCGTCCGCCTGCCCGAACGCCCCATGGAGGGCCTGAGCGCCGGCCCCGTGCGCCACGAGCCGTCGGAATTGGGAGCCCAACCGGAGGACGGCGACCAGCAGGTGCCGGCCCAGAAGTTCACCCACACCTACAGCCCCGCCGAGGTGCTCCGCCACAAGGACTTCAACGAGATGACCTGGGAGGAAATCCAGGAGGCCAAGCGCACCATCGCCAGTTTGCAGTGGAAACTGGGGCAACGCCGCACCCGCCGGTACCACACAGGCCCCAAAGGCCGCCTGAACCTGCGCAGCATCGTGCGCGACAACCTGTCCAGCGGGGGCGAGCCGCTGAAACTCGCCTACCGCTTGCGCATCCACCGCCCCCGCCCGCTGGTCATCCTCTGCGACATCAGCGGCTCTATGGAGCGCTACTCGCGCATGCTCTTGCACTTCATCCACGCCCTCACCCACGGGATGAAGGACGTGCCGGTGGAGGCGTTCGTCTTTGGGACGCGGCTCACCCGCATCACCCACCACCTGCGCCACCGCGACGTGGACGAATCCATGGACGAGGTGAGCAAGGCCGTCCTGGACTGGTCCGGGGGCACGCGCATCGGGGAGGCCCTCAAGGCGTTCAACTTCCGGTGGGCGCGGCGGGTTCTGGGTTCGGGCGCTGTGGTGCTGGTCATCAGCGACGGCTGGGACCGGGGCGACATTGACCTCCTTCGCCGCGAGGTGGCGCGCCTGCAGCGGTCCTGCCACCGCCTCATCTGGCTCAACCCCCTGCTGGGCACGCCTGGCTTCCGGCCCGATCAGCGCGGCATGGTCGCCGCCCTGCCCTTCATAGACGACTTCCTGCCGGGCCACAACCTGGCCAGTTTGGAGCAAATGGCCGACATCCTTTCGTCCGTGGGCATGGCGAGGCCCGAACGCAAGCAGCACCCGATTCTCAGAACGGTGCAGGCCGACTCCCAGCCTTTGGCCTCCTACGAAGTCGGCCAGCCTGCTCCCCGCGAGCAGTCGGTGAAGCACCTGGTTCGGGAGTATCCCTTCCTGCGGGACTGGTTCCCCGGCCACGACAGCGAGTAGCCGCCCGGTCAGCGGCCGCCCGCCATGCGCACGAGGAGCGCAATCTGCGCCGTCTCCTCCACCAGTTCGGCGACCTGCTCGGCTACGGCCAGCGTCGGCCCGGCGGCAACCAGGCCGTGGCGCGCCAGCAGCACCGCCGCCACATCGGGATCGCGGTACGCGCCCACCACCAGCGCCTCCAACTCGCCAGATTCGGAAGGCGCAAACGGCAGCACGGGGACCCGCCGCAGTTTCGCCTCGGCCTGGGTCGTCAGCAGCGGCAACTGGGCATAGTCCAGAAGCCCCACGGCGATGGCCCACGGCGCATGAGCGTGGACGATGCCGTGCACGTCGTCGCGCACGCGGTAGATGCCCAGGTGGAAGTTGGTGTCCTTGCTGGGCTTGCCCTTGCCGACGACAACACGCCCATCCAGGTCAAGCCCGATGAGGTCTTCCGGCCCGCAGTCCAGCGCCGCCACGCCGCTCGGCTTGATCATCACCAGCCCTGTCCCCGCGACGCGCAGGCTGATGTTGCCCCCGCTCCCCGCGACCAGCCCGCGCTCCCACACGCGCTTGGACACGCGAGCGAACTCCTCGGCGGCGCGAAGCCAGGCTTCATCCATCGCTACCCCTCCATGAACGCCCGCATCTTCTCGGCGACGGCATCGGCAAAAGCCTCGTCGTTGACGTGCGCGTCAATTTTGTGAAGTTCCACATTCGGATTGAGGGCAGCCTCCAGCGCCTCCACCAGCGCCGCGTCGGCTTCCGGGTCGTAGAAGGCGTGCCCGGGCCTGTCCGAAAAACTGAAGCCGCCCATCGGGATGAGCACCGCCGCCGGGCCTTTGGCCGCGTTGAGCCGTCGCGCCATGAGCCGCCCGACCTCGGCCATCTCGGAGCGCGCCGTCCGCACCAGGGTGATGTTGGGGTTGTGGATGATCAGCGGGCGCTTCTTGTGTTCCTCGGAGAGCGACGACAGCGGCCCAAGCACGATGTAGTCGGTGCCCGCCGGCGTCGCCACCAGGGGACGCCCCAATTCGGCCGCGGCCGTCATGCGCTCGGGGCCGGCGTCAAACAGCCCGCGACACACGTGCCCGGTGAGTTCCTGCGTACTGATGTCCATCACCCCCCGGATAAGCCCCTCGCGCACCAGGCGCTCCAGGCAGCGCCCGCCCGTCCCGTTGGCGTGGAACCCCACCACCTCGTAGCCCCACGCCTCCAGGCGCTCCTTGGCGCGCAACACGCACGGCGTCGTCAGGCCCAGCATCGTAACACCGATGGTAACCTTGCCCGAATCCCGCACGGCCTCGTTGGCGTCGGCCATCGCCACCACAGCCGCCGCCGCGTTGCCGAACACCCGCCGCGTTACCGCGTTCACGCCCAGGATGTCGGCCACCGAGTGCATCAGGGTCATGTCGGTGGTGCCCACATACGGCTCAAAGACGTTGCGGCCGCTGGCGATGGTGGAGACCATCACCTTCGGCACGCCGATGGGCAGCGCCTGCATGGCCGTGGCGCCGATGGCCGTCCCCTGGCCGCCGCCCACCGCGATGGCCCCGCCCACCTGCCCCTCGGCGTACAGGCGCGCCAGGATGGCCGTCGTGCCTTCTATCATCACCCGCATCGCCTCGCCCTTGTCGCCCGCCGCGATGAGCGAAGGCAGGTCGCGCCCTCCCGCTCCGGCCACTTCCTCCCGCGTAACGTCGGCGGGAATCGTGGGGCGGCCCAAAACGCCCGGGTCTATCACGATGGTGTCGCGCCCGCGCGCCCGAATCAAGTCGCGGATGTAGGCCACCTCGGGCCCTTTGGTGTCCAGGGTTCCGATGATCGCAATCTTCCTCGCCATAACCCCCTCCCAGGCGTGCTCTTCACAGAGTACCACAACCGCAGGCCAAAGGCAAAGCCGCGCCGCACCAGATTGCTCCGTCTTGTGTTGGCGGCCAGGGCGCGACGCGCTTTCGGAAGTGCGTCACACCTGATACGGCGCGACCAACAGACTTTGGAACCGAGCCCCGCTCTACACGCGCACCATGCTCCGCATCAGGCCCACGGCGGTCTCGGCCACAGGTGCATCGTTGAGCGCGGCGTCCAGTTCCACAACCTCAACCCTGGCGGGCACGGACGCGCGGATTTCCTCCACGAAAGCCCTGTCCGAGTCCGGGTCGTGCAGCGGCTGGCCTTCGGTGGAGAAGGCGCTGAACCCCCGCAGCGGGAGAATCAGCGCCGCCGGGCCGCGCGACTCGGCCAGCCGTTCGGCGATGAGGCGAGCCGTAGCGCGCATCTCGTCGGGCGACGACCGCACCAGGGTGATGGTCGGCGTGTGGCGCATGGTCTTGCGGCCCGCGTAGCGGCGCGGGAGCGCATCGGGCGAGCCCTCAATGATGAAGTCCAGCGCGCCCGGGGCCACCACCTGGGGAATGCCGCGTTCGCCCGCGGCGCGCATCCGCTCCGGGCCGGCGCTGTACGGCCCGCCCACCAGATGCGCCAGAAGTTCGGTGGGGCTTACGTCAAACACGCCATCCATGAGGCCCTGGGCGACCAGTTCCTCCATCGCCCGGCCACCCGTGCCCACCGCATGAAACGCGATGACCTCGCTTTCGGGGGAAGTCATCGCCTGCCGAATGCGCTCCACCAGCGGCGTGGACGCGCCGAGCATCGTAGCCGCCAGCACCCGCGATTTGGCCTTGGCCACGGGCGCAGCCGCGCGGCTCATGGCGGCGATGGCGCGGGCGGCGTTGGCGAAAATCGGCCGGGTTACCGAGTTCACCCCGCTGATGTCGGCCACCGAATGCATCAGCGTGATGTCCTTGGTCCCCACATAAGGCCCGAATGGGGTCGGGCCGCTGGCCATCGTGGACACCATGAGTTTGGGAATGCCGATGGGCAGCGCCTGCATCACGCGGGTTCCCAGCGCGGTGCCGCGCGACCCGCCGATGGACAGCACGCCGCCCAGCCGCCCCTCCGCCAGCATGCGCAACAGGATGCGGCTCGCGCCGTCGGCCATGGCCACCAACGCGCGCGCCTTGTCGCCCTGGCGGATGATGGCATCCAACGTCGTGCCCGCGGCCTGCGCCACCTCCTCGCGCGGAACGTCGGCCCGAATCCCCGGCTGGCCCAGCACGCCCGTGTCCACCACCAGCGGTTCGCCGCCTTCGGCGCGGACCACGTCGCGCAGGAAAGCCGCCTCTTCGCTCTTCGTGTCCAAAGACGCCAGAATCGCCACGTACCTGGGCATTCCAACCCCTCATCGCGCGAAAAAGGGCGCAGCGGAACGATACCCATTCCCCTGCGCCCCGAACATGCCGGTGCGGGTTATTCGTCCAAGATGGCCACGGCGCGCACCGGCGCTGCCGTCGTGCCCTTCCACTTGATGGGCAAAACCGAAACCTTGAACCCGAAGGGCTTCGGGATGGCATCCAGGTTGGCCAGGTTCTCCAGATGATAGTACTCGCGGTGCAGCATAACCACATGCGCCGGCCAGAATTGCTTCGTCTCAAACATGGACCGCACCGGCCGGTCCCACGTGGGCGCGTCAATCCCCACCATCTTGATGCCCTGGTCCAGCAGCCACTCGGTGGATTCGCCCGTCATGCCGCAGTGGTCGGTGAGGTAGCGCATCTCCGTGTTGTACCGCGACGCGCCGGTCTTCACCAGCACGATGTCCAGCGGCTTCAGGCGGTAGCCGATGCGCTTCAGTTCGGCCTCGCAGTCCTCCGGCGTGATGCCGTAGCCCACCGGCTTGTCGCTGAAGTCCAGCACCACGCCATCGCCGTAGCAGTACTCCAGCGGGATGCCTTCGGGGCCGGGCGCGTCGCTCCGCATGTGCCGCAGCGAATCCACGTGCGTGCCCACATGGTCGCCCAACACGACGACATAGTGGGCCGTGAGCCAGGTTGCGCCGTACTTCGCCGCGCCGATGTTGGTGGCAAACTCCTCCCAACTCTCCAGCATCGCCATGATGGGCGGCGCAACCCTGGGGAAAACCACCATATCCTTGCTAACTTCCATACTGAGATCAATGAGTTTTACCATGTCGCCTCCAAGACAGATGATCGCGTGTCCGCGCAGATGCCTCAAGCCGGCAGGACGCCCCGCCGTTCCAGGTCGTCGGCGATGTCGGCCAGGCCCAGCGACTCCAGCGTGGCGCGGGTCGGTAGGCCGGTCTCCACATCCCAGCCGTGCGCCCTGTACCACGCCGGTTTGAGCGCGTCCAGGATGTCGTACACCCGTCCCTGCGCCGGGCCTTCGGGCATCGGGTCCTCGGTGAAGCGCGGCGGAAGCGTATCGTCCTTCGCGCCAACGCCCAGCCGCGCGTTGTGAGCGCGCTCCACGTTGGCCACGCGCTCGGCCACGCGGAGCAAATCGTCGCCGGTAACCTCCAGCCCCGTCGCCGCCGAATACAGACCTGGTACGATGGTCAGCATCTTCCGAAGCGTCAAATCGGGCGTCTCGGCGTAATACGAGTAGGGGAACTTGCAGACGCCCATGAGGTCCGGAATGGTAACGATGCTCTCCCAGAGTTTCAACTTGGCGGCGGCCTCATCCGGCGGCAGGGCGTCCAGGCCGTAGGCCCCGGGCGCGGAGATGCGCAGGTGGTCGGCCCCCCGCGAAGCCACCGCGTAGCGGAAGTTGTACACCTTGACGGCGCGCGGGTCCAGCGGCGGCGGCGTCATGCCCTTCACGTGCACGGCGTACCGCTCGGCCCCATGGCCGATCTCCTGCGCCGCCTGCGCGATCCCCTCTGCCAGCAAGTCGCCAAACCCCTGGCGGAACGCAATGCGGTCTATCATCTCCAGCACGGTGTGGTAATTCCCCCACGTCAGGTCAAGCCCATCGGCCTGCTCCCGCGTCAGGATGCCGCGCTGGTACAACTCCATGGCGAAGGCGATAAGGTTGCCGGTCTCAATCGTGTCCAGACCGTAGCGGTTGCACATGTCGTTCGCCTTGAGGATGGCGGCCAGGTTGCTGTTGCCCACCGCCGAGCCGAACGCCACGAGCGTGCTGTACTCGGGCCCGCCCACCGCCACGCCCGCAAATTCGCCATCGTGCACCTCGCTGTAGCGGTCGCACTTCGCCGGGCAGCGGTAGCAGGCCGTGGGCCGCACCAGGTACCGCTCGTTCAGCGCGTCGCCGTCAATCTGGTCGGCGCCCTCAAACACGCCCGACTGGAAGTTGCGCGTGTTCAGCCCGCCCAGCGCCATGTGGTGCCGCAAGAGCGCCGTCGTCCCGTATGTGGGCAGTTCCACGCCGCTGCGCTTGTCCTGCTTGAGCAACTCGGTGAGTTCGTCCGAGAGTTCCTTGAACCGCGCCGGATCGTAGATGGGCACTCCCCTCGTCCCGCGCACTGCGATGGCCTTGAGCCGCTTGGAGCCGAGCACCGCGCCGAGGCCCGTGCGGGCTGCCGCATGCTCGCCGTCCACGATGAAGCCCGCCAGTTTGACGAGGTTCTCGCCCGCCTGCCCGATGCAGGCCACGCTGGCGGTCTTGCCCATTTCATCGCGAATCAGCCGCTCGGTCTCGTGCGTATCCTTCCCCCACAGGTGTCGGGCGTCGCGCAATTCCACGTGCTCGTTGTCAATCCAGAGGTACACCGGCTGCCGCGACTGGCCCTGGATGACGATCATGTCGTAGCCAGCCCGACGGAGCACCGCGCCCCACATCCCGCCCGAATTCGCGTCGCCGAGGATTCCCGTGAGCGGAGACCGCCCGCCCAGGGTGAACCGACCCGACGAGGGAGCCGTCGTCCCCGTCAGCACCCCCGGCGCGACGATGACAACGTTGTCAGGCCCCAGGGGATCCACCGCGGGGTCAATCAGGTCGTACTGCAGGCGCGAGGTGAACCCACGCCCGCCGATGTAGTTCAGCGCCAGGCCCTCATCCAGGGCCTCCTTCCGCACCACTCCCGCCGTCAAATCCAGCCACAGCGCCACGCCGCTGTAGCCGCCTTTCAACCGTTCCATGCTATTCCGGACCTCCCAACCAAAAGTCTATACGCCGTGTCAAAACAGGCAAAGCGGCGGGCCTGGAGCGCAATCCCCCAGACCCGCCACTCATCCCAGGCCATTCCCAGGCCGGTCAACGTCGCGGGCCTAGCCGAGGATCTCCACGATGCCCGTGTTGCCGTTCACGCGGATGCGGTCGCCCGTCTTGATGGTGCGCGTGCCCACAGAGGTGCCCACCACCGCCGGGATGCCGAACTCGCGCGCCACCACCGCCGGGTGCGCCAGCACGCCGCCAGCATCGCACACCACCGCGGCGATCTTGGTGAAGACCACGACCCACGCCGGGTTGGTCATCACGCACACCATGATCTCGCCCTTCTTGACCTTGTCAAAGTCCTCCGGGCCCATCACGATGTGCGCCGTCCCTTCGGCCACGCCAGCCGCGGCCGCCAAGCCCTTCACAACGCCCTTCGGAGCCGCCGCTTCCTTCTCTCGCTCAAACTTCTGCGGCCAGCCCCACAAGGTGTGGTACGGCTCCTCGTACATGGACCACTGCGTAACCGTGCCCACCCAGTCGCGCGGGCGAACCTTCCAGGCCTCTTCGCGGGCGCGGCGGTTCTGCTTGATGACCGCCTTGCCGTCAAACCCGTTCGGATTGCTCGCGGTCTTCGGGTTGGCCACGTACCAGCGCAGTTGCTCGTACTCCAGGTAGAACACATCCTCGGGGTCGTCCAGCAGGCCGATCTTCTTCAGATGCCGCCCGATGGCCAGGAAGACGAGGCGCATGCGCGCGTACGTGCCCTGGTCAAAGTAGAAGTGATGGTCGGGGGTCAGCGGCATCATCTTCACCGCCAGGGCCATCGCATCCTCAACCTTCTTCCGCTGCTCTTGGGTCGCGGTGGCCGGAATCAGGGCGCGCAGTTCGTCCATCGCCCTCGCCTGATCGTCCACGATGGCCTTGTACGCCGCAGGGAAGTTGTAGTCGGTTACCAGGTAGCCGTTGATGGTCTCCACAATGGGCGTGATGTCCTCCACCCACAGTTTGTTGATGTACTCGTGGGTGTGGAGCGGCTTCATGCCGTACTCTTTGGCGTACGCGCGCACCTCATCCAGGAAGGCTTTGCCCTTGGCGGTCTTTTCCAGGAGCGGGATGATGGCCGAGGCGGTCTCGCCTTTCGTGAAGGCTGCCTTGAGGTCGGGATCCGCCTTGACCTTCTCCTTCAGCCGCCACAGGTTCTCAATGGAGTCCCAGTTCCGGTCCTTGACCGAAATGAGGATGCGCCCCATCAGCGCCGGATCCACCTGGCCGATGACCTCTCCGACCGCCGCCTGGAAGTCCAGCGACGCCTGGAACTGCGCCAGGTTCAGAATCCAGTGCAGGCGGAAGTGCCGCTCCTGGATGTCGAGGGCTTCCTCCAGGAAGATCATGAGTTCGGGGAGGGTTGCGGTCTCGGTCGGGAAGGTGTCCAGGTACTCAAAGTTGCGCTTGACCTCGGGCAGATAGCGCTCCTCCCACCACTTGGTGAACTCCTTCGCGTAGGTCGGCATGACCATCATGTAGTAGGGCGCGATCTTGGCTGCCTCTTCGGGGTCGCGCGGAACGATGGCGCTGTACACGTACCCATTGATCTTCTTGCCGATCCAGGCCTTGCCGAATGGCGCGCCGAAACGGCGGTACATGTACTCGCAGGTCGGCCCCCACCACCCTCCGATGGAGAAGTACATGGGGGAGATGGGATAGGGGCAATGGGTGTCGTCGTAGAACCAGAATAGTTTCTTTTCCTCCTCGCTTGCCCACTCCACGGGGAAATCCTTGTCGCCGAAAAACGTCGCCAGCACCTTGTTAGAATCGCTCATCCCATAACCTCCTTGTTGTTTGGATTTCTGTGGCGCTGGGGCTCTCGCCGCCCCTGCCGCGCCATTGCCTGCAGCCGCTATTGGGTTCGCCGCGCCTCGGCGAGAACAGGGCGCGACGTGGATTCATCGTCTGTCGCCGCCTGACAGGAGTGGGAGCGGAGGAATTATCGATAATCGATTATCCATAGTATACAACAACAATCCCCATCTGTCAAGGTCTTTCGGGAACCATTTTCCGCAATCGCGGACGCCCTCGCGTCCAGCCGACCTGCCCTACGCCGCAGGCGGCTGGGGGAGCACCGACCCGCCCTCGGGCAGGACGAGCACCGTGGCGTCGCGGCCCAGGCGCTTCCAAGCCTCGGCCAGCGCCGCATCCAGCGAGTCGTAAGGCTCCATGCCCGCCAGTCGCCAGGCCGCCATGCTCGGTGAGACGAAGAAAATCTGCGCCTTCTGCGCCACCACCGCCACCGCCGCGGCCTTGTGCCCTCCCAGGACAAACCGCTCCTGGATGCGCTTCAGCAGGGCCGAAGGCGTGTCGCCGCTCGTCATCCACTCCTCAAACGTCCGATTCCCGCAGCCCTCGGCGCACTCGGCCACCAGGATGATGATACCCCCAGGCTTCACCGCGTAGGCCGCGTTGTCCAGCGCCTTCTGCGCCTGGTAGAGGTTGACATCCTTCGGATAGCCCCCCGCGCTCACCAGCACGATGTCGGCCAGGGCGGGAATCGGCACCTTGCCGCGCTGCGACACCCACTCGCACCCCACGCGGTGCGCGGCCTTCACGTCGCCCGCCACCGCCTGCACGATGCGGTGCTCCCCGTCCACCACGACATTGAGCAGGAAATCCACGCCGACCATCGCCGCCGCTTCTTCCAGGTCGGCGCGCACGGGGTTGCCTTCCAGCCGCCCCGCCTGCGCCTCGGGCCGCACCATCATGGCGTGATTCGCCGTTACCGCGGCCTCCGACGCGCAGCCTGGGAAGATGGCCTTGGCCCCGCCCGAATACCCCGCGAAGTAGTGGAACTCCACATTGCCCAGGCAGACCCGAAAATCCGCGTCCACCACCGGACGGAAGATCTCCACCGGCGTCCCGAACGAGGTGCGGCCCAGTGGAACGATGTCCCGCACGTCGTGGTTCACCACCCGCACGCGCCCGAACACCGCCCCGCCCACCGCGTCCCGCAGTTCGGCCTCCGTCATCGGGCGGTGCAGGCCCAGGCCGAGGACGATGGTAATGTACTCATCGGGGATGCCCGCGGCCGACAACTCGGCCAGCACCGGCGGCAGCAGCCTGTCGGAAGGGCACGGGCGCGTCAGGTCGCTCGTAACGATGACGACCTTCTGCCCGCGCCGCGCCAAGTCGCGCAGCCTGGGCGCGCCGATGGGATTCTCCAGCGCGCGCCGCAGGAGGTCGCCCTCGTCCACGGCCGCCAGCCCCACCGATCGCGGCGGGAAGACGCCGATGAGGTTTTCCGACGGGATCCTGGCCGACAGGCTCCCGCGGCCAAAGGGCAACTCCACCACGCTCATCTGCCTTTCTCCAGATACCGCTGGGCGGCGCGGCGCAGCGCGGTAACGACCGGCAACTCCTGGCCCGACAGGAACCGCACCATCCCCCCGCCCGACGTGCAGACGTACCCCATCCGGTCCAGCACGCCGAACTTGGCGCCGGCCGCAACGCTATCGCCCCCGCCGATGACCGAGTAGCCAGGGGCATCGGCGATGGCGTTCCACAGGCGCTCGGTGCCCTTGGCGCTCACCGGCTTCTCGTACACGCCCGCCGGCCCGTTGACAAAGATGGTGGCCGCGCTCTGGATCACGCGGGTGTACTGGGCAATGGTCTGCTCCCCGATGTCCACCAGCAGATGGGGTGTGGGCAGATCCTTCAGTTCCAGTTCCTTACGCCCGCCGTCGTCAACGGCAAAATCCACGGGGCTCAGGATTCTGTCGCCGAAGGTCGCCAGCAACTCCCGCGCCGCGGCGACAAACGGCGACAGCCCCTTGTCCTCTATCAGGCGCTCGGTAGGTTCGCCCAGGCGATACCCTTTGGCCAGGGTCATGACCTCGCCGGTGAGGCCGGAGGTCAACACCACGTCCGCCGCGCCCTCCGCGAGGACCTGCTTCATCATACTGAATGCGTCGGCGATGCGAGCGCCGCCCAGCACGTACACGGACGGGTGCTTGGGCGTCTCTTTGACCCGCGCCAATGCGCCGAATTCCTCTATGAACAGCCGCCCACCGGCCGCCGGCAACACCTCTGCAAACCCCACCAGCGACGGCGAATAGCGGTGCGCCGCCGCGAACGCCTCGCACACGTAGTAGTCGGCCAGCGGCGCCAGTTTCCGCACCAGCCACGTCTGCGCCAGTTGCGCCGGCGTGAGTTTCACGAAGTTCACGAACGTGGACACCTCTTCGGTCAGGTAGCGCACGTTGTTCAGGAGCACGATTTCGCCATCGCGCAGGCCCTTGACCCGCTCCAATGCCGCCGGCCCCACGATGTCGTCCACGAAGCCCACGGGCCTGCCCAGGAGCGCGGTCAGCCGCTCGGCATGTTCTTCCAGCGAAATGAGGTTGTGATAGTCCTCGGTGTCGCCCTGATGGGCCAGCATCACGATGCGCGCGCCCGCGTCGGCCAGTTCGCGAATGGTGGGCACGCTCTTGCGTATGCGATTGTCGTTGCTGATGCGCTTGGTCTGCGGGTCTATCGGCGAGTTGATGTCAACCCGCAGGATGACCGTCTTGCCCGCGAATCGGAAATCGTCCAGCGTCAGAATGCCCGCTTCCATGGTCAACCCTCCCCAGCGAAGATGGCGCTACGGCCGCGGCACAAGCCCCAGGTAGCGGTTGGTCAGCCCCACCGCCTCCAACCGATCCCGCTGCATCTCCATGCACGCCCGTATCCCGTCCACCGTCTCCGGTATCGTTACCGCCTCCTGCGGGATGTTGATCGCAAACATCACATCCTCCCCCGACT
>DAOTVT010000262.1:0-5617 GCA_034436295.1 Anaerolineae bacterium | reverse complement strand
GATGCTCACAGCAGTTCAACTTATTCCGCACAAGACTTCCAGTGACGACTACACTCTCACTGAGCAGCTCAAGGCTCATTTCGCTCAGATGAAACAGGAGCGTCACCCAATGTATTTGACGCTGGATGAGTTTGATAGAGTCCTGCAGTGGAAACTACGTGGTCAGTACGGAAGACAGCAGGAAAGACGCAAAGCAAATACGGATGATGTGATACGTGTCGTAACAGGAGCTGCACTTTCTATCCAACATCCTGACAAAGATTACGAAATTGAGTTGCGGTTTGGGATACTATGCACGCTTCGGGGAGTAGGTGTTCCTGTGGCATCGGCCATCCTGGCTCTTGTATTTCCCGAGAGATATGCGGTGATTGATTTCAGGGGTTGGAGACAGGTGTTTGGTGAAGAGAGAGCAGCGTTTTCGGTTTCGGACTACAAACGATACCTTCGAGAGATACAGAATCTAGCACAACAGTTGGAATGGAATGTCCAAGAAGTTGACCTGGCGATTTGGGAGTATGATCGTATCAATGGCAGAAAGGCCGTTGCAACCCCAGCGGCGGGCTAACCCCCGCTTCCAGCCGACCCGCTCCGCTTCGCTCCGCGTGCGGCTTATGCGCCAGCCGTTAGCCAGCGCAAGAGAAACGTAGTATAATTGAAGTAACCATGTTCCGGGGAGGATGCTTATGAGATGGCAAGATTACATTGTCGTTGATCCCAGCATTTGTCACGGGAAAGCCTGTGTCAAGGGTACGCGTATTCCGGTCTCGGTTATACTCGACAATTTAGCCGCCGGCCTCTCCCTCGACGAGATTCTGCGTAGTTACCCGTCTTTGAGTCGGGAAGCCGTGCAAGCCGCTATTTCATACGCTGCCGAGTTGGCCCGCGAGCGTGTGGTGGCCATTCCAGCATAGATAACGCGATGGCATTCAAGGTTGACGAGAATCTGCCGGTTGAGATAGCCGATTTGTTGCGCCAAGCTGGCTATGATGCCGTTACTGTTTCTGAGCAGCACTTGGAAGGTTCAACCGATTCCGCTATTGCTTCTGTATGCCAGGAGGAAGGGCGTGCCTTGGTCACCTTGGACACAGATTTCGCTGACATTCGTGCATATCCCCCGGCCCAGTTCCCTGGCTTGATAGTTCTACGTTTACACCGGCAGGATAAACCCCACGTTCTTGAGGTTATTGAGCGTCTGATCCCATTGCTTTCCAGCGAGCCACTTGAGCATCTTCTATGGATTGTTGAAGAGACACGTGTAAGGATTAGGAGCTAGCCAGATCTGCGCTGGCCAACACGCGCCTGCACCTGACGCCGCTCCGCTGCGCTTCGCGGGCGGCTGAACCCGACCGTTGGGCGGCCAAAGAAGCGTACAAGATGAGTGATTGGAAATCCAAATCTCAGGAGGTATACCTAATGAACCGCAGACCGTTTCTCACCATTACATTGCTGGCGTTGCTGATAGTGGTACTGAGCATGGGCGGATCCGCACAGGGTGCGCCTGTGGCAGCCAGTGTTCTGACAGGTTACTATAACCTGCTAGGATACGAAGGCATTGGCACACTCGGTGCTCACCTCGCCAGCTACGGGCAGACGCCGCCGGTAGGCGACTATGTAACAACCCACTGCCGCTACATCAATGTTCAGAACACCACTGTCGGTGACTACTACCTACGGTATCCCCTGCACCTGCCCAACGGTGCTAACATCACCAAGGTCTCGCTGTTTGTAGCAGACTTCAATCCAAGCGGCGTTCTTTGGGCTTATCTGCGATCACGTCCGTGGAACAGCCGTAATACTGGCACCACATTGGGAGTCACATTAACTGACGACACCACAAACAATGACAAGACGATCGTGATGACGGGGCTGAATGTGGACGTGAACAATCAAACCACCGAGTATTGGATTGACGTAAGCCCTACGAATGGGACGAATCCCGGTCAATTGTGTGTCTACGGCATCCAGGTCACCTATACCCTAGACGGCGCTTTCCTGCCGCTGGTCCAGAAGGGGTATTAGTTTTTGGGTAAAGGCCGTCCAACCGTGTGTGGAGCCGACGCCCACCCTTGCGTTTTTTGTAGCGTGTCTTGCCGGCGGTGGCTTCAGCGATTCAAGCGTGTCTTGCCGGCGGCGGGTGGGCGCGGCTCACACCAACTGTTGGCCCGTTTGCACCACACCACATCCACAAACCGCGGGGCTGGCCCCGTAATCCCCCGTCTGCTTCCACAAACACCCCAACGGGTTCTTCATCGCGACGACGAGGACGGTACCGAATGCCTTTGTCCTGAAACTCCCCTGCCTTCGGGGAAACTCGCGCGCGGGGCGGGTTTCCACCCCTGCCCTCGGGCTTGACCACCGACGGCGATTGGGTATACTAGGGGTGTGCCTTTGGGAAACCCGTTCGTTCCGATGCATCGGGAGGCGAGCCGTGTCCGAGTTGACCCGCTTGTACGACGAGATCAACCAGTGTCAACGCTGTCCGCTGGGGCGGACGCGCACGAAAGCCGTGCCCGGCGAAGGCCCTGAAGACGCCGCCATCATGTTCATCGGCGAAGCGCCGGGGTTTCACGAAGACCAGCAGGGGCGGCCCTTCGTGGGGGCGGCGGGGCACTTCCTGGAGCAACTGCTGGCGAGCATCGGCCTGAAGCGGCGCGACGTGTACATCTGCAACGTCATCAAGTGCCGCCCGCCCGGCAACCGCGACCCATTGCCCAACGAGATTCAGGCGTGCGCCGAGTTTCTGGACAGGCAGATTGCCCTCATCAAGCCGCGCCTCATCGTAACGCTGGGGCGCTACTCCATGGCCAAATACTTCCCGCAGTCGCCCATCAGCCGCATCCACGGTCGCCCGCAGCGGGTGGGCGATGTCATCGTGCTCCCGCTGTATCATCCGGCGGCGGCCCTCCACCAGCCACGGTACAAGGCCGACATAGAGGAAGACTTCAAGAAGATACCCGCGCTGTTGCAGGAATCCATCGCCCTGGACGAGACGCCTCCTCCCGCCGGCCCCGTAGAGGCCGAGCAGTTGAGCCTGTTTTAGCGTTTCGCACATTTGTGCTATAATAGAGGCGATGGCGAAGACGGGCAAGAGCAAGAAACGAAAACCCTCTCCCGCGCTCCGTTTCCGGGGCGAGGTCGCGGGGCTGCTCCTCATCGCGCTCGCCCTCGTAACGCTGCTCAGCGTCCTTTCGGTGAGCCAGGGGAGCATCACCGAGACGTGGCTCAACCTGCTGTTCCTGGCGTTCGGCTACGGGGCCTACGCCACGCCCTTCGGGTTCGCCGCCATCGGCCTGTGGCTGATCCTGAAAAGCATCGGGCGCGAGCCGGAGATTGAGCCGGAGAAGCCCGTGGGGGTTGCGGTGCTGTTCCTCCTGGGGCTGGGCGTGCTGCACATGCTCCCTTCGGCGGTGTCGCCGCGCCAACTGGCCGCCAGCGGGAACGGCGGGGGCTACCTGGGGTGGCTCATCAGCCAGGCGCTCATCCGCGGCCTGGGCGGGGTGGGCGCCTGGATTGTGGCCATCGCGGGCTTGCTGGTGGGCGTTCTGATGACGGCGGGCATCTCCCTGTCGGAGATGGCCGCTTTTGCGCGTGCGGCGGTGGCGCGCCTGCGGAGGGGGAAGGCCCCGCCGTATGTGGTCAACGAGGGGCGGCCGGCAGCGCCCGCGGAAGCCGTGAGCGAGCCGACTGCGCCTCCCGCGCGAGCGGCCGCGCCCGCGCCGAAGCCGGTCGTCATCGGCGGGGAGGCCCCCCAGCCGCCCAAGCCGACCGGCCCCCTCTTCCCGCGCGTCCTCGGCGGGGCGCAGAAATGGGAACTGCCCAAGATCGCCGACATCCTGGAGCAAAACGTTGAGATTGAAATCAGCCAGTCGGAGATTCGCGAGCGCGTGCGCATCATTGAGGAGACGCTGGCGAGTTTCGGCGTCCCGGCCCGCGTGATTGAGGTGAACCAAGGCCCCACCGTTACGCAGTTCGGCGTGGAGCCGGGCTACGTGGAGCGCAAGGACGAACGCGGCCAGGTCCGCAAGTCCAAGATCAAGGTCAGCAAGATCAGCGCCCTGGCGAACGATTTGGCGCTTGCCCTGGCGGCCAGCCCGATTCGGATTGAAGCGCCGGTGCCGGGCCGCTCCATCGTCGGGATTGAGGTGCCCAACGGCCAGACCTCGCTGGTGGGGCTGCGGGGCGTCATGGAGTCCGAGGCATTCCGAAGCCTGTCGTCCAAACTGCGCATCGCCCTGGGGCAGGACGTGTCGGGGCAGGCGGTGGTGGCCGATTTGGCGGCCATGCCCCACCTGCTCATCGCGGGCGCGACGGGTTCGGGCAAGTCGGTCTGCATCAATTCCATCATCGCGTGCCTGCTGCTGAACAACACGCCGGACGATTTGCGGCTCATCATGGTGGACCCCAAGATGGTGGAGTTGGTCCCGTTCAACGGGATTCCGCACCTCTTGTCGCCGGTGGTGGTGGATTTGGAGCGCGTGGTGAGCGTGCTGAAGTGGACAACGCGCGAGATGGACCGGCGGTATCGGCTGTTCTCCAAGGCGGGCGCGCGCAACCTGGACGCCTACAACCGCATGGCGGCAGGGCGCGGCGAGAAGCCCCTGCCCTACATCGTGGTCATCATTGACGAACTGGCCGACCTCATGATGGTGTCGCCGGAGGAGGTGGAGCGGTCCATTTGCCGCATCGCGCAGATGGCGCGGGCCACCGGCATCCATCTGGTCATCGCCACGCAGCGCCCGTCGGTGGATGTGGTAACCGGCCTCATCAAGGCGAACTTCCCGGCGCGCATCTCGTTCGCGGTAACGTCGCAGGTGGATTCGCGCGTGATCCTGGACACGCCCGGGGCCGAGAAACTCCTCGGGCGCGGGGACATGCTGTTCATGTCGCCCGACTCCAGCAAACTGCAGCGCCTGCAAGGGTGCTTCGTTTCGGATCAGGAACTGGCCCGGCTGGTGAATCACTGGAAGGGGATGTACACGGTCAGCGAGGCGCAACCCGCCGAGGTGGTGCAGCCGTCGCTGTGGGGCGACATGGAGCCGGTGCAGGTCGGGGCCGAGGGCGAGGGGGAGGAGGATGCGCTGCTGGAGCGCGCCATAGAGGAAGTGCGGGCGGCGAATCGGGCCTCCATCTCGCTGCTCCAGCGCCGCCTGCGAATCGGGTACTCGCGCGCGGCCAGGCTGATTGACATTTTGGAAGAAAAGGGTATCATAGGACCCGAAGAGGGGCCGGCCCGCACCCGCCGCGTTCTGGCGGGGGACGACGGGAGCGCCCTCCCGCCGCTTGACAGCGAATCGGGCCGTTAGTATAATCGCCCTGCACCCTTGCAAACGAGGGCAATCCGACGGTGGGGGCATTCCGAATCGTGATGCCAAGGTTGTCTCGTTTCCGGTCTCTGACAAACGTTCCTCGTACATCCCACCTTGCGCACATGGGCAACACGCAGAAAGGAGGTGAAGACCGAAACAAAGGTTTTTGCCGAAACAGTCGTGAGCACAGGAATCCCCAGAACATCTCTTTAGGAGGAGAACGACATGCGTAACCGTGTGTTTGCTGCACTGAGCATCCTGCTCATCGTGTCCATGGTGCTGGTGGCGTGCGGCGCGAAGCCGACCCCGAC
>DAOTVT010000261.1:0-2241 GCA_034436295.1 Anaerolineae bacterium | reverse complement strand
GAACTGGGCTACAAGCACCGCGCGCTGGGCGAGACCCTCGCCGACGCCGCGGCGTGGTACGAAGCGACGTTCCTGAAGCCGCAGCCGTGGGCGTCCTCTTATCTCGCGGGCGAGTAGTCCGGTCGGGGCCGGGCGGCAGGCGTCGCAGGTTCTCCTCCGAGGGGTAAGGAGGCTCCACGTCACGGCCTCCTCATCCTATCCTCGGATCGTGGCATTGCAACGGGAGCCATCAGCCTTTAGTGGTCCTCTCGCTAAATAGTTAGGATATCCTGTGAACGACCAATCCCCAAGCCTCCCAGCACAACCTGCTCCTGGGGCCACTTCTTCCACACATAGGGATGCCCATGAGCGTTCCAGTAGTCCACGGCGCAAAACAGACTCTCCGGAAGTTCGTCCAGAGTCTCAAAGCGGCGCCCCACAAGCGCCAAGGACTTCCACTGCTTCCAGAACGGTGCAATCAAGTTCAGCCAACAGGCATACTTGGGCAAGAACAGCACCTGCACCTCTGCCACGCAGCCAACGCAGACTTCACCTGACGACCTTGTTGAATCTCTTGACCCACATCGGCCCCATCACTTCGCTCTTATACCCGGCACGCATACTGGCGGCGGATGCGTTCAGAGAAGGATCATCCAGCATAGCGACATCTTCGCCCGTTGCACCAGACGCACTGCTGCCTTGCGGGATGTAGCCAGACGCCGAACCTCGGCTTCCTCTTCGGGGATCAACGTTCGCAACTGTATCCGTTTCGGCGCAACTTCCTTCAAACATTTTGGAGAATTATACCACAAATCTCTTAGCGAGAGACCACCGAGCAAATCAGTCATGCACAGAGGTTGCTCCTTATCCGAATCTCGGATTTCCACCGCCATGTACACGGCCGGCATCTTACCCACATTCCGCTTGCACAACCGTTCACCCTCTTGTATAATAGCCATGGCGTGCGGGCCTTCCTGCCCTCACGGATGGCTACCCGCGTGGGCGGACGATGGAATCGCCGCAACGTATTACGCATCTGTGGTGCACTGTAAAAAGGTCGTTTCACCGCCGAGACGCAGGGGAACTCTCCGGTGAGTTCTTGCAGTGGAGTTACGTTTTCTTTGGTTGCATAAGCATGCGGACATCGGCAGGAGGAAACGACTATGCTCCGCTGGATTATCCATAACCGCCTCTACGACCTGGCCCGCCAAGGCCGCCGCCTGACCCCCTGGTGGGCGCTGCTGCCCCTTGCCTGGTTCATACTGTTGTTCACCCAGATTATCACCCTGCCGCTGGTGCTGCTCATGTCTGGGCGCGAGGGTCTGGTGAGTGGTCAGCCCGTCGCGCTGTCCGGGCTTATGCAAGGGTTGCTGCTGGCCGTGGCCTTCGGCGCCGTCGTCTTGCTGGTCTGGCTGTGGGTGCGGCTTTATGAGAAGCGTGGCCTGGCCACACTCGGCCTGGAGCGGGGAGGAGTGCTGCGCCGTTACGGTCGCGGCCTGCTCATCGGCCTCCTGACCTTCGCCGGCGCGGTGGGGCTGATGGCGCTCTTCGGTTTCGTGGCGCCCGAGGCGAGCGACCCGAGCCGAGTTGGACTGGCGGCCTTGGGCGGGGTGCTGCTGGTGATCCCCGGCTGGCTGGTGCAGGGCGCTGGGGAAGAGGTGCTGACGCGCGGCTGGATCATGCCGACCATGGCCGCCCGCTACCGGCCATGGCTGGGGATACTGGTCTCCTCGCTGTTTTTCACTCTGGCCCATGGCCTCAACCCCAACCTGACCGCCCTGGCGCTGGTCAACCTCTTCCTGTATGGTTTGTTCGCAGCCGTCTATGCCCTGCGCGAGGGGTCGCTGTGGGGGGTGTGCGCCTTCCATAGCGCCTGGAACTGGGCCCAGGGGAACCTGTTCGGCCTGGCCGTGAGCGGCAACCAGGCCGCCGGGGGCACGCTCCTTGACCTGATGGAAACCGGCCCCGACCGGTTCACCGGCGGCGCGTTCGGCCCCGAAGGCGGCCTTGCCGTAACGCTAATGCTGCTGGCCGGAATCGCCATCATGTTGGCATGGGACAGGCTTCCCTTCTCCAGGCATTGAGCGCCGGCCGACATCTACTTCGTTGTCTGGATGTTCCTCCGCTACACCGGTGAAAGACAAGACGAGGGAATTCCCATGGGTACCCAGCAACTGATCCTAGCCCACCGGCTTCGCATTGCCTTTCGGAACGCGCTCCTAACCCTGTTTATCTTTGCACTGTTACTGTTCGCGTGGATCG
>DAOTVT010000260.1:0-46827 GCA_034436295.1 Anaerolineae bacterium | reverse complement strand
ACAGGCCGAACCTGTGCTGGTTCCCTCTGCTGCATTCCTTGTATCGGCAGGGGGCGCAAGGTGGGATGCGTGGGCGTCGGCATTGCCGGCGCCCACCCCGATGGCTGTGGCGCCTAGCGCCGCCCCGCATCTACCTTCCCGCGAGGCTCGCACGAATGATCCTTGGGGCGACGCCATCGTATGCCAACGCCCCAAAGAAAGAAACTTCCCCCGTCTCTTGGTAACGTTGTCTGGACACAAGCACGTAGGGAGACTCAATTCCGTAGTCTTTCAACGCTCTCGCACATCCTACTTGACAAACCCCGATCTTTGTGCTATACTATTGTGTGAAACTTAGTTGCACAGCGTGCAATCACCACGCCATCCTATCCAATGGGGGAGGGTGACTTGAGCAAGCCCATTCGCGCCGTCGGGCGAGCATTGGATGTGATGTTGTGCTTCTCGCGGGAGGAGCCTGAACTGACCCTCACCGAGATCGCCGAGCGCGTGGAGTTGCACAAGAGCACCGTGCATCGCGTCCTCGCGACGCTGGAGAGCAAGCGTTTCGTGCAGCACGATGAGGCGACGGGCAAGTATCGTCTTGGGCTGCGCGTTCTGGAACTGGCCATGCTGGCGCTGGAGACCACCGACATCCGGCGACACGCGTGGCCTTTTTTGCAGCGCTTGAGCGAGGAGTGCCGCGAGACGGTGGACCTGGGCGTGTTGGATGGGACGGACATCGTCTATCTGGAGGTCATTGAGAGCCCCCAGCGGGTGAAACTGGCCGCGGCGCCCGGGCAGCGGCTTCCCGCCTGCTGCACCTCGTCGGGCAAGGCGATCCTGGCCTATCTGCCCGAGGCCCAGGTCAGGCAGATCATGATTCAGGGACTTCGCCGCTACACCGAGCACACCATCGTCTCCCCTGACGATTTCCTCGCCGACTTGCGAGCCACCCGCGAGCGCGGCTTTGCCATCGCCCAATCGGAATACGAGGACGGCATCAACGCCGTGGCCGCGCCGATTCTGGATCCGCGGCAGAGGCCCATCGCGGTGATCGCGGTCGCGGGGCCAGCCTTCCGCCTGCCGATGGAGCGGATGTTGGAGTTGGGGCCGATGGTGCGCCAGCATGCCGACGAGATCGCGCGCGAGATCGGGTTGGCCGCCGCGCTGATCCCCGATTACAGCCACACCGAAACGCTCTATAAGGTGCGGCAGATTCGGCCCGAAGGGGCGTAGGGCGGGAGCATGGGGGGCGGCGGGTTCTCATTTGAAGTGGAAGTGTTCGGGGCGCTGTTGCCCCCGGGGCGGCGGCGGCAGCGTCTGGACGCCGATGGCCCGCTCACGGTGCGGGATGTCGTCGTGCGTTTGGGCCTGGATCCCGACGACATTGGGCTGGCGACGGTGAACGGCGTGCAGGTGCCGCTGGAGCGCGAGGTGCCCGCGGCGAGCCGTGTGTGCCTTTTCCCGCCGATGTCTGGCGGGTAGCAGAATTGGCGATTGGGTCCTGTTGCGACGCCCGACGTGTCCGACATGCCACGCAGGACTGTGGGCTACGGCTGGAATTGCAGGGAAAGGAGGTGGTAGAGCAGAGGCCTATCCATATCCCATCGGTACGTCTGTCGGATCCACAACAATTTTGAATCAATGAGGAGGAAGAGCAGATGACCCGGCGAAACCTGTTTGTTGCGATTACCCTGTTGACCATCGTTGCCGTGATGCTGGGCGCGTGCGGCCAGGCTACGCCGACGAAGGCGCCCGCGCAGCCCACGGCGGCCCCTGCCCAGCCCACCGCGGCACCCGCGCAGCCCACGGCGGCCCCCACGACGCCGCCTGAGCCGATCAAGATCGGCTGGATTGCCCCCAAGACGGGCACCAATGCCATCCTGGGCGAGTGGGACGAGCGCGGCATCCTGCTGGCCTTTGAGGCCAAGAACGCGGCCGGCGGCATCCACGGTCGGATGCTCCAGTTGATCCAGGAAGACGACGAGGCCGACCCAACCAAGGCTGTCGCACTGGCGCAGAAACTCATCACCCAGGACAAGGTGGTGGCCGCGTTCGCGTGCACCAATAGCACGACGACGTTGGCGGTCGTGCCCGTGTTCATGGAGTACAAAATCCCTCACCTGACCTCGGCTCTCAACGCCACCATTACCCAGAAGGGCAGCAAGTACGTGTTCCGGGATTGCCCTGCCGGGCCCGCGTATGAGAAGAGCATCGTGGACTTCATGGTGGGCAAGGGGTTCAAGAAGTTCGCGATCATCTCCGACACGTCGGCCTACGGCAAAGGCGAGGCCGAGTACCAGACCAACGCCCTGAAGGCGCATGGCCTGGAGCCTCTGGCCGTGGAGTGGTACGGCATTGAGGACAAGGACTTCACCGGCCAGTTGACGAAGATTCTCCAGACCAATCCGGAGGTCATCCTGTTCGGCGGCTCCGAGGTGGCTTCGGGCCTCATCGCCAAGCAGGCGCGGCAGTTGGGGTTCACCGGCCAGTTTGCGGGCGGCGCGGCCATCGGCACGACCAAGTTCGTTGAAGTCGCCGGCGACGCGGCGGAAGGCACGTACTACTCCAACCCGTACATCTCCAATGACCTCAACGACCTGACGCGCGACTTCGCGGCCCGCTACAAGGCGCGCTGGGGCGATGAGCCTGAGAGCCACGGCGCCAAGGCCTACGACGGCGCTACGGTGCTCATCATGGCTCTGGAGAAGGCGTATCCCGACATCACGCCCGAGCGCATCACCGAGGAACTGCACAAGATCTGCGGCGTTCAGGGCCTCCAGGGCACGATCTGCTACGATGAGAACGGCGAGGGCCTGCACGAGGTGGGCATTGGCGTCGTCAAAGACGGCAAACTGACCCCCGTATCCGTCAAGTAGGAACTGCAGCGAGAGGGAGGCTGTGCAAGCGGCCTCCCTCTCGCCTTCTCTTGCTTGGGGCGTCCAGACCGCTCTTGAAAGGAGGGGCATGACCAAAACGGTCATTCTCGTGCAGACTATCGTTGGAGGCCTGGGCATCGGGAGTATCTACGCGCTTGTGGCCCTGGGTTACTCCATGGTGTACCGATCCATGGGCCTCGTCAACTTTGCACACGGTAGCATCTACATGATCGGGACGTACTTCGGCGTCATCTTCTACAAGGGAATGGTGGCCGGCCTGCACCTGCCCTACTGGGCGGCGTTCATCGTGGGCATCCTGCTGACGGCGATCCTGGGCGTTGCGCTGGAAAGGCTGTTCCGCCCGCTGGCAAACCTGGACCTCATGCTCATGCTCCTGGGGACCATCGGCGTGGGCATCATGCTGGACAACCTGGCCATCATCATCTGGGGCGCGGAAGGGTTTGCAGTGCGGTCGCCTCTATCGTCCAAGCCGATCCTGGTGGGCGGCGTGGCGCTCGTGCCGCAGATGTTGCTCATCATCGGGGTGGGCACCGTCCTGATGGTCGGCCTGCAGACATTCTTGTCGCGGACGAAGGTGGGGAAGGCCATGCGCGCTGCGGCGCAGGACCGCGAGATCGCGAGCGCCATGGGGATACCGGTGAACTTCACGAATGCGGTTACGTTCGCCATCGGCTCGGGGCTGGCGGCTGCGGCGGGCATTCTGGCCGCGCCCATCGTGTACGTGAACCCCGCCATGAGCGCGGCTGTGGGCATCAAGGGGTTTGCGGCGGCCATCCTGGGCGGCTTGGGCAGTATCCCGGGCGCCATCGTGGGCGGGCTGCTCTTCGGCGTGATTGAGGCTATCTCGGCGGGCTACATCTCGTCGGCCTATACCAAGGGAATCGCCTTCATCATCATGGTGCTGGTGCTCATGATCAAGCCGTCGGGGATCGTGGGCGAGACCACCGTTGAGAAGGTGTAGGAGGGCGAGATGAAGACGCGCACGACGCTTTGGAAGACCATCGCGCTGATCGCTTTCCTGGCGCTGCTCCTGGCCGTGCCCAAGATCGCGCGCAATGACTACCAAGTGCGCATCTTGAACATGACGGGGCTGTACATCCTGCTCAGCCTGGGGCTGAACATCGCCCAGGGGTTCTGTGGGCAGATCAACCTGGCCATCGGTGCGTTCTGGGCCATTGGGGCCTACACCGCGGCGCTGCTCAATGTGAACTTCAAGTGGCCGTTCTGGCTCACGTTGCCGGCTGCGATGGTGGTTGCGGCCCTGGTGGCCGCTGTGGTGGCGCTCCCATCCCTGAAGGTCCGCTCGCACTACCTGGCCATCGTTACACTGGGGCTTGGCGAGGTCATCAACATCATCCTCGTGAACGAAGAGCAGATTACACGGGGAGCCATGGGGATTCCGAACATCAAACGCCCCAGTTTCTTCGGCATCCCCATCAACTCGGAGCAGAGGTACTTCTATCTGGTGCTGGCGTTCGTGATCCTGGGCTACCTCGTCGCCCGGCAGATCACGCGCCACCGCTTCGGCCGCGCTTTCCGCGCGGTGCGCGACGACTACGTGGCCGCCAAGGCCATGGGCGTCAACACCGGTTTCTACCAGATTCTGGCGATCACCATCAGCGGCGTGTACGCGGGGGTCGCGGGCGTGCTATTCGCCCACCTCAACACGTACATCAGCCCCGACATCTTTGAGTTCCGCTCCACCCTGTTCGTTCTCACCATGACCCTGGTGGGCGGCATGGGTAATCTGCTGGGGTCGGTGGTGGGCGGAGTTCTGGTCATCCTGCAGGAGGTCCTGCGGACGTTCCGCGACTGGCAACTGGTGTTCTACGGGCTGGCCGTAGTGCTGGTGGTGCTCTTCTTCCCGGGCGGGGCTGTAGGCATTGCGCGGCGCTGGCGGGAGCGCCAGGGCGCACGGCGGGCCCGTGAGGAGGAGGCCAACACCGTGGCGAATCCGCCATCCGAAGAAGCGAGGTGAGACCATGTTGCTGGAAATACAGAACCTCACCATGCAATTCGGCGGCCTGGTGGCCGTGAACGACGTGTCGCTGAACATCCAGGAGGGCGAAATCCACGCCCTCATCGGGCCGAACGGTTCGGGCAAGACGACTATCTTCAACGTGGTGTCGGGCTACTACAAGCCCACGCAAGGGGTGGTGCGGTTCCGCGGCAAGCAGATCAGTGGCCTGCCGTCGTACAAGATCACCGCGATGGGCGTGGCCCGAACGTTCCAGAACCTGCGGCTGTTCTCCAGCATGACGGTCATGGAGAACGTGCTGGTGGCCCTGGGGCATCACGCCAAGACTCGCTTCTGGCAACACGTGCTGGATCCCTTCTCCGTTCGCCGCGAGGAAGAGGAGTTGAAGGAAAAGGCGCTTCAGATGCTGCGCATCATGAAGATTGACCAGTACGCCGATGAGCAGGCGACGAGCCTGCCCTATGGCTTGCAGCGACGTGTGGAGATCGCCCGAGCGCTGGCCACTGAGCCGACCCTGGTTCTGCTGGACGAGCCGGCCGCCGGCCTGAACGAGGCGGAAACCGCTGAGTTGCGCGACATGCTGCTGGAGATTCGCCAGTCGGGCATCACCATCTTTCTGGTGGAACACGACATGAAACTGGTGATGGAAATCTCCGATGTGGTATCGGTCCTGGACTACGGCAAGAAGATCGCCGAGGGTTCCTGCAGCGCCGTGAGTTGCGACCCCGTGGTCATTGAGGCGTATCTCGGCAGGGAGGAAGGGTGATGTTAGTCCTGGACAATGTTCACATCTACTACGGGCACATTCACGCGGTGAAGGGAATCTCCCTGGAGGTGCACGACGGCGAGATCACGACCATCATCGGCGCAAACGGGGCCGGAAAATCCACAACGATAAAGGCGATCTGCGGCCTTGTCCACCCACGGCATGGCGCTATCCTCTTGAACGGCGAGCCGATCCACCGGCTGCCCGCGCACAAGTTGGTGCACAAGGGGATCGGATACGTGCCGGAGGGCCGGCGCGTCTTCCCCGTGCTCACCGTGGACGAGAACCTGGAGATGGGCGCGTATCATCGGACGGATCTGGACGAGATCGCCAAGGATAAAGCCCGCATGTACGAATTGTTCGCGCCCCTCAAGGGTCGCGAGCGACAACTGGCCGGCTCCCTCAGCGGCGGCGAGCAGCAGATGCTGGCCATCGCCCGCGCACTAATGTCCAGGCCCAAGATCCTCGTCATGGACGAGCCGTCGCTGGGCCTTGCGCCCTTGTTGGTTCAGCGCGTGTTTGAGATCATCTCCGAGTTGAATCGTCAGGGGATTACCGTGCTGCTCTCGGAGCAGAACGCGCGCGCGGCGCTCAAGATCGCCCACCGCGGCGTCGTCCTGGAGACGGGCCGCATCCGCTTCGCCGATACGGCCGAGGCGCTGCGCGAGAACCCCGTCGTTCAGCACGCTTACCTGGGACTTGCGTAAGTCCCCGTCCAACGCAAGGGCGGGCTGACGGAGGCCCGCCCTTCTGCGTTTGCCGCCCCTGCCCGCATGGGTGTTCTACGACCTGCGCGGGCGCGAGGGGCGGCTGTGATGTTTGCAAAATCCTACATGTGGAGGCACAACATATGCCAGAGGAAATCGTACGTATCCAAGCCAGCGACCTGGTGCAAGCCTGCGAGCGCCTGCTGCACAAGGTTGGCGTGCCGCCCGACGAGGCGCGCATCATCGCCGAGATCGTGGTGGAGGCCGACCTGCGCGGCGTGGAGTCGCACGGGCTTCTGCGCCTGCCCGCGTATGTCCATCGGGTGCAAGCGGGGCTGATGACCCCCAAGACCGAGGTCAAGGTGGTGCGGGAGCGGACCGCGTCGGTGCTGCTGGACGCGCAGCGCGGATTTGGCCAGGTGGCGGGCGTCCGCGCCATGACTCAGGCGATGGAGCGCGCGCGGCAGCACGGCGTGGGCGTCGCCGCCGTGCGCAACGCCAACCACTTCGGGATCGCGGCGTACTACGCCATGATGGCGCTGCCCCATCGGATGATCGGCGTGGTTACGGCCAACGCCGCGCCGAGCATGGCGGCGTGGGGCGGGGCGGCGCCGGTGCTGGGCACCAACCCCGTCTGCATCGCCATCCCCACCGGCGGCGACGTGGACATCGTCCTGGACATGGCCTCGTCGGTGGTGGCGCGCGGCAAGATTCGGCTGGCGGCCAACAAGGGCGAGCGCATCCCCCTGGGCTGGGCGCTGGACGCGCAGGGCCGCCCCACCGATGACCCCAAGGCGGCGCTGGAAGGCACGCTGGTGCCCATCGGCGGGCCCAAGGGGTACGGCCTGGCGTTGGCCATAGACGTGCTGTCGGGCGTGCTCACCGGCGCCGATTTCGGCACCCGCCTTACCTCGGTGCACGACCTGAAGCAGCCGTCGTCGGTGGGGTTCGTAACCCAGGCGCTGGACATCTCGGCTTTTGCCGATTGGGACGATTTCCGCCGGGATATGCAAAGCCTCGTGCAGGAGATTCTCAATTCTCCTCGCGCTCCTGGCGTGGAGCGCATCTACTTGCCTGGAGAGATAGAATGGCTCAAGCGGCAAGACCGACTGCAAAATGGCGTGCCTGTGCCCGCCAGCGTGCTCGCTGAAATCCGGGGCCTGGCGCAGGAATTGGGCGTGAAGATCGCGCTGTAGCGGGAAGAGGCAGCGCGGAGGCTTCAGGCGACTCCCGCGCCCCCTTGTCTCCCCTCGTGCGGGGAGCCAGGAGGGCGCGGGAGGTTTTGCTATCCGCCGATGGCGTTGGGCATGTAGAAGATGAGCGACAGGAGGGCATCGGTGGCCGCGAAGGTGGCGAAGGCGAACATGACGACCTTGCGCTCGGCCCGCCGAATGTAAAGGCGCATGGCCAGCAGGCCCAACGCCAGGAGCAACGCCGGGAAGCCCAGCAGGACTACCCACTCAAATCGGGGCGGCACCACGTCCAGGAACGGGGCGTACCACAGGAACGCGGGCAGCATGAACAGTTTGGAGAACAGGTACAGGACGATGGCGACGACCAGGCCCACGCGCCCCGTGCGGGTGGTCAGGTCGGCGTCGGGTCGGGCCAGGTAGAACCCCACAAGCCACGCGAACGGCAGGAATAGCCAGATGATGAGCATCGGGAAGAAGGACAGGGCCGAGGCGGCGCTCCAGGTCTTGCCCAGCAGCAGGGCAAACACGTCGGCGGCTGTCATCCGATTGAGCGTGGCGCGAACCGCGGGCGCGGTGCTGGCATAGAGCACGTCGTAGTTCCCGAATCCCCCTACGCCGAGGCAGGCCAGGTGCAGCGCGCCCTCGTCGTCCACCGTCGCGGCGGGTCGCAGCGAGCCGGACAGGGTGCGCGCGGCGACTTCGTAGCCCTTGACCCGCCCGTTGTCAAGGATGGCCAGGGCGATTTGGATTTTGCCCACCCTTCGGGGGAGCGCCATGTAACTGGCCAGGAACACCCCGGCCTCGTCGCGCTGGCCTGGGACGGCAAACTGCATGTACACGTAGTCGGACGGGGAGCGCAGGACGACCGCGCTGCCGTCGCCGGACGCCAGCGGGTACAGGCGCGTGTAGTTGAACGCGCCGCTGGCGGCCTGGTACTCGGGCTTGGCGAGCGCAGGCAAGTACAGCCCACCGCCGCCGTGGCGCTCGGGCTGGCCGATGGGGAAGGCCTGGTACTGGGTCTCGGCCGTGCCAGGCGTGAGGCCGCCCCCGCGCTGCTCCAGCGACCAGATGACATAGACCCAGTCGGTTTCCAGGGCGATCTCGGGTGGGTAGAGAGCCAGGCCGATGCCCATCGGGAACGTGGCCATAACCGTGGGTTCGCCGACGCGCATGGCGACGGGGTCAAAGGTAGCGTACAAGATCTTCTCGGCGCCCATGCCCTGGCCCAGATGCCAGGCGAGGTGGACGACGCCGCGGTTGTCCACGGCCGCATAGGGGTCGGCGCCCGCGACTCCCAGGGCGTGCGGGGCCACGAGGACTTCGCCGGAATCGGCCAGGCGCGCGTGGAACATCTGGGGGTCGCCGCCCGAAACGTCGGCCCACAGAAGGTCCAGCGCCCCTTCTACCGCCCGAAACGCGCAGTAGCCCGTTACGTCGCTGGCGTCGCCGGAGACAAGTGCCGGCTCGCTCAGGGGGACGCCGTCGGTGGTGGTGCGGGCGTAGTGGAGGCCGGGCCTGCGCCCGCTCGCCGCATCCAGCCAGAAGAAGTGCAGCGTGCCCGGCGCGCCCAGCACCATCTGCTGGCGAGTGGGGGCGCGCATGGGAAATGGCAACGTTGTGGTGGAGGGTTCGGCCTGGGCGTTGACCCGCGCGAGTTGGATTCGCCAGCCCTGTTCGGTGTTGGCGAGCCACGACACGAGGGCGCTGCCGCCCGCCGAATCCCAGACGATGCTGGGCCGGTTGTTGATGTGAGACACGCCGATGCGAACGCCGCGGCTCCAGTCGGGGCCGGCGAATTCGCTTTTCTCGGCGGCCGCCGCGCATCCGCTCAGGAGCAGGGCTGCGATGAGCAAGCCCGTTACGATAAGGCCGATGCGGGCGAAGCGTTGTGGACTTCGGGTTTCAGGCATGAATACCTCTCTGTAGTCATAGCGAAACGCGCCGCGCGGGGCAGGCGCAACGCTGATAATACCACTCGGCGCGGCGGAAGGCAACCTGGCGCTTGCGCCGTGGAACACCGGCCGCGGTATGCCCTCGGGCTATTCGGACACGAGGGCGTACTCGCAGTTCTTGTCGGGCGACTCGCGGAACTTGTGGAGGACGAGCCGAAGGGAGGGGGCCGCGGCCTTCAGGAGCGCGATCTGGTCGGGTTCTATGATGACCGCGTGGCGGAAGCAGGCCTCACACAGGGAGCGGCATTGGGCCAGGTCGCCGTCAAACCCGCGCACCAGGGGGCACGCAACCCCCCAGGGCGACTCCACAATGACCTCGTCGCGCGTCTCCAGGATGACCTTGGGGTATTTGTAGCGCAGGAATGCGGCGACGAATCGCGCGATGCGGCCCGCGATAGGGCGGCGGCGAATGTAGTGGGTCCAGTAGTATTCCTGGAGAATCCAGAAAGCCGTCTGGGCATCCTGGCGGGTGAGATGGTAGCGGGTGCGGGCCCGCTCCACAAAGGCGGCGGCAGCGGCGGGGTCGGCCAGGGGGCGCGCTTGCTCGGCGAGGTTGGCGGCGGCCGCTTCGGCGCCCACCTGCCGCGCGGCCTCGGGCAGGGCAGCGAATGCGCGGAAGTAGTCTCGCAGGTTCTCCATGGGCCTCTCCGAATCGCGTTTGGGGCGATTGTAGCAAAGAGGCGCGAAGTCCGCAAGCGAGGGCGTGGGCGCGGCATCGGATGTCCAGGAGGCGTCAATCTCACGCGAAGGCAGAAGGCGCCGAGGGTTTTGCGCCTTCGGCGGATGGCGAAGCGCGAAAGCCTCTTGGCCGCGTTTTGACACCTGGGGCGAATATCCGTACACTTTGAGTCGTATTTTCACCATCCTGCGGGAGGTTCGGCGATGAAGAAGGTAACCATCAATCGCGACGAGTGCATCGCTTGCGGGGCGTGCTGGTCGGACTGCGACGCGGTCTTTGAGGAGAACCCCAACGACGGCAACAGCCAGATTGTGGCCAAGTACCAGGTGGGCGGCAATCCCGGCGAAGGCGAGATTCCCGACGACCTGGTGGATTGCGCCAAGGCTGCGGCCGACGGCTGCCCGGTGGAGATCATCCAGGTCGGGTAGGGCGGCCTGCCCCTGTAACCTTCGGACACAACCCCCAGGGGCGCGCATGGCTGCGCCGCTGGGCTGATATGCCCATCGCGGCTGCGTAGGCGTCGTGGCTGCCTTGGGCGAACCGTAGGACTGTGCTGGCGGCGATGGTGCGGTGGCCGCAGCGCCGGCTTTCTGCCGCAAGCGCCCATTTCGTGTTTTGGAGGCGCGTATGCCGGATTGGGGTTTGCTTCTCTCGTGGCTGGGCGCGATTGCCGGTGCGGCGATTCTGCTGTTTGGCCTGCTGGCGTGGTGGGCGCGGCGCACGCCCGACGACATTGACGATGTCCTGGTGGGCGTGCTCCAGCGGCCGGTGGTGGTCTTCCTCATCCTCACGGCGATCATCAGCCTGACGAACGACAGCACGCTCTCCGTCGGCACGAAGGCCACCGTGAACACGATCGTCAACCTGCTGCGCATCGCGGTTGCCACGTGGGCGGTCTGGCGGCTGACGCGGGACACGGTGCTGTACTACGGCAGGCGGCTGGCGGAGCGTAGCGAGTCCAGTTTTGACGACGTGCTCGTGCCGGTGCTGGATGTGTTGGCGCCGGTGGTGATCGGCGGCGTGGGCGCGATCCTGATGCTTCGCCTGCTGGGCGCCGACATCTCCACGGTGGCGCTGACCACGGGCGGCGCGGCGCTCGTCGTTGGGCTGGCGCTGCGCGACACGCTGGGCAACATCCTGGGCGGGCTGACGCTCCTCATTGACACGCCGTTCCGATTCGGCGACCTCATCATCTGGGACGGTGTGGTGTGCCAGATTCGGCACATCGGCCTCCGCGTTACCACGCTGTACAACACCGAGGAGCACTGCGACATCTACGTGCCCAACAGCATTCTGGCGGCGACGAAGATTACGAACCTCACGCGCCCCAGCCCTGACCTGCGCGTAACGCTGGAGGTGGCCGTGCCCGACGACGTGCCGCTGGAGCAGGCCGAGGCGACGCTGCGCGAGGTGGCCGACGCGAACCCGTACATCCTGGGCGATTTGGACGCCAAACTGAAGGCGATGCGGCGGGCGCTGGCCGAATGCGACCCGCGCTCTCCCAGGGGGCGCGAACTGCGCTGGGGGATTTCGGCGCTGCGGCGCGAGCGGCAGTTGGATTTGCGACAGAAGGGGATGATGGCGCTCCTGGAGCGGCTCCTGGCGGTGATTCGCGGCGCGGAGAAGGGCGGCCTGTCCTCGGAGGAGAAAGCGGCCATCGCGAAGGAACTGGAGACGCTGGATGCCTACGACGAGCGGCTGAAGGCGGCGATGCGCGCGTGGGCACGTGCGCGCGCCCGCGACCCGCAACTGCGCCGGTTCCCCGAAGATCGCGCGCGGATCCTGGACGAGGCAGAAGCCCATATTGCCGGACTGACTCGGCACACGGACGACATCCGCCACCACTTGAAGAACGCGAATCTCTACGAGGCGCAACGGCTGGACGACAGGGTAGCCGCGTTCCGCGATTGGCTACCCAAGTCGTTCAAGGCGGCAACCCCCGCCTGGAAGTACCCGCTGGTTACGTTGCGGCGCGCCACCGCTGCGGGCAGGACGCTCCACCTGTCGCTGTACGTGGACGACATCCACCTGGAGGGGTTCCTGCGGCGGCCGCGGGCGGTAACGTCGGTCAGCGAGGCGGTGGCGGCCAGCCTGCGAAGACGCTAGGAGATTCCACAGGCGGTTCGGCTCCGGCTTGTGTTGGCGACCGAGGCGCGGCGCACTTCCGAAAGCGCGTCGCGCCTGTGCCCATGGCATGACCAACAAACTTTGGAACCGAGACCCTTGGGGTCTCCGGTTCTGGGTCTCCTCATTTCACCCGCATTGCGAGTAGCCGCACGTGCGGCAGGTCATGCAGCCTTCCACGAACTCCAGGATGCCGCCGCATTCGGGGCACTCGGGCGAGAAGTCCAGGGGGTTCTTCTCACCGGTGCCGGCGTGGGCTTCGGGCGCTTGCGGTGAGTGGGGCGACTGGATGCCCAGGTAGTGCTCCAGGGCGCGGCCGATGGCGTCGGAGCAGGAGAAGGCCACATTCCCATTGTGCCACACGGGGAACGGGCAGCGGATGCCCTTCAGTTGCTTGATGATGGCTTTCGGCTCAATGCCCGAGCGCAGGCTCAGAGAGATGAGCCGCCCGATGGCCTCGGACTGGGAGGCCGTACACCCGCCCGATTTGCCCATCTGCAAGAAGACCTCGCACAGGCCCTTGTCGTCCTCGTTGATGGTGATGTACAGGGTGCGGTTGCAGCCCAGCGCGACCTTCTCGGTGATGCCGTGGGTAACGACGGGGCGCGTGCGCGGAACCCGAACCGACGGTTCGGAGGGCGCGTCCTTGGACTGGGCGGGCTTGTCGCCGCGGCCTTTGGTCAGGACTTGGGTGCTTCGGCTCCCGTCGCGGTAAACGGTGATGCCCTTGCACCCCAGTTCGTAGGCCATCAGGTAGGCTTTGCGCACGTCTTCCACGGTGGCGTCGTGGGGGAAGTTGATGGTCTTGGACACGGCGTTGTCGGTGTAGCGCTGGAAGGCGGCCTGGATGCGGACATGCCATTCGGGGCTGATGTCGTGGGCGGTGGGGAAGATGCGCTGGACATCTTCGGGCACGCTATCCAGGCCACGGACGCCCCCGCGCTGGGCGATGGCTTCCATGAGTTCGGCCGAGTAGAACCCGCGCTCGTGGGCGATCCGCTCAAACAGCGGGTTGGCTTCGGGGAGGGCGGTGTTGTCCAGGACGTTGCGCGTGTACACGAGGGCGAACAGCGGCTCAATCCCGCTGGAGCACCCCGCGATGATGCTGATGCTGCCGGTGGGGGCGATGGTGGTAACGGTGGCGTTGCGCACGGGCGGCGCGCCCGGGCGGTCCAGGCGACTGCCCTTGAAACTGGGGAACGCGCCGCGCTCTTTGGCGAGGGCCGCCGACGCTTCCCAGGCCGTTTCCTGGATGGTGCGCATGACGGCCTCGGCGGTCTCCACGGCCTGCTCCGAGTCGTAGGGGATGCCCAACTGGATGAGCATCTCGGCGAAGCCCATGACGCCCAGGCCGACCTTGCGGTTGGCCTTGGTCATGTCCTCAATTTGGGGCAGGGGGTAGCGGTTCATGTCAATCACGTCGTCCAGGAAGCGAATGGCGACCTTGACCGCCTGGCGCAGTTTCGCCCAGTCCACCGAACCGTTGGCAACCATGTGGGCCAGGTTGATTGAGCCGAGATTGCAGGACTCGTAGGGGAGGAGCGGCTGTTCCCCGCAGTTGTGCACGACGAGCCCGTTCGCGTCAAAGGCATTGATGCCCGGGATGCGAACATCGTACACCGTTTCCGCGCCGTCTGCGACGATCTCCGCTATCGTAACAACAAAGCGTTCGCGGTTGATTTCCCGCTGGTATGCGTCTAGGAGTTGTGCCAATTTGCGGGCTTTGTCAGTATCGCTGAACCCAACGCGCTCGTAGAAATAGCGCAAGTTGTCGTTGGCGATCACCAATTCATGTTGGGCTTTGGTCAGGTACTCCTGTGTTCCGCCCTTCCCGTCGGGCATCTCCCGCGAGGTTTCTTGGCGGCGGTTCTGATAAATCGTAGATGCGATGCCGAGACGTAGCAGCATCCGTTGGACAGCGCGCAGCATCTCCAAATCGCTCTGCGCCAGGCGCACGCTGCCCCCCTTTTCCTGACTGCCCTGAACCGAACCATCGGAGTCAAACAAGCCGCGGAGCAGGCCGCGATAGAAGTCTGCCGAGGCTTGCTCCATCTGCGGTGTGATGGCTTTGCCATTCCCTAGCCCCAGTTCGTCTGCCAATTGGCGCAAGGCGGTGAGCGTCAGGCGATATTCGCCACGGCCGCGGACAGCGGTCCAGCCCGCGAAATCGGCACGGTGCGGAAGTTTTTGGGCGTAGCGATAGACCTCGTCGCGCACCGCTTTTGCGCCCTCGGTCTCGCCCCAGGAGGAGAGGGTAATTCGGCCTTGTTTCGTCGTCCCATCGCCCAGGTAGAACCCAATCAAGTAGCCTTCCTCTTCGGTGTGCGGGCCTTCCCACCCCAGGAGGCTGCGATGGTTGTGGATAACGATTTTGTCGCCCGGGCGCAGGTGTTGCACCTCGGTCCACTCCGTTTCCAACCGGTAGCGCGTGAGAGAGGTAACTCTCATGAGAGGATGTTCCGCGGTCAATCGCAATGAGAACCCCTCCAGCGTGGTGAGGCGATATACCGGTTTCGTCCCCGTGCTGAAAAAGCCCTCGCTGGGCCATTCGGCGCCGTTCACGATCGCAGTGAAAGGACGTCCGACCAGGTCCTTCACCTGGCGTGCCCCGTCAGCGGTCATGATCCAGGTATCGCCGGTGATGCACGGATTGGTGCTCTCAATCTCGCCGAGGTGGGGGGTGGGGTTCGCCTCGTTGATGCGGTCCAGGAAGATGACGCCCGGCTCCCCGTTCTTCCAGGCCATCTGGGTGATGAGGTCAAACACCTCGCGGGCCTTCAGCCGACCCGTCTCCTGGCGGTTGCGCGGGTTGATGAGCGGGTAGTCGGCGTCGTCGGCCAGGGCCTGCATGAACTCGCGGGTGATGCCGACCGACAGGTTGAAGTTGGGCAGGATTCCATCCTTGTCCTTGGCGGTGATGAACTCCAGGATGTCGGGGTGGTCCACGCGCAGGATGGCCATGTTGGCGCCGCGACGGGTGCCGCCCTGCTTGATGGCCTCGGTGGCGGCGTCGAAGACCTTCATGAACGACACGGGGCCGCTGGACACGCCTTTGGTGGACTGCACCACGTCGTTCTTGGGGCGCAGGCGGGAGAAGGAGAATCCCGTGCCGCCGCCGCTCTGGTGGATCAGGGCGGTGTTCTTGATGCCCTCAAAGATGCTGATCATGGAGTCCTCAATGGGCAGGACGAAACACGCCGACAGTTGCTGGAGCCTGCGCCCCGCGTTCATGAGGGTGGGGGAGTTGGGCAGGAAGTCCAGCGAGACCATGAGTTCGTGGAAGGCTTTGGCCCAGAACTCCACTTGGTCCTCGGGGCCGTAGAGCCGCTCGGCCTGGGCGACGTTGGACGCCACGCGCCAGAACATGTCGGCGGGCGTTTCCACGGGGTTGCCGTGTTCGTCCTTGCGCAGGTACCTTTTCTTCAGCACGGTCAAGGCATTCGCAGTGAGCGTGGGTTCCAGGGTAATCATGGGGTCTTCTCCTAGTGCCGAGACGCGGGTTCCTGATCACCGGACTTCAGAAGTTTCTCAACCTCTTGCTTGAGGGCCTCCAGGTCATCCATTCGGAGGTACACCGAGGCGAAGCGGATGTAGGCGACCTTGTCAATCTGGCGGAGGTGCTCCAGCACCATCTGGCCGATCTTTTCGGACGAGATTTCCTTGGCGCGGGAGTCGCGAATCTGGTTTTCCACGGCGGTAACGATGGCGTCAATCTGCTCGGCGCTGACGGGGCGCTTGGCGCAGGCTTTGCGGATGCCCGTCAGCAGTTTGGTGCGATCAAACTCCTCGCGGCGGCCATCGTTCTTGACCACGAGGGGCGTGCTGGACGCGGGATACTCGTAGGTGGTGAAACGCTGGCCGCACTTGGGGCACTGGCGGCGGCGTCGCACGCCGTTGGTGATCATTCGCGTATCCACCACCTGGGTGTTCGGCTCTCCACAGTTAGGGCACTGCACGGTTTCCTCCTTGGCTGTCGCCGGTGGATCAGGCGACAATGCTCCCCCGCACCGAAGCGATGGCGACACCATACCGTATGTAGGGTGGGGTGTGCGGCTTAGGCACTATGTGTCGTGGAGCAGTCCCAGTGTACCACAAATGCGCCGAGAATGCAAGTCTTTTTTGTTTGAAATGTTCGCGCAACACAAGATTTAAGGTTAGGGGCCGAGGTCATGGCTGGGTCCGAGCAGGCCCCTGGAAACCGCCCGCCCGTTACCGGGCGATGGCGACGCGGGTAACGAGCGGGCTCCTCTCGGGAGACGCGAGGCAGGCTATGACGATGGAGAGCCACGCGAAACGCGCGGGCCGCCGGGCCAGGCGCTTTGCGGCGCGCTCCGGCCGAATGGTTGTGGCGTAGCGCCAGGGCGCGCCGCAAGTCTCAGTTCTGTTTGGGCCCTTTGTTTACGGCGTTGCGAATGAACGCGGGGACTTCAATGTCCTCCGTGTTGATGATGCGCACCGGGAATTCGCGGATCTTGCCGTCGGTGCCGGTGGCCGCGGCAGCGCGGGCCTGGGGGATGGCGGCGGGCTTTTGCAGGATCTTGCCCTTGGCGTCAAACCCCGTGGCGATGACGGTGATCTGCACCTCGTCGCTCATGCTCTCGTTGATGACGGCGCCGAAGATGATGTTGGCTTCGGGGTCGGCGGTGGCCTTGATGATGTTGGCGGCGGCGTCCACTTCGCTGAGGGTGAGGTCGCGGCCCGCGGTGATGTTGAACAGCACGCCGCGCGCGCCCTCAATGGTGATGTCCAGCAGCGGGCTGGCGATGGCGGCTTTGGCGGCGTCCACGGCGCGGTTCTCGCCCTTGCCCCGCCCCACGGCCATGAGCGCCGAGCCGCCTTCCTGCATGACGGCGCGGACGTCGGCGAAGTCCACGTTGATCATCCCAGGCACCGTTACGACTTCCGAGATGCCCTGGATGCCCTGGCGCAGCGCGTCATCGGCGACGCGGAAGGCCTCGGTAACGGGCGCCTTCTTGTCCACGATCTCCAGGAGCCGATCGTTGGGGATGACGATGAGCGTGTTCACGTGCTCGCGGAGGCGTTCCAGGCCCTCCTCGGCGGTTCGGCGCTTGCGCTGGCCCTCAAACCCGAAGGGCTTGGTTACCACGCCGATGGTGAGCGCGCCGGTCTCCTTGGCGATTTGGCTGATGATGGGCGCGGCGCCCGTGCCGGTGCCGCCGCCCATGCCCGCGGTGATGAAGACCATGTCGGAACCGTTGATGGCCTCGTAGAGGTCATCGCTGCTTTCCTCGGCGGCCTTCTGGCCGATGGCGGGGTCGCCACCAGCGCCCAATCCGCGGGTCAGTTTCTCGCCAATGGAGATGCGCTTGGGGGCTTTGGAGAGCATGAGCGCCTGGACGTCGGTGTTGACGGCGATGAACTCCACGCCGCTCAGCCCGGCCTCAATCATGCGGTTGACGGCATTGCAGCCGGCACCGCCCACCCCGATGACTTTGATTCTGGCGAAATTCTCGGGCTCTACCAGGTCTACCATAGCGTTCTACTCCTTTCGCGAATGATGGGTCTTCCCTCTCTACGACGTTGTGCCTAACTCGGCAGGATATTTGTAAACCAACGCTTGATTCTGCTGGGCCAATCGCTCTCTTCGGGGGGCGGCGCGGACATGTCGCCCAGGCCCCACCGTAACAGGCCGACGCTTGTAGCGTGGGCCGGGTTGGCGATGGTGTCGGTCAGCCCTTCCAGGTCGGTGGGTATGCCGATGCGGACGGGCATTTGCAACACTTCGCGCGCCACTTCCTTGATTCCCGGCAGTTGCGCCGTCCCCCCGCACAGGACGGCCCCCGCCGACAGGAGGATGTCGTAGCCGGAGTGCTTGATCTCCTTGAGCACCAGGGCGAAGATTTCCTCCACGCGGGCCTGGATGATCTCGGCGAGGAAGCGGCGCGACGCGATCTGGGGCATTTCGTCCCCGAACGACGTTACGTCCACGGTCTCGTCGGGGCGCACCTTGTCGGGGATCGCGTGCCCGTGGGCGATCTTGATGCGCTCGGCGACCTCAAAGGGAGCCTTGAGGCCGTAGCAGATGTCGTTGGTAATGTTCACGCCGCCGACGGCGATGACGGAGGTGTGCAGCGCGCACCCGTCGGCGAAGACGGCGATCTTGGTGGTGCCGCCGCCGATGTCCACAAGGATGACGCCGGCCTCGCGTTCGCTCTGGCGCAGCACGGCCTGGGCGGCGGCGATGGGTTCGGGCACAGGCCCCAGCGGCTCCACCTTGGCGGCGAGGACGCAGTCGCGCAGGTTCTGGATGGCCGCCTCGGACGCGGTGATGACGTGCGCCTCCACCTCCAGGCGGTGCCCGTGCATCCCCAGCGGGTCGGTGATGCCGTCGTGGCCGTCAATGGAGTAGCCGCGCGGCAGGGCGTGGATGACCTCCTGGTTGTGGGGAATGGCGATGGCCCGCGCGCCTTGCAGGGCGCGGTCAATGTCCTCCTGGGTAACGCCGCGCTCGGGGCGCGTGATGGCGGCCACCCCGCGGCTGTTGAGCGACGTGATGTGGGTGCCCCCCACGCTGACGTAGGCGGCATCCACGGGGACGCCCGACACGCGCACGGCTTGCTCCACCGAGGCGGCGATGGCCTCGGCGGCCTCGGCGACGTTGACGACGACACCTTTGCGCATCCCGCGGGCCGCCTGCTCGCCCACGCCGATGATGCGGAGCATGGGGCCTTCGCCCGAAGCCTCGGCGATCAGGGTGCACACTTTTGTCGTTCCGATGTCTATCCCTGCCACGAGTTGGTCCACCTGGTTCCTCCTGTCGCTCAGCGCGGCGGCGAGCATCACGTCGCGCGGCGCGGGCTCCGCCTGAACCGCGCCAGCAGATGCCGCCTGATCAAGGCCAGGTTGTTGAAAAGCCTGACGCCAAAGGCGAAAATGGCCGCGTAGTACAGTTCCACCCCTAGCCGGTCGCCCAGGAACGTGAGAACGGCGGCCAGGAGCGTGTTGCCGAAAAACCCCGTGATGAAGATGGCATTGTCATAGTCGCCGGACAGGTTGGCCTTGACAGCGCCCAGCACCGAATCCAGCGCGGCCAGAATCGCCACCGCGGTGTAGCGGGCGTACTCGGCCGGTATAGAAATGGATACCACCGATCCGATGATAAGTCCGATCAGGAGACCGATGAGCGGTAACCACATAGCCTCGTCTCCTCCCCGCGCCTAGCGCCTGTACGCGGGCGCGTCGGGCGCGCGCAAGTCCAGGTACACGGGGCGGATGCCCCGCTGCGCGAAATGCTCCACAAGCGCGTTCAACCGCGCGATCTTGAGTTCGGCCTGGCTATCGTCGCCCAGGTGCACGGGCCAGCCATCGGGCATGATGAGCGAGATGCCCTTGTCCTCGGCGTACTGGAACCTGACGGCCTGCGGCACGAGTTCATGGTAGCGCAGGGCTGCCCGAATGGCCGCCGCGCTCACGTCGTGGCCCTGCTGTAGCGGGGCCGGCACCATGCTGTTGATGCGCAATGTGTCGGGAGGGAGGTCGCCCTGCGCCTGGGTGAGCACGTGGCCCGTCTCGTCCACCCACCACGCCGCGCCCGCCTGCACCCACGCCGCCCGCACCGTCCTTTCCGTGACGGTGATGGTCAGGCGGTTCGGGATGCGCAGGGTTACCCTGGCGTCCTTGACCTCGGGGAGCGCCTTCAGGGCCTTGGCCGCGCGGCCCGTGTTCACAAAGAAGACGCTGTACCCGTCGGGGATTCCCGCTGCCTGCCACACGGCTTCGGGGGTGAGCAGGTGCAGGCCCACGTAGCGCGTCTCGTCGCTGTACACGAAGAAGGCGACCGACTGGGAGAAGGCGAGCGCGGCGACGGCGGCGACGAGCACCAGCGCCAGGCCCGCCATCCGCGCCGGCGCCGCGGCGGGCTGACGGCGCGCAGCCGCACGCACGCCCATTCGCGGCGCGGCGTGCGCCTGGGCAAAGGTGTGCCCTCTGCGTTTCGTTACCCTACGCCGTCGTTCCATCCAAGCCATGGCCATTTATTCCCTCGCCTTCGGGGTGTACGAAGTTCGGGTCTTGCGTTTCTCCTCGTGTCGCTCCAGAGCCAGTTCTATCAGGCGGTCAATCAGCGCCGAATAGGGCAGGCCGCTGGCCTCCCAGAGTTTCGGGTACATGCTGATGGCGGTGAAGCCAGGGATGGTGTTGACCTCGTTGACATAAACATCCAGCGTTTCGCGATCCAGCAGGAAGTCCACTCGGGCCATGCCCGCGCAGTCCACCGCCAGAAAAGCCTGGATGGCCAGTTGGCGAATGCGCTGGGCCAGCGATTCGGGCAGCGGCGCGGGAATCACCAGTTCCGAGCGGTCGTCTATGTACTTGGCGTTATAGTCGTAGAACTCGTTGCAGGGGATGATTTCCCCCAGCACCGAGGCCTCGGGCTCGTCGTTTCCGAGAACGCTGCACTCAATCTCCCTGGCGTTGATGCCTTCCTCCACCACGATTTTTCGGTCGTAGGACGCGGCAAGGTGCAGGGCAGGGGCCAACTCGGCGCGGTTGTGCACCTTGGAGACGCCCACGCTGGACCCCAGATTGGCCGGCTTCACGAAGCAGGGATAGCCGAGTTCCTGCTCAATCTGGTCTTCAATCCGTTTCTGGCTCCTCTCCAGTTCTCGCCGCTTGTACACGCGGTATCGCACGATGGGCAGGCCGTGAGCCTTGAAGACATCCTTCATCACGGCCTTGTCCATGCCCAGGGCCGACCCCAGCACGCCCGCCCCGACGTAGGGAATGTCGGCCAGTTCCAGCAGGCCCTGGACCGTGCCGTCTTCGCCATAGGGGCCGTGCAGCACCGGAAAGACGACGTCCAGTTCAATGGGAGCCGCGCGCTCCACGGCCTGCATGGCCTCGCGCGAGACCAGGCCGCGCTGGGTGGGGTCGCCGAGCAGCGCCGTATGGTGCGCGTCGCCCGCCGGCAAGCCTTTCAGCGCCGCGACAGGATCCCCGCCCGCGATCCACCGTCCCTCTTTTGTGATGCCTATCGGGATGATCTCGTATTTCTCCTTGTCCATGGCGGCCATGACCGACTGGGCGGATACCAGCGAGACCTCGTGCTCGCCGGAGCGCCCGCCGAGGATGACGCCAACTCGGATTTTCCGTTTTCCTCCCGTTGCTCCTGAAGGCATTCTCTACTTCTCCGCTTGCAAGGTTCGGGCCAGTTTGCGGCGCAGGTGGGCGAGGGCGCGGTCGCCTACAATCCACTCGTCGCCCGCGCCCAGGGTGATGATGATGGCGTCAGGCTCCGCGTGTTCCGCCAACAGCGCGGCCGCCTCGTCCAGGCTGCCCGCGTAGCGCGCGTCGGGGTGGGGCATCTGTTTGGCCAGCAGGTCGGGGCGCACCGTTGGGTCGTGCGGCTCGCGGGCCGGATAGACCGGCAGGACGACGACGTGGTCGGCCTCGCCGAAGCAGGCGGCAAAGTCCCGCCAGAGCGTCTTGAGGCGGCTGTAGGTGTGGGGCTGGAACACCGCCCAGAGCGGGCGCGGGCCGTATTTCTCCCGCACCGCCCGAAGGGTGGCCGCAATCTGGGTTGGGTGGTGGGCGTAGTCGTCCAGCACCACGATGCCCTGCACCGCGCCGCGCTCCTCCATGCGTCGGCGGGTGCCGCGGAAACGGGCCAGGGACTCGGCGGCAGAGGCCAGGGGCACGCCCAGCCACGCGGCCGCCGCCAGCGCCGCGACGCTGTTGCTCACGTTGTGGCGGCCGGGCAAAGCCACGCGGGCGCGAACGTCCGGGCGGCCCTCGCGCACGAGGGTGAATTCCGTGCCGCCATCGGCCTGCGGGGTCAGGTCGCGGGCGCTCCACGTGGCGTCGGGGTCAAGGCCGAAGGTCTGGACGGCGCAGCCGGCAATGGACGCGGCTTCCTGGGCCAGGCTGGCGACGGCCGGGTCGTGGGCCCACGCAAGGATGAGGCCGTCGGGGACGGTGCGGGCCGCGAATTCCAGGAACGCCTGGCGCAGGTCGTCCTCGTCGCGGAAGCAGTCGGGATGATCCATCTCCACGTTGGTGATGACGGACAGGTGGGGCCGCAACGCCAGGAAGGTGCGGTCGTACTCGTCGGCTTCCAGCACGAAGTGCGGGCCGCGGCCCACGCGGGCGTTGTCGCCGAAGTTCTCCACCACGCCGCCGATGATGAACGAGGGGTCAAGGCCGGCCTCGCTCAGCAGAAACGCGATCAGTCCGGCAGTGGTGGTTTTGCCGTGGCTGCCCGCGGCGGCGACGCCGACTTTGCCGGCGAGGAGCGCCGCCAGCACAGGCCCGCGCTTGACGACGGGGATTCCCTGCCGGGCGGCCTCTTGCCATTCGGCGTTGGAGGGCGCGATGGCCGAGGAGACGATGACCAGGTCAGCCCCGCGGACGTTGTCGGGCGCGTGGCCGAGGTAGATGCGCGCGCCGCGCCGGGCCAGGGCCTCCGTCTGGGCGTTGGCCTGGAGGTCCGAGCCGGACACCTCCAGGCCGCGCGCCAGCAGGACGGCGGCAATGGCGCTCAGGCCTGCCCCGCCAATGCCCACCAGGTGCACGCGGCGCACCGCTGCCAGATTCACCGTGCCGTTGTTGCGTTCGGCATTAGGCTGTTTGCTTGCGTTCACTACCTGATCACCCGCATGAAAATGAGAAATGCCGCCAGCGCAAGAAACCCGTAGGGCGGGATCAGGGCCTCGGGAAGCAGCGTTACCATCACCGTCGCCACGGGCGACAGGGGCTGCTGGAAGAGGCCGAACAGCGCAATCGGATAATCCAGTTTGTGCATGTAGTACCACAGGCTGCCGATGACCAGGTAGCCGTTCCACAGGCCGATGATGAGGTTGAGGGCGATGCCGAACGGGCCCGGCACCGGGCGGCCCTCAAATGTAAGGGTTTCGCCCTGGTAAGAGATGAACGTAACCAGGATGATGACCGCCGAGTACACGCCGTACCGCACCAGGTTCGCCTGCACGCTGTCCGGCGGCGAAATCCTCACCAGCGCGATCAATATGTCCAGCGCCTGCGTGATCTGCTTGGCGAAGAACGTCAGCAGGAACAGCAGGAAGGCCAGCACGGTGGTAACGCCGACCTCCCGCAGGAAGCCGCGCACCAGGCCGATGAGGCCGAACATCACGATGAGCGAACCCCACAAAACTTCAATAGGCCCCACGACGTTTCTCCCTCTCTACGGGTCGTTGAGACCGTCAGGCTTGCTTCTTCTTCGGCGGCGATGACTGCCTGATGCCCAGGCCGATGAGAACGATGATGAACACGATGACGGCGGCTGCCGTGTTGCCTGGGCTGAAGTGCGATTGCGCCTTCAACCCCGAGACCACGAACACCGTCTCCGGCTCCACGAAAATCCGCGGAAAGACGAATCTGCCGATCAGGTAGCCGTTCACTCCCCCCACAATTGTGCCGAGGAATCGGCTGGCGATTCCCTTGGGCGGCTTCACCAGCGTCCTGGCGATGACGATGCTGGCCAGGAATATCAGGCCGAATACGATCAGGTCGCTCGTCTTCCCTGACGGCAACGCCGCCGCGGATGGCGCAGCGCCCGCCTTCGTCAGGCCGAGCGCCTTCTGCCCAAGCGCGACGACGGTGGGCACGTAGCGCGCACCCGTGGGCGCCACCAGCGACCCGAGGATGACGCCGCCGAGCACCACCATCTCCCGGGCGATGCCCCGGCGAAGGCCGAGCACCGCGCATACGGCGATCAGGATGTTGAGCAAGAGCGCCTGATCCAGGTTTACGCGCACGCTAAACCCCCTTGCCGGCGGGCAGCGCCCGCAAAGCCCGCGCAAGCGCATGTGCCGCGTCGGGCCGGGCCAGGCGACGGGCGTTCTCGCGCATGGCTTCGCGGCGGGCGTCATCCGCCAGCAGGCTACGAACGGCGGGCAGCAGGTCCGCGCCCACACGGTCATTCTCAATCACGATGGCCGCGCCGTGATCGGCCAGGTAGCGCGCGTTGACCATCTGGTGCCGCCCCGCATACGGGTAGGGGACCAGGATGGACGGCACGCCCGCGGCGGGGAATTCGCCCAGCACCGACGCGCCCGCGCGCGAGACCACCAGGTCGGCGGCCACCACCGCGGCGGGCAGGTCGTGCAGGTAGGCGAACAGGCGATAGCGTGCCTGTTTGTCGGCGGGCAGCGACGCGCGCCTGGCCGACAGCGCAGGGTAGTCGCCCTCGCCGCAAACGTGCACCAGTTGCGCCAACTCCAGAATCTCCTCCAGCGCGCCCTCCACGGCCTTGTTGAGCGCGCTCGCGCCGCGGCTTCCGCCGAAGACGAGCACGACCTTGTCGTCGGAAAGCGACAGCGCCCGCCGCGCCGCAGCCCGATCCAGCGCCAGGAACTCTTCCCGCACCGGGTAGCCGGTAACGATGACCTTGGCGGCGCGGAAGTGGCGGGCGGCCTCCTGCGCCGTTACGGCCACGCGCGTGGCGATGCGCGCCAGGGCCCTGACTGCCAGCCCCGGCTCCATGTCCGGCAGGTAGATGAGGCTGGGGATGCGCAGCAGCCAGCCTGCCACCACAACCGGCACTGAAACGTATCCTCCCGTGGCAAAGATGGCGCCCGGGCCCAGGCGGCGGAGCGCGCCCGCAGCCCGGTAGGTGCCACGGACGAGGTTCGCCACGTTCACCACGAGGCGCACGGGGCCGGCCCCGCGCACCGGCGCAGCCGGAACGGCCACGAACGGCAATCCGGCCCGTTCGGCCAGCGTCTGCTCTATGCTGTTGCCGCGGCCCATGTACCAGACCTCATCACCGTGCCCGCTGGCGCGTAGCGCCTGGGCGACGGCGAGTGCTGGATACACGTGGCCGCCGGTACCTCCCCCCGTAAGCATAAGCCGCACTGGATTTCGTCTCCTTGCGCTGTGTGTCGCCGGAGATGCTGAGCAGAATCCCTGCACCCATGAGGCACGCCAACAGAGACGCGCCGCCGTAACTGACAAAAGGCAGCGTGAGGCCGGTGATGGGCAGCACGCCCACGCTCACGCCGATATGGATGAGCGCCTGCAGAAGAATCCACACGCCGATGCCCGCCGCGGCGAGCATGCCGAGTTCGGACTGCGCATGCTGGGCGATTCGCGTCGCGCGATAGCCGAAGTATAGGAAGGCGGCCAGCAGCACCAGCGCGACAAAAACGCCAAACCCGTAGGTGATGAAGGCGAAGATGAAATCCATGTGGGCGCCGCGCACCAGTTCGGCTTGCTGCTGGAGTTTCTCCACCCCGTGCCCGAACATGCCTGCCGAGCGGGTCAGGGTCTCCAGGAACCGATTCTGGATCGCCGCGCTGCTTTCGCCCCCGCGCACCAAGCCGAGGATGCGCTCGCGCTGGTAGGGGACGAGCATGGCGATGACAAGCGTCAGGACGCCACCGCCCGCGATGACTGCCAGCACCTGCCGCGTCGCGGCCCCAGCCAGGTAGAGCATGGTAACCGAGACCAGAGCCAGGATAATGGCGTTGGACAGGTTGGGCTGCAACAAGATGAGAGCCAGATAGATGCCCACCAGGATGAGGAAGGGGATGAGAGCCGCGTCTATGTCGTTGAGTTTGTCGCGCTTGGACGAGAGCCATCGCGCCAGGTAGAGAATGAGGATGGGCTTGGCGATCTCGCTGGGCTGCACGGAAAAGCCAAACAGTTCCAGTCGGCGATAGGCACCGTAGTCGGATTTGCCGAAGAAGAAGACGGCGATCAGCAAGAGCAGAACGGCGATCGCGAGCGCGGGAACCACCCGCGCCAGTCGGCGATAGCCGATCACGTACACCGCGACGGCAACGATGAGTCCGAGGATGAGCCATTTCAACTGGCCCACGACAAACCGTAGAGGCTCCTGCCCATCGGTCCAGAGCATGGCGTCGGCAACGGAGGTCGCCCACACCGCCGTCAGGCCGAACAGGACCAGCGCCGCCGTCGTGATGAGCAGCGGGACGTCCATTTTGTTCTTGCGGATGCGCGTAGCCATGGCCGTGTTACTCCTGATCGGGATCGGCTGCCTGCGATTGCAGGCCGCGCACCAATTCTTTGAACCGCTGTCCGCGCTCGGCGAAGTCGCGGAAGGCATCAAAACTCGTGCCGCCAGGGGCCAGAAGCACCACATCGCCTGGCTGCGACAGGTCGGCGGCCAGCGGGACGGCCTCCTCCAGCCGCCGCACGACGTGGACGGCGCGGAGCGTGGTCGGCCCCTCCGCGCGCTGCACGGCTTCGGACACGGCTCGCTCTATCAGGCCCGCCGCCTCGCCGAACAGAATCAGGTGTCGCACGCGCCGCACGGTGAGGTCGGCCATCTCCTCCCAGGGCAGGTGCTTGTCGCGCCCGCCGGCCAGCAGGATGATGGGTTCCGTGAACGAGCGCAGGGCGGCAACCGTGCGTTCGGGCGTGGTGGCGATGGAATCGTCGTAGAAGTGCGCGCCGCGGACGGTGGCGACAAACTCCAGCCGATGCTCTACGCCGCGGAACGTGGCGCAGACGTGCGCGATGGCTTCGGCCGGCGCGCCCGCCAGTCGCGCCAGGAGCGACGCCGCCAGCGCGTTCTCCAGATTGTGCTCGCCGCGCAGGCGCAGGTCCCCGCGCGCGCAGATGCGCTCCGGCGCGCCGTCCAGGCGAATGGTCAGCGCGTCGCCGTCCAGGTAACTGCCGGCGGGCACGCGCTCCTTGCGGCTGAAGAAGAAGGCGCGCCCGTGGCAATCGCCCGCCAGGTCCCGCGTTACGGCGTTGTCGTAGCCCAGAACGGCGATGTCGCCCGCCGCTTGGTGCGCCAGAATCTCGCGCTTGGCCGCGATGTACGAGGCCATGTCGGGGTGGCGGTCCAAGTGGTTGGGCGTGATGTTCAGGATGGCGGCGATGTGGGGACTCGCGCCCAGCATCTCCAGTTGGAAACTGGACAGTTCCATGACGACTTTGTCGGTGGGCCGGATTTCGCGCAGGTGGCCGATGAGCGGCCGCCCGATGTTGCCGCCGACGAAGGTGCGGAACCCCGCTTGCTTCAGCATCTCGCCGGTCATGGCGGTGGTGGTCGTCTTGCCGCTGCTGCCGGTGATGCCAATGATGGGGGCGGGGCACAGGCGGAAGAAGAGTCGCGTCTCGCTGCTCAAGGGGATGCCCCTGCGGACGGCCTCGCGCAGGATGGGAATCTCCAGCGGGACGCCTGGACTCACGAAGACCACGTCGGTGTCCAGGATGGACTCGGGGTGGCCGCCCAGGCGCAGGTCAACGGGCAGGTCGCGGATGGTGTCCAGATGGGCGGCGAGGGCTTCCTCGGTCCGGATGTCGCTCAGGATGACGCGCGCGCCCTGCTCGCACAGGAAGCGCGTCAGAGCCGTGCCCTCGCGGGCCGCCCCGATGACCGTTACTGTTCGGTTACGGAAGTCTGTCTCGTCTGAATACATGGCCCTAGATCAACGCAAGCGCTACGCCAAGCATGGCGGCCAACATGGCAATAAACCAGAACCGGAGGGTTACTTGCACCTCCGACCAGCCCTTGAGTTCAAAGTGGTGGTGGATGGGCGCCATCTTGAAGATGCGCTTCCCCTTGGTGAGTTTGAAGTACACCACCTGCAGGATGTCGGACAGCGCCTCGGCCACGAAGATGATGCCCACGACGGGCAGCAGGAGCCACTGGCCGGTCATCAGGGCGACGGTTCCCAGCGTGGCGCCCAGGGCCAGGGAGCCGGTGTCGCCCATGAAGAGCATGGCCGGATGAGCGTTGTACCAGAGGAATGCCAGCGTGGCCCCCACAACCGTGAAGCAGAAGTTGACCAGGTAAACCTGCCCCTGAAGGTAGGCGATGATTCCGTAGGCGGTGAAGGCGATGGCCACCGTGCCGCCCGCCAGCCCGTCCAGGCCGTCGGTCAGGTTGACGGCGTTGGTGCTGCCCACGATGATGAAGACGGCGACGGGCAGGTACCAGAGGCCGATGTCTATCTTGTAGGGGATGGTGGGGATGGCGACGCTGCGCAGGCCCAGCGCGAAATGGAGGCCCAGCGCCGCGACTAGGGCGATGAGCACCTGCCACAGGAACTTGTAGCGCGCCAGAAGGCCGGTGCCGCGCGTGCCGCGAACGCCGGCCAGGTCGTCAACAGCGCCCAGGATGCCGTAGGCCAGCATGACGCCCATGGGCAGGAGGATGGACCGCCCGATGAGGTCCAGCCCCCGCAGGTTGGGCAGGTTGAGGGCGGCGGTGATGAGGAGCACGGGGATAATCATCATCAAGCCGCCCATGGTGGGCGTGCCCATCTTGACCATGTGGCTGGATGGGCCGTCCACGCGGATCTGCTTGCCGATGCGGTACTTCTTGAGCAGCCTGATGAGAGGCCCGCCCCAGAAAACCGCCAGCAAGAAGGATATGGTTCCCAACGTCAGTGAACTGGCCAATGTATCACCTCTCGGCCCTCAGGGCCTTCACGATGTCTTCCATGTGCATGCCGCGAGATCCCTTGACTAGGACAATGTCTCCTTCTTGAATCCAATCGGACAGGACGCGGATGGCCTCTTCGTTGGACTCCACGATGACCACGTCCTGCGGCGACATGCCGCACGCCAGCGCCTCTTCGCCGATGATGCGCCCTCGCTTGCCAACGGCGATGAGGCGGGACACGACCTCAATGGCCCTTCGCGCGACCTTGCGGTGTCCCTCTTCTTCCAAGGCGCCCAGTTCCAGCATGTCGCCCAAAACCGCTATCCTACGTCCCTTCAGTTCTGCGAGCAAATTCAGCGCGGCGATGGTGGACTTGGGGCTTGCGTTGTAGGTGTCGTCCAGGATGAGCGCGCCGCGGATGGCGGGCGTGGCGATGAGCCGCAGTTGCGCCGACACGTCCATAAGCCCTGCCATGATCTCCTGCCACGAGAGGCCCTCGTTCAAGGCCACGGCGGCGGCGGCCAGGGCCGTGTGGACCGAGTGCGTGCCCAGCAGAGCCGCGCGGGCGTGGATGGTGTCGCCGCGGTAGTGCAGGCGGAAACGGATGCCTTCCAGGCCGCGGCTCTCTACGTCGGAGGCGTAGAGGTCGCAGTCGGGCGTGAGGCCGTAGGTGAAGACCCTGGCGCGGGTCAGGGCGGCCATGCTCCGCACGCGCGGGTCGTCGCCGTTGAGGATGGCGACGCCATCGGCGGGCAGCGCCTGCACCAGTTCCGACTTGGCCTGCGCGATGCGCTCAATGGACCCCAGCCGCTCCAGGTGGACAGGCTCCACGTTGGTAACGATGCCGAGGGCGGGCATGGCGATTTCGGCCAGGCGCGCGATTTCGCCCAGGGCGTACATGCCCATCTCCAAGACGGCGTATTCGGTCTTGGGCGTAACTTTCAGCAGGGTCAGGGGCAGGCCGATTTCGTTGTTCAGATTGCCCTCGTTCCGCAGCGTTACGTAGCGGCGAGAAAGGACCGCCGCGGTGAGTTCTTTCGTAACGGTCTTGCCCACGCTTCCTGTAACGCCCACAACGCGCACTCGCATGCGCCTGCGCCAGTGGGCGGCCACTTCCTGCAGCGTCCAGAGGGTGTCGGGCACGACGATGGCGACGGGCGGGGTGATGCGGTCGTGCGCGGTGTCGCGGGTCCAGACCTGGGCCGCCGCTGTCGGGGCGCGCGACACGAGGACGGCCACCGCGCCTTTGGCGATGGCGTCGCCTGCGAAGTCCGAACCGTCGGCGGACTCGCCCTTCAGCCCGACGAACAGGCAGTCGGGGCCGGCCTGCCGCGAGTCAATGACCACGTCTCGGACGGGGCGCTCGCTGCCGGGCGTGCCCTTCGTTTCTATGCCGGTTGCGGCCTGGATGATGTCGCCAAGGGTGAGCATACGGAATCCCTCAGTTTGCACGGTCTGGCGGGATGGCCAGATACTGGAACAGGCGCGCCGCGATCCGCTGAAAGACCGGCGCTGCGGCTCCCTCGCCGGACCTCACGGTCTGGGGCCGGTCCAGTTTCACGAGAATCACCAGTTGCGGATCGCTGGCCGGGCCGTAGCCCACGAACGAAGCGATGTAGTCGTTTGGGTCGTACGCGCCGCCTATGGGAATCTCGGCGGTTCCCGTCTTGCCGGCGATGCTGTAGCCGGGAACCTTCGCCTTGACCAGGTACTCGTCCACCACGCGCACCAGGATTCGGGTGAGGGTCTCGGCGGTCTGGCTGCTGACCGTCCTGCGAATGACTCGGGGCTGGAGTTCTATCACGCGCCCGCCCACGATCTTGCGCCGAACCACCTGGGGCGACATGAGGACGCCGCCGTTGGCGATGGACGAGATCGCCGAGATCATCTGGATGGGCGTAACCGAGATGCCCTGCCCGAACGCGTTGGTGCCCAGGTCCGAGTCGGAATACTGGGGGTTGTCGTAGGGCGTCTTGACGATGCCGGGCGCTTCGCCGGCCAGGTCAATCTCGGTGAGTTGGCCGAACCCGAACCGTCGGACGTATGTGTAGAAGCGCTCTTTGCCCATGCGCTGGGTGATGGTGGCAGCAACGACGTTCAGGGAGTTGCCGAGGGCCTCCACGATGTCCACCGTGCCGTGGCCCACCTTGTCCCAGTTGTAGATTTTGCGGCCGCCGACTTCAATGACGCCGGGATCGTAGAAGAGTTCGCTGGCGGATATGGTCTGGGTGTCCAGGGCAGCGGCATAGGTGATGGGCTTGAAGATGGAGCCGGGTTCGTATATCTCGGAGACGTTGGGGTTCAGCCACGTGTTGGCCTGCGCTTTCCAGTACTCCGCCGGGGTGTACGTGGGCCGGCTGGCCATGGCCAGAATCTCGCCGGTCTTGGCGAGCATCACGATGGCCTGGCCGCTCTTGGCGCCGGTCTGCTTGATTGCGGCGTCCAGTTCTTCCTCCACGATGCGCTGCGCGTAGCGGTCAATGGTGAGGACGAGGACGGTGTCGGAGGCCTGGATGTCGTCCCAGGCGGCCGACCCCAACTTGGTCATGGGTACAGGCTCGCGGTGCAGGTCCTGCTGGTAGTACTCCTCCACGCCATAGCAACCGCCCGGGTCTGCGTTGACGAAGCCGAGGACGTGGGCGGCAAGCGATCCCTCCGGGTAGTAGCGGACAGGGTGGGGCACGGTCTTGACCACCGGGCCAAACGACTCACAGATGTTTTTGATTTCCGGCTCTATGGAGCCGCTCTGATGGGTGGCGAGCGTTACGTAGGCTCCGTTCGTCTCCAGCAGGGCGCGGACCTCATCCCGCGGCTTGTTGAGGAGGGGGGCCAGGGCGTCGGCGAGTTTGTCGCGCTTCTCCGAACTCAATCCGGCAGGGCTTGCTTCCACGTCGTATTCAAAGACATCAAAGGCCAGGAGGAACCCGTTGCGGTCGGCCAGAGCGCCGCGCGGCAGTTGGATGCTGCCGGGCGAGGCTTCGCCCTGCGGCGACGCGCCAACCTTCACGAACTGGCTCACCACGAGCGAGAGCATGAGGAAGATGGCGCACGCGCTGAACAGCACGATGAGGATGACCCATCGCTGTCGGGTGATGTCCTCTGGCGAGCGATCCATATGCCCCTTTCCCCTCGTTCCCCTGAACCCCAGAATCTTCGTCCGCACGGTTCGCGCTGCCGCGCGGTCCTTGCCGATGCCCCGAAGGGCAACTCCACCCCCTGCTCGCGCGACCTGCTCGGCGGCCAGGGGGTGCGTCCAACCAGCGACCTATGGGACTGTCAGATAATCCAGCGCCACCGGCGGGCCCAACCCTTCTTCGCGCGCGGCCTTCTCCAGAACGTCCAGGCGCAGGCGCTCGGCCAACTCCCTGGTGAGTTGGGCCTTTTCGCGCTGCAGTTCCAGGATTTGCTGCTGGAGCAGCGCGATCTGGTACTCGGCATGCGTGCGCTGGGTAGTCGTGTAGAGCGGGATGGCCGCCCAGCAGAACACCGTGAGGGCTGCGATGGCCACGAACAGCCCTTTCTCGCGGATGGCCCGCCACAAGGCACCGGCCCGCGTGGCGGGTTGGGTGCTCGGTTCCCCTTCGGTGTTCTGGCGACCGGCGCTCATTTCGTGTCCGACAGCCTTTCTGCGACGCGCAACTTGGCGCTCCTGGCCCGCGGGTTGGCGTTTACCTCGCGCGGGCCGGGCGTGATGGGCTTCTTCGTAATCGTGCGCAGGGTTGCGCGATGCCCGCAGACGCATTGCGGTATCCCCGGCGGGCAGATACAATCCCTGGATTCGTTTCTAAAGAACGTTTTGACGATGCGGTCCTCCAGCGAGTGGAAGGAGATGACCGCCAGCCGCCCCCCTGGCGCGAGGAGCCGCACCGCCTGGGGCAGCGCCGCCTCCAGGCTGTCCAACTCGCGGTTGGTTGCGATCCGCAACGCTTGAAAGGTGCGCGTGGCCGGATGGATTCGGCCGCGCCGTCCCGCCGCGCGGGCGATGACCTCGGCCAGTTGGCCGGCGGTGGCGATGGGCCGCGCCCGCACGATGGCCCGGGCGATGGGCCGCGCCTTGGGCTCCTCGCCGTAGCGCCAGATGAGGGCTGCCAGTTCGTCTTCGCCCAGCGCGTTGACCAGGTCGGCGGCGCTCACGCCTTCCGACGGGTCAAACCGCATGTCCAGGCCGCCCTCGTCGTGAAACGAGAAGCCCCTGGCACTGTCGGCAAGTTGCCACGATGAGAGTCCCAAGTCCATCACGATCCCGTTTGCGGCATCCACCCCGTGATCTCTGGCGACGTGTTCCAGGTCGCGGAAGTTGGCGTGCACCAATACGGCGCGTTCTCCAAAGTCCGCCAGCCGCTGCCTCGCCAGTTCCAGGGATCGGGCGTCGGCGTCCAGCCCCAGTAGCCTGCCGCCCGGCCCGGAGGCTTCCAGAATGGCGCGGCTGTGGCCTCCCAATCCTACCGTGCAATCCACGTACCAGCCCGATGGCCGAATCGCCAGCGCTTCTACGACTTCTTCCAGGAGTACGGGGGTGTGCGCAGGCTCATCCATACGAGGCCCTCGTGTCAGCGCCCAGCCTATATGGCGAGGCCGTGCTCGGCCAGTTTGTCGGCGATGAACTCGGCGTTTTGCTCCATGGTCTTGCGGTACTCGGCCCAGCGCTTGGGTTGCCAGATCTCAAACCGGTTGTTCATGCCGATGATGACCGCCTCGGAGTCAATCTCGGCGTAGTTGTAAAGGACAGCGGGTATCAGGATGCGCCCCTGACGGTCGGCACGCAGGTCTGCCGCGGCGGAGAAAATCAGGCGCGCGTATTCGCGGGTTGGGCGGGGGGTGGAGGGGAGCCCCATGATCTTGTCCACCAGGGACTTCCATTCGTTCATCGGGTACACGACGATGCAGCGGTCCAGCCCGCGTGTCGCGACCATTCCGTCCTCCAGGTAGGCCCGATATTTGGACGGGATGGTAAGGCGGCCCTTGTCGTCAATGGTATGCAGGTACTCACCGAGAAACATGGTGAGACGGCCTTTGTCGCCTGTTGTCTGCGCGTCATCGTTGAGGAACATGGTATGCCGCCCTGGTCGGCCCTGGTTAGGGGCCCGTGCTCCACTTTCCCTCTACATTGTCCCACTTTGACCCATTATACACCACTTCTTGGAATATGTAAAGCCCCTGCGCGAAGTTTTAAAATTAGACTCTGCATTTTTCACCCATCGTTCACATATGCGCAGCGGCTTTGCCCTGGCCGGAGGTTGTCTGGAGTGCGAGTTAAGGTGCGTTTGTGCCCAAGCGGGTCTGTAAGCCGAGTTCTGTAGCCGCGCGAGCGGCCGGCGGTCATCTATCTGGGGTGGCAGTTACCTGACACCTCTAGCGACCTACCCAAGGGCGCAGGCGAGCAGCCTGTCGGCGGCAAAGCCGCCTTGCCCTCCTATTTGGTCTTGCTCCCGGTGGGGTTTGCCTAGCCAGCCCGGTCGCCCGGACTGCTGGTGGTCTCTTACACCACCTTTTCACCCTGACCCTCGTCGCCGCGAGGGCGGCGAGGGCGGTTGTTTTCTGTGGCACTTTCCGTCGGGTCACCCCGCCTGGACGCTATCCAGCACCGTGCTCTGTGGAGCTCGGACTTTCCTCGGTTGGACGAATCCAACCGCGACCGCCCGACCTGCTTGGGCACACAGATAATGATAACGGAGGTGGTGGGGAATGTCAAATGGCGATGGTGGGGCGCGTCTGCGTCTTGTGTTGGCGAGCAAGGTACGACGCACTTCCGGAAGTGCGTCGCACTTTGCGGGCCGCACAATGCCCAAACACGTGGGCGGCTTTCCCGTAGCCGCCGGGGGGCGCGGGCAGGTGTGGAAACTTGCCCTACGTATCCACGAATAACGCGAATGCACACGAAAGGAGAACAAATGTAGAGACGTAGGGCGGCTTTCCGCAGCACGTAGGGCGGCTATCCCTAGCCGCCGGAGGCGCGGGCAGGTGTGGAAACTTGCCCTACGTATCCACGAATAAAACGCGAATGCACACGAAAGGAGAACAAATGTAGAGACGTAGGGCGGCTTTCCGTAGCCGCCGGAGGTCGCTGTTGTGTATGCCACTGCGCGGGGCGAAGCGCCGATGCGGACGGCACGGGCGCATTTCAGCGCGCGGGCTTGATTTGACAAACCAATAGAGCCTTGCTATAATGGGAAGTTGCGGCAAGTGGGCCAGGTACACCTGTGCGTTCTGTTTTGGAATCCAGGGACGGTTAGGTTTTGACTTTTGTTCCAGGGCGCGCGACGGTTTCTTATCCCCGGTTCGGTTCCCTGCAAAGACGCGGGCAAGGTCGCTCTCAGGCTGCTTTTGTGTTGCGCGGAGGGTGATGTGGCCGGTTGGAGTGGCAGGGGTAGGCGAGAGCCGGGGTTTTGCGCTGCGCTGGATTCGTCCGACGCCGACCCTTTGGTTTTCTGTTCCGCAGGGGTTCCCAAAGCACAAGTCCCCGCTGGCCGCGACTGTGGCGCGCGATTTGTGTCCCCTTGTTGAGGGCTGCGCGAAACCAAGTGCGTAACCTATCGTGAAGGAGCGGATGTGCATGAGCCTGAATGCGGCGGTTAAGAACTATGCCAGGCTTCCCGACGTACTCCCGTTGCCTCGCCTGATTGAGGTTCAGTTGGAGGCGTTTGAGTGGTTCAAAACGGAGGGGCTGAAGGAACTATTCCAAGAGATTTCGCCGATCCAGAGTTTCAACAAGAACCTGGAACTCCACTTTGACTCGTTCCGGTTTGATGAGCCGAAGTACTCCGAGAAGGAGTGCCGCGAGCGCGACATGACCCTGGCGGCGCCCCTCTGGGTTACCGTTCGCCTCGTCAACAAGGATACGGGCGAGGTGCAAGAGCAGGAGGTCTTCTTCGGCGACTTCCCGCTCATGACCGACAACGGCACGTTCATCATCAACGGCGCCGAGCGCGTGGTGGTCAGCCAGTTGATTCGGTCGCCCGGGGCCTACTTCACGCTGGAGAAAGAGCCGTCCACCGGCCGCGACCTGTGCTTCGCCAAATTGATTCCCAACCGTGGCGCGTGGCTGGAGTTTGAGACCAGCAAGAAGGACGTGATCTCCGTCAAGGTGGACCGGAAGCGCAAACTGCCGGTAACGGTGCTCCTGCGGGCCGTGGGGTTTGGCTCGGATGAGGAACTGCTGACGCTGTTCAGCGCGGTGGATACCGTGCCGGCGCATTCCTACATCCAGGCGACCATTGACCGCGACACCACGAAGACCCGAGAGGCGGCGTTGCTGGAGTTCTACAAGAAACTGCGGCCCGGCGACCCCCCGACGGAAGAAAACGCGCGCAACTTCTTGGATGCGCTGTTCTTCAACCCGCGACGCTACGACCTGGGCCGCGTGGGGCGCTACAAACTCAACAAGCGCCTGGGACTGGATACCCCCCTGTCGGTGCAAGTGCTCACCAAGGAAGACCTGGTCAAGGTCGTGGAGCGCATCATCCTCGTGAACAACGGCGCGGAGCCGCCCGATGATATTGACCATCTGGGCAACCGACGCATCAAGACGGTGGGCGAGTTGATCCAGAACCAGTTGCGCATCGGGCTGCTGCGCATGGAGCGGGTGGTGCGCGAGCGCATGAGCATCCGCGACCCGGAGCAGATGAGCCCGGTGAGCCTGGTGAACATTCGGCCTGTGGTGGCGGCCATCCGCGAGTTCTTCGGCGGCAGCCAGTTGTCCCAGTTCATGGACCAGACGAACCCGCTGGCCGAACTGACGCACAAGCGGCGCCTTTCGGCATTGGGCCCGGGCGGCCTGCGTCGCGAGCGCGCCGGTTTTGACGTGCGCGACGTGCACCACAGCCACTACGGCCGCATCTGCCCCATTGAGACCCCCGAAGGGCCGAACATCGGCCTTATCGGTTCTCTGGCCACCTACGCGCGCATCAATGAGTTCGGGTTCATTGAGACGCCCTACCGCAAGGTGATTCGGCAGGTGCCGCGCACGGTGGAGGGCCTCGTCAACCACACGCTCCGCGAGAAGATCGTGGACCCGGAGACGGGCGAGGTGGTGGCGCAGGCGGGCACGTTCATAACCGCGGACCTGGCCGAGCGGATCGCGGCCCTGCCCCTTGAGGGCAAAGACATGGTGGATGTGGTGCCGGCCGTTACCAATGAGATCGTGTACCTGAGCGCCGACGAGGAAGACCAGCACACCATCGCGCAGGCCAACGCCCAGTTGGACGAGTACGGCCAGTTTGTGGAGAGCCGCGTGTCGGTGCGACGGCACCAGCAGTTCCTGATGGATTCGGCGCTGCGGGTGGAATACATGGACGTGTCGCCCAAGCAGATTGTGAGCGTGTCGGCGGCGCTGATCCCGTTCCTGGAGCACGACGACGCCAACCGCGCCCTGATGGGGTCCAACATGCAGCGGCAGGCGGTGCCCCTGATCGCGCCCGAAGCGCCCATTGTGGGCACGGGGATTGAGGCGCAGGCGGCGTGGGATTCGGGCCAGGTGGTGCTGGCGCAACAGGCCGGCGAGGTCGTCTCGGTTACGGGGCGCCAGATTGTGGTGGCGGGCGATGACGGCCAGTTGACCGTGTACCCGCTGCGGCGGTTTGCCCGCTCCAACCAGAGCACCTGCATTGATCAGCGCCCGCGCGTTTCCAAAGGGGACCGCGTGGAGAAGGGCACGGTGCTCGCCGATAGTTCTTCTACGGACGGCGGCGAACTGGCGCTGGGGCAGAACGTGCTGGTGGCCTTCATGTCGTGGGAAGGCGGCAACTACGAGGACGCGGTGCTCATCTCGGAGAAACTGGTCTGGGACGACAAGTTCTCGTCGGTGCATATTGAGAAGCACGAGATTGAGGCGCGGGATACGAAACTGGGTCCCGAAGAGATCACCCGCGACATCCCGAATGTCGGCGAGGAGGCCCTGAAGGACCTGGACGAGGAAGGCATCATCCGCATCGGCGCGGAGGTTCGGCCTGGCGACATCCTGGTCGGCAAACTCACGCCCAAGGGCGAGGGGGACCTCACGCCGGAGGAGAAGCTCCTCCGCGCCATCTTCGGCGAGAAGGCGCGGGAGGTGAAGGACTCGTCGCTGCGGCTGCCCCACGGCGAGCGCGGCAAGGTCGTGGAGGTCAAGGTGTTTGACCGCGAGGAGCATCGCGACCTGCCGGCGGGCGTGGATCGGCTGGTGCAGGTGAGCGTGGCCCAGTTGCGCAAGGTGATGGAAGGCGACAAGATGGCCGGGCGCCACGGGAACAAGGGCGTCATCTCCAAGGTGGTGCCGGTGGAGGACATGCCGTTCCTGGCCGATGGCACGCCGGTTGAGATCATCCTGAACCCGCTGGGCGTGCCTGCGCGCATGAACATCGGGCAGATTCTGGAGACCCACCTGGGGTGGGCGGCGCACCGGCTGGGGTTCCGCGCGATTTCCCCCGTGTTTGACGGTGCGGACGAGGACGAGATTTCGGCGGAGTTGGCCCGCGCGTGGATGGCCGACCGCGCCTGGGAGGACATCACCGAGCGGGCGTGGCGCTGGGTGGCCGAAGAGGGCTACTCGGAGGACGAACTGGAAGACGACGAGGATGTGCGGCGGCTGTTCCTGGCCCACTGGCTTGAGGGCAAGCCCTACGACCCGGAGGCGCTGGTGTACGACCGCAACTATGCGCGGAGGGCGGCGTTGCAGGAATGGCTGCGCGAGCAGGGCTACGACCCCGACCGTCTGCTGGCCTTTGAGGACAGCCAGCGGTCCGTGGCCGAGCGCAAGGCTGCCGACGAAGAGGCGCGCACCGCGTGCCTGCGCATGTGGCTCCGCGACCAGGGTGTGGACCCTGACGCCATCAAGGACGAGGACCTGTTCGCCCACGCCCTGAAGGTGAGCCGAGAGCGCAATCTGCCGCTGCCCACCTCGGGCAAGATGATCGTGTATGACGGCAAGACCGGCATGCCCTTTGACCAGCCGGTAACGGTGGGCATCATCAACATGATGAAACTGCTCCACCTGGTGGAAGACAAGGTCCACGCGCGCTCCACCGGGCCTTACTCGCTGGTAACGCAGCAGCCGCTGGGCGGCAAGGCCCAGTTCGGCGGCCAGCGGTTCGGCGAGATGGAGGTTTGGGCTTTGGAAGCCTACGGCGCGGCCCACACCCTGCAGGAAATGCTCACGATCAAGTCCGACGACGTGAGCGGGCGGGTGAAGACCTACGAGGCCATCGTCAAGGGCGAGCCGATCATGGAGCCGGGCGTTCCGGAGTCTTTCCGGGTGCTGGTGAAGGAACTCCAGAGCCTGGGGTTGTCGGTGCAGGTTCTGGACGAGAAGGGCGAGACCATTCAGTTTGGCCGGGAAGAGGAAGAGCGCGTGCCCCGATTGGGCGGCGGCCTGTCGCTCCCTGGCTGGGATAGGTAGGGAGGATGACGTTGGAAGTAGACGATTTCGCTGCTCTGCGAATTGGACTTGCTTCTCCGGAGGAGATTCTCAGTTGGTCTCACGGCGAGGTGCTGAAGCCCGAGACCATCAACTATCGCACGTTGCGGCCCGAGCGCGACGGCCTGTTCTGCGAGCGCATCTTCGGCCCGACGCGGGACTGGGAGTGCGCCTGTGGCAAGTACAAGCGGATTCGCTACAAGGGCATCGTGTGCGAGAAGTGCGGCGTGGAAGTGGCGCCGGCCAAGGTGCGGCGCGAACGCATGGGGCACATCAGCCTCGCGTCGCCTGTGGCGCACATCTGGTATGTGAAGGGCGTGCCCAGCCGTTTGGGGCTGCTCCTGAACATGTCGCCGCGCAACCTGGAGCGTATCCTCTACTTCGCGCAGTACGTGATCACCAGCGTGGACGAGGAGGCGCGACAGCGCGCGCTCCAGCGCAGGGAGAAGGACCTGGCGGCCCGCATTGCCAAACTGGAAGCCGAGGCCCAGGAAGCCATAGACGCGATTGAGGCCCAGCGCGATGAGCGGCTGGAGATGCTGACGTCGCAGCAAGAGGCGTTTGAGGCCGAAATAGAGGAGAGTTTCTCGCGCCAGTCCGAAGGGCTGCTTTCGGAGGCCAACCGCCTGCGCGAATACCTGGAGGCGCATCTGGATCAGGTGGCCGAGGAGACGCTCACCCTGGTCGGCGAGCATGTGATTGCGGAGAAGGGCGAGGTCCTCGTGCGGGAGCACCTGAAGCGCCTGAACGACCTTCTGCAGCGCGAGGTCAGCAGCCTGGAGAACCGCTTGCGGCGAGACCGCGAGGAGAAGACCGCCGCGCTGGCGCTGGAGAAGGATCAGGTGCGGCATGCTGCGGCGCAAGAGATAGAGAAGATTCAGGAGAAATTGAGCCGCGACATTGACGCGCAGCGCGAGCAGTACGACCGCGAAGCGCACGAACTGAAGAGCCTTCAGCCCCTGGAACTCATCAGCGAGACGGAATACTATGACCTCAAGAACAAGTGGGGCACCGTGTTCCGCGCCGGCATGGGGGCCGAGGCGATTCGGGAAATCGTCGCCGGCCTGAACCTGGACAAGATGGCCGAGGAACTGCGCGTGGAACTCAACACGTCCAAGTCCAAGCAGAAGCGCAGGAAGGCGGCGAAGCGGCTGCGCGTGGTGGAAGCCTTCCGCCGCTCCGGCAACAAGCCCGAATGGATGATCCTGACCGTGCTGCCGGTGATTCCGCCGGAGTTGCGCCCCATGGTGCAACTGGACGGCGGGCGGTTTGCCACGAGCGACCTGAACGACCTGTACCGCCGCGTGATCAACCGCAACAACCGCCTGAAGAGGCTGCTGGATTTGGGCGCGCCCGACGTCATCGTGCGCAACGAGAAGCGCATGCTCCAGGAGGCCGTGGACTCGCTGGTGGACAACGGCCGCCGCGGTCGCGCCATCTCCCGAACGGGCAAGCGCAAACTCAAATCCCTGTCGGACATGCTCAAGGGCAAGCAGGGACGGTTCCGCCGCAACCTGCTAGGGAAGCGCGTGGACTACTCGGGGCGGTCCGTGATCGTTGTGGGGCCGGATTTGCAGTTGCACCAGTGCGGCCTCCCGAAGCGGATGGCCCTGGAACTGTTCCGCCCCTTCGTGATGCGGCGGCTGGTGGAGTACAACTTCGCGCACAACATCAAGAGCGCCAAGCGCCTGGTGGATCGGCTTAGCCCGGAAGTGTGGGACGTCCTGGAGGAGATCACCAAGGAGCGGCCGGTGCTGCTGAACCGCGCTCCCACGCTGCACAGGCTGGGCATCCAGGCGTTTGAAGTGGTGCTCATTGAGGGGAGCGCCATCCAGATTCACCCGCTGGTCTGCCCGGCGTTCAACGCGGACTTTGACGGCGACCAGATGGCCGTGCACGTGCCGCTGTCCAAGTCGGCGGTGCAAGAGGCCCGCACCCTGATGCTGTCGGCCAACAACCTGTTGCTGCCTGCCAACGGCGAGCCGGTTGTGGGGCCGTCCAAGGACATGGTGCTGGGCTGCTACTACCTGACCACCGAGCGGCCGGGCGCCAAGGGCGAAGGCAAGGTCTTCGCCGACTTTGACGAGGTGGAACTGGCGTATAGCCTGGGCATTGTGGATTTGCAGGCGCGCATCAAGGTCATGGTGCAAGGCGACGGGGCGGCTCCGAAGATTCTGGAGACGACGGTCGGGCGCGTGCTGTTCAACCAGATTCTGCCCAAGGAACTCCGCTTCGTGAACCGCCTGATGGACAAGAGCGCCCTGAAGGAAGTGGTGGCGCTGTGCTACCAGAAACTGGGGCGAGAGCAGACGGCCAAGTTGGTGGACAGCATCAAGGAGATCGGGTTCCGGTACGCGACGCAGTCGGGCGCGACCATCGCCATCAGCGACATCACCATTCCGGAGGCCAAGGAGCGCATCGTGCGCGAGACGGGCGCGGAAGTGGAGGAGATTGAGCGCCAGTACCGCCGGGGTCTCATCACCGACGGCGAGCAGTACAGCAAGATCGTGGACCTGTGGACGCGGGCGACCGACGAGATCACCGAAGAGGTGCGCAAGACGCTGGATCCGCTCAGCCCCATCGGGGCGATGGCCATGTCGGGGGCGACGAAGGGCGGCGCGCAGCCCATCCGCCAGTTGGCAGGGATGCGCGGGCTGATGGCCGACCCCGCGGGGCGTATCATCGCCCTGCCCATCCGGTCCAACTTCCGCGAGGGACTGACGGCCCTGGAATACTTCATCTCCACGCACGGCGCGCGCAAAGGGTTGGCCGACACGGCGCTGCGCACGGCCGACGCGGGCTACCTGACGCGACGACTGGTGGATGTGGCCCAGGACGTGATCATCACCGAGGAGGACTGCGGGACGCGCAGCGGCATCTGGGTGGATGTGGAATCCACCAAGCGGATTGACCCGCGGATGGAACTCAAGGACCGGGTGCTGGGGCGGGTGGCGGCAAGCCCCATCGCGCACCCGAAGACGGGCGAAGTCCTCGTGGAGGCCGGCGCTATGATAGACGAGGACGCCTTGAGCCGCCTGGTGAAGGCTGGCGTTACGCGGGTGTACGTGCGTTCGCCGCTCACGTGCCGCTCGGAGTTCGGCCTGTGCCGCAAGTGCTACGGGCGGGACCTGGCTCGGGGCGAACTCGTGGCGCTGGGCGAGGCCGTGGGCATCATCGCGGCGCAGAGCATCGGCGAGCCGGGGACGCAGTTGACGCTCCGCACGTTCCATACCGGCGGTGTGGCGGGCGCCGAGGATATTACCCAGGGTCTGCCTCGCGTGGAGGAACTGTTTGAGGCGCGCGTGCCCAAGGGCGAAGCCGTGATCGCCGAGATTGACGGCGTGGTGGATGTTATCTGGCAGGGCGACCAGCGCAAGGTCAAGATCACGTCCAGTCGCGTCGTCAGCGAGGAATACGCCATCCCGTCGGGCTACTCGCGCAAGGTGGAAGACGGCGACCAGATTCAGGAAGGCGCTGTGCTGGCCGAAGGCCCCGATGGGGCCGTAACAGCCCGAATCCCCGGTAAGGTCTTCTTTGAGGAAGACAAGGCCATCGTTCGCCGCGAGGAAGTGGAGGAGCGCGAGTACGACATTCCGGCGGCGGCACGCCTGCGCGTGGAGCGGGGCATGGAGGTGAAGGCGGGCGACCAACTGACAGAGGGCGCCAAGAACCCGCGCGAGGTGCTGCGGATTCAGGGGGCCGAGGCCGCCCAGATGTACCTGCTGGAAGAGGTGCAGAAGGTTTACCGCAGCCAGGGCGTGAACATCCACGACAAGCACATAGAGATCATCATTCGGCAGATGCTGCGAAAGGTGAGGGTGCGGAGTTCGGGTGATACGGACATGCTGCCGGGGATGATGGTGGACCGGTTTGAGTTTGAGCGGCGGAACGAGGAGGTGATCGCCCAGGGTGGCAAGCCTGCCACGGGCGCGCCGGCGCTGCTTGGGGTAACCAAGGCGGCCCTGAGCACCGAGAGTTTCCTGGCGGCGGCTTCGTTCCAGGAGACGACCCGCGTGCTCACCGAAGCGGCCATTGAGGGCGCCGTGGACGAACTGCGGGGTCTGAAGGAGAACGTCATCATCGGCAAGTTGATCCCCGTGGGGTCGGCGTTCCGGCCGCCGCGGCGGCTGTTCCGCGAGCGGGTGCAACTGGAGATTCGGGAGCCGGGCGTGGCGGGCGAACTGGAATCGGGAGAGACGTCGTCGGACTCGTATGAAGACGACGAGACCGAATTTGACTAAAGCGGAGCGTTGTGGTATAGTGTTTTTTTGCGGGCCCAAATAGCGTGATCCGCTCGCAAGAGCGAAAAAGAGATCGTCGCTGGGTCCGTGATGCAGCAGCCACGTCACCATAGAGTTGGGCCTGATTTATCAGGTCTGGTGCCCACGTAAAGGTGAGGCGGCTGTTGTTTTGCCCAAAAGCGGGTAAGAATCGGATTGGCTCAAGAGTTCCTAGGGAGGTTCAGACTTGCCGACCATCAATCAACTCGTGAGAAAAGGGCGGACGGAGAAGGTCAAGAAGAGCAAGGCTCCTGCGCTGCGGTACACGTACAACGCGCTGAAGCGCAAGACGGCGGCCAGCAGCAAAGGCTCGCCCCAGAAGCGCGGCGTGTGCACCGTGGTGCGCACGATGACGCCGAAGAAGCCGAACTCGGCCTTGCGCAAGATCGCCAGGGTGCGCCTGACCAACGGGATTGAGGTAACCGCCTACATCCCGGGCGAAGGGCATACCCTTCAGGAGCACTCTATGGTGTTGGTGCGCGGCGGCCGCGTGAAGGACCTGCCCGGCGTGCGGTATCACATCGTGCGCGGGGCGCTGGACGCCACCGGCGTGGAAGGCCGCAAGAAGGGGCGCTCCAAGTACGGCGCGAAGCGGCCCAAGGCCAAGTCGGCGTAGGGGTTGCCGAGTCCTTCTGTTCGCTCCACGAGCGCCAGGATTCGGGAACGTGAAGTCTAGTTGGAGGGTTTGGAAGAATGCCTAGAAGGTATCGTCCGGCGCGACGGCCTGCGGAGCCCGATCCGCGGTACAACAGCGAAATGATCGGGCGTTTTGTCAACCATGTGATGCGGCGCGGGAAGAAGAGCACGGCCCTGCGCATCGTTTACGATAGTTTCAACCTCATTGAGGAGCGGATGCACACCAACCCTCTGGAGGTTTTTGAGAAGGCGCTGAACAACGCGATGCCGGTGCTGTATGTCAAGCCGCGACGGGTTGGCGGGGCCACCTATCAGGTGCCGGTGGAGATTCCGGAGCACCTGCGGCCGTCGCTGGCGATGCGCTGGCTTCTGGAGTCCGCGCGGAAGCGGTCGGGCCACTCTATGGCCGAGAAGTTGGCCGCTGAGATCATGGACGCCTACAAGGGTGAGGGCGCAACCATCAAGAAGAAGGAAGACACCCATAAGATGGCCGAGGCCAACCGGGCCTTTGCGCACTATCGCTGGTAGGGGAGGAGCCTCGGCCACCCGTCGGGCGGGGCCCAGGTGGTGGTGATATGCCCAGGGACGTGCCTTTAGCGCAGATTCGGAATATCGGGATCATCGCCCACATTGACGCTGGGAAGACCACGACCACCGAGCGCATCCTGTTCTACACGGGGCGCACGCACCGAATGGGCAATGTGGACGAGGGCACGACCGTTACAGACTGGATGCAGCAGGAGCGGGAGCGCGGCATCACCATCCAGTCGGCAGCCGTAACCTGTTACTGGCTGAATCATCAGATTAACATCATTGATACGCCTGGACACATTGATTTCACCGCGGAGGTGCAACGGAGCCTTCGCGTGCTGGATGGCGGCGTCGTCGTGTTTGACGCCGTGAGCGGGGTGGAACCGCAGTCCGAAACCGTCTGGCGACAGGCGGACCGGTACCATGTGCCCCGTATCTGCTTCGTTAACAAGATGGACCGAGTCGGTGCCGATTTCTGGCACACGATTGAGATGATCCGAGATCGCCTGTCCGCGAACCCGGTGGCGGTGCAGATTCCCATCGGAGCGTCGGAGACCTTCGTCGGCGTGGTGGATCTGGTGGAGAACCAGGCCATCGTGTACGAGGATGACCTGGGCACGGTGGCCGCCCGACGGCAAATCCCCGACGACCTGGTGGAACAGGCCGCGCACTATCGGGAAGTGCTTCTGGAGCAGGCGGCGGAGCACGACGATCATCTCATGGTCAAATACCTGGAGGGAGAGGCGATCAGCCCCGAGGAAATCCGCGCGGCGCTTCGCCAGGCGACCGTGAAGGGCGCGCTGGTGCCCGTGCTGTGCGGGGCGGCGCTGCGCAACAAGGGCGTGCAGCCGCTCCTGGATGCCATCGTGTGGTATCTGCCATCGCCGGTGGACATCCCGCCCGTTACGGGTGTGGATCCCCGCTCGGGCGAGACGGTGTCGCGGCGGGCGGACGAAGAGGAGCCGCTGGCGGCGCTGGCGTTCAAGATCGCGACCGACCCCTATGTGGGGCGGCTGGCCTATGTGCGAATCTACTCGGGCAAGATCACGGTGGGTGCCCAGGTGCGCAACGCAAGCCGCAATGTCAAAGAGCGGGTCGGGCGCGTCCTGCGGATGTACGCCAACCGCCGCGAGGACATGCAGGAAGCCTATGCGGGCGACATCATCGGGGTTCTCGGCCTGAAGGAGACGTACACCGGCGACACGCTGTGCGCCTTCCATGCGCCGCTGCTCCTGGAGAAGATCAAGTTCCCCGAGCCGGTGATCTCGGTCGCGATTGAGCCGAAGACCAAGGCCGACGAGGAGAAACTGGGGGCGGCGCTGCAGGCCCTGGCCGACGAGGACCCCACTTTCAGCGTCCGCGTGGATGAGAACACGGGCCAGACGCTGATTTCGGGGATGGGTGAACTGCACCTGGAAGTGCTGGTGGACCGCCTGGTGCGCGAGTTCCATGTGGGGGCGAAGGTGGGCCGCCCACAGGTCGCCTACCGCGAGACGATCACCGTGCCGGTGCGGTCGGAAGGCAAGTTCGTTCGCCAGATGGGGACCAAGAACCAGTACGGGCACGTGTGGCTGGAGATTGAGCCCCTGCCCAAAGGGCAAGGGTTGGTCTTTGACAGCAAAATCAAGTTCGGCGCCATCCCCAGGGAGTTCATCCCGGCGATAGAGCGCGGGGTGATGGATGCCGCGGGGAGCGGGGTGCTGGCCGGATATCCGCTGGTGGACGTGAAGTTCACGCTGGTGGACGGCTCGTATGATCCGGAGACTTCCACAGAACTGGCGTTTCAGGTGGCGGCGTCCATGGCGGTGCGCGAAGGGGTGGAGAAGGCAGGCCCCATCCTGCTGGAGCCGGTGATGAAGGTGGAGGTCGTAACGCCCGAGGAGTTCATGGGCGATGTGATCGGCAACCTGAATCAGCGGAAGGCGGAGATTGAAGGGATAGAGCGTCGGGGCGATTTGCAGGCGATTCGGGCCTTCGTGCCGCTCTCGGAGATGTTCGGGTATGCGACCGAATTGCGCTCCATGACGCAGGGACGCGGCGTCTTCACAATGGAATTTGACCATTATGCGGAAGTATCCAAAGAGACAGCCGACAGGATACTGGTGAGATAATTACAAGTCGTAGAGTAGAGAAAGGAGTCCAAGATGGCCAAGAAGGTATTTGAGCGGAAGAAGCCCCATGTGAACGTGGGGACCATCGGGCACATTGACCATGGCAAGACGACCCTGACGGCAGCGATCACGAAGGTCCTGTCGCTGAAGGGTTGGGCCGAGTATCGCCCGTTTGACAGCATTGACAATGCGCCCGAGGAGAAGGCCCGCGGCATCACGATTGCCATTGCGCACGTGGAGTACGAGACCGAGAAGCGGCACTACG
>DAOTVT010000259.1:0-5535 GCA_034436295.1 Anaerolineae bacterium | reverse complement strand
AAGTATGCACCAACCTTGCTCAGATGGCTATTCGGGTTGTTAAGGTGCCGGTGTGAATATGCGGTGTGAATATACAAGAGGGGGAACGAGGGGGTGAGGTCGGCATGCCCGCAGGGCTTCGCCCGTTCAGCCCGATGCTTCGGCGTCGCGGGTAATACCCTTCGCGTAGATTCGTGTTATTCGTGGATGACCACGGCCCGTTTAGCCCGATGCTTCAGCGTCGGGCGGACATAGTGGAGCGAGTCCATTATCCTCGGCCGTCTCGGCGGTGAGACCCGGCGTCCCGACGCCGGCGAGGGTGAAGGATGCTGCTCCGCGCGACGGGAAGGCCGAACCGGGAACCCTTGCGGGCCGCAGGCCGTCTTTGACGGAGAGAACCTATCGGGAGGAGAGACATGTACCGACAGCCGCTCCCACCGGAGCCCGACCGAGCCAACCAGCGGCTTCTCATCGCCGCGCTCATCGTCGGCGCCGTTGCGCTGGCGTGCGCGGCCGCGGCGCTGGTCGGCGGTCTCATGCTGTTGCGGAACCGCCAGGCAGCCGCGCCGGCGCCCACACCTGTGCCCGCCACCGCGACGCCCGCATTCAAAACCCAGATTCGCCTGGAACCGGAGACAGGGGCGTTGGGCACCCCTATCTTTGTCCGCGGGTCTGGTTGGGTGCCGGGCGAGGTGGTGGTCGTGTTCCTGCTGGCCCCCAGCGGCAACATCAACGAGTCCCTCACGGTGGCTGTGGCCGTAACCGACGAGCAGGGCGGGTTTGAGAAATCCTTCGCCGTCCCGAAAGGCCCGCCCTGGGACGGCATGACCGAACTGACCGTCCTGGCGCGATCCAACCGCACCGGCAACGAAGCGCGCGCCGCGTTTCGGGTCGTCCCGCCGACGAGCACGCCCACGGCCACCGCCACGCGCACCCTCACGGCGACGCCGACGCCCGGCACGCCCACGCCGACGCCCACCGTGGCCACGCCCACGCCCACGCGCACGCCGTTCGTCGCGACCGACTGGCTGGGCGAGTACTGGGCCAACCCCAACCTGTCGGGCGATCCCGCGCTCCAGCGCAACGATGTCCGCGTGGACTTCGCATGGGGGACTGCCGCGCCCGATCCCGCGCTCCCTGCGGACCGCTTCTCGGCCCGCTGGACCCGCGAACTCACCTTTGACGGAGGGGCCTACATCTTCCACGTGGCGGTGGATGACGGCGCGCGGCTGTGGGTGGACCAGCGCCTCATCATCAACGAGTGGCACGATTCGGGCCTCACCGAATACACCGCGCCGCTGTACCTCACGGCGGGCCGGCATTTCATCCGCATGGAGTACTACGACGCGGTGGACAATGCCGTCGCCAAACTGTGGTGGACGCCGCTCACGGAGTTCGCGGGATGGAAGGCCGAGTACTACGAGAACCGCGACCTGGCTGGAGCGCCGGTCCTGGTGCGCGACGAACCGCAGATAGACTTTGACTGGGGCGAGGGCGCGCCCGCCGGTCTGACCACGCCGGACCGCTTCTCGGTGCGGTGGACGCGCACGCTGACCCTGGCGGCAGGGGTGTACCGGTTCCGCACCCTGGCCGACGACGGCGTGCGCCTTTGGGTGGACGGCCAACTGCTGATTGACGAGTGGCACGATTCGCTGCGCCGCGTCTATGTGGGCGAGATCGTCCTGCAGGCCGGCGCCCACACGGTGCGCGTGGAGTACTACGAGAACGCCGGCGGGGCCGCGTGCAAGGTGTGGTGGGACGCGTCGCCGCTGCCCACGGCCACCGCGACGCCCCCGCCCACGTTCACCGCGACCGCGCAACCCCTCGCTCGCCGCGGTGCGCGCTGAGGCCACAGGGCCTGAACGCGGGTTCTCCGCTCGTGTTGGGCGGCGCCGCGCGAAAATCAAAACGGGGACGAAGGGCTTCATCCCCGTTCTTGTTTGGGGTGAGCGGCGGGATTCGAACCCGCGGTCTTCTGATCCACAGTCAGATGCCTTGACCGCTCGGCTACGCTCACCGCGCGCCATCATTGTACCATAAAGCCCCGGCCCGCGCAAATTCGCAGGCCCCGAAGCCCCCCAAGGGTCTCCGGGCCTCACCGAACTCCTGGGCGGGATGGGCGAGGTAGCGCCATCCACGAATAACGCGAATCCACACGAATGGAGATAAACATAGACACGTAGGGCGGCTTCCCATAGCCGCCGACGCGCCATCCACGAATGACGCGAATCCACACGAATGGAGAATAAACATAGGCACGTAGGGCGGCTTTCCGTAGCCGCCGACGCGCCATCCACGAATGACGCGAATCCTCACGAATGGAGAATAAACATAGACACGTAGGGCCGCTTCCCATAGCCGCCGACGCGCCATCCACCAATAACGCGAATCCTCACGAATGGAGATAAACATAGACACGTAGGGCGGCTTCCCATAGCCGCCGACCTGCTATCCACGAACAACGCGAATCCTCACGAATGGAGATAAACATAGACACGTAGGGCGGCTTCCCATAGCCGCCGCATGGGTGCGATGCACTCCCGAAAGCGCGTTGCACCTTGGCCCACGGCGCGACCAACAAACTTCGGAACCGAATCTTCGGTTGCGCCATATTTGGCGCGACACGGGGGAGATGCTATAATCCCGACGCGCAGCAAACGTTCTGGAGGAGGTGTTTTTCTTGCTGACCTATCTGCATATTGCGCAAATCATCATCGCCATCGCGCTCATCGTTGCGGTGCTGTTCCAGGCCCGCGAGGCCGACCTGGGCGGGGTGTTCGGCGGCGGTTCGGCCGTGCAGCGCACCCGCCGCGGCGTGGAGAAGGTGCTCTACAATTCCACTATCGCCCTGGCGGCGGCTTTCCTGCTGATCTCCCTGATCATCGTCATGATCTCATAGCCTGCCCCCACCGCGCTGGCCCCCGATGGCACCAGGGAATCGTGGAGAGCGTATGCCGCGCAGTTCCCGTCTGGCAGCCGTGCTCACGATCTGCGGGATCGTGCTTATCGGCGTCGTGCTGGCGCGCCAGGTGGTTCACGTCAGCACCGTCCTGGTGCCCGCAGAGGGTGGCACGTACACCGAAGGGGTCGTCGGCGCGCCCCAGTGGCCCAATCCCGTCCTGGCCGCATTCAACGAGACCGACGAGGACCTCGCCCGCCTGTTGTTCCGCGGGCTGACCCGCGTGGACGAGCACTCGCGCATCGTGCCCGACCTGGCCGAATCATGGGAAGCATCGGGCGACGCGCTGGTGTACACCTTCACGCTCAAGGCGGGCCTGAAGTGGCAGGATGGCGCGCCCGTTACCGCCGATGACGCGGTGTACACCTTCCAACTCATGCAGTCGCCCGACTTCCCTGGCCCGCCCTACCTGGTAGAGTTATGGAAGACGGTGCGCGTGGAGAAGGCGGACACCCTGCGCGTGCGGTTCACGTTGAGCGAGCCGTTCGCCCCGTTCCTGGACTACACGACGGTGGGGCTGCTGCCCGCCCACATCCTGGGCAACACGCTGCCCGCCGATCTGGTGAAGCACCCCTTCAACACCGCCCCCATCGGCAACGGCCCGTTCATCCTGGAGCGCGCCACGTCCGAGGAAGTCGTGCTGCGGCCCAACCCGCTGTGGGATGGGCCGAAGCCCTACCTGGAGCGGCTGGTGTTGCGCCTGTACCCCGACACCGACGCCGTCTTTGCGGCGTACCGTCGCGGCGAGGTGGACGGAATTCGGGCCATCCCCGCCGACCGCCTGGAAGACGCGGCGGGACTGCCCGCGCTGAATCTGTACTCCGCGCCAGTGGCCCAGGCCACCTGGCTGATTCTCAACACCCAGTCGCCGCCGCTGGACGAGACGGCGCTGCGGCGGGCCTTGACGCTTGCCACCGACCGCCAGCGCCTCATCGTGGACGCGCTCCACGGCCAGGCGCTTCCCCTCTACGGGCCGCTCCTGCCCACCTCGTGGGCCTACAGCCCCGCCGTGGAGCAGGCCGCCTACGATCCCGAACAGGCGCGGGCGCTGCTGGCCGAGGCGGGCTGGGCGGATTCCGACGGCGACGGGACGCGCGACAAAGAAGGCAAGGCGCTTGCGGTGGAAATCGTCTGCCTGAACACCCCGCAGGACGTGCGGGTGGCCGAGGCCATCGCGGCCCAGTGGCAAGAGGTCGGCGTGCGGGCTACGGTGGCGCCGCTGTCGGCGGGGGAACTGGCCAACGACTACCTGCGGCCCCGCGCATTCCAGGCCGTGCTGTACCACTGGCTGGATGTTACGCCCGACCCCGACATGTATCCCTTCTGGCACTCCACCCAGGCCACCGACCCAGGCCAGAACTTCGCGCAGTTCCGGAACCGCGACGCCGACGAGATCATGGAGCAGGCCCGCCAGACGCCCGATACGGTGCTGCGCCAGGAGTTGTACGCGCGCCTGCAGGAGATTCTCCGCGACGAAGCCCCCGCCATCTTCCTGTACCAGCCGGTGTACACCATGGGCGTGCGGGACACGGTGCAGGGCGTAACCCTGGGGCCGGTGTTCAGCGCCTCGGACCGCTTCCGGAGCATCGCGGGCTGGTACGTGCAGACGCGGCGAGTCGTGGCAAGCCAGGCGCGGCAGGGCCATTAGCACTGCGGCCCGCCCGGCGGCCAGCGCCTACACCCCGAACAAATCCCGCTTTTCCTGCTCCAACTTCTCGTCAACCGGCAGCGAGCCGGTCGGCACCGAGACCTCTTTCCAGAACGCCTCGTCGTAGTTGCGCGGGCGCACCTGAATGGGCATGGGCACGGCGTGCCCCACGATGAGCATCTCCTGGCGGAGTTTCAGGCTGGCCAGGGCGTTGCGCAGGGCGCTGCGGTCGCTCACGCCCGTGAGCACGGCCTCAATGTCCCGCTCGTCGGCCAACTTGCCCGAGATGCGCGTGCCCAGTTGCGACAGCACCTCCGAGTCTATCCCCGACGGGCGCTGGTCTATCACCATCAGCGTAACGTGGAACTTGCGCATCTCGCGGGCGATGGTGCCGAAGATGGTCTGCGAGGCGATTTCGGGATTCAGGAACTTGTGCGCTTCCTCCACCGTGATCATGAGTGGCCTGGGGCGGTCGCCCGACGCCTTCGTGCGCTCGTACTGCTCGGTCCACGCCTCCCACGCAGCGCGCACCCGCCGCGTTACCAGGTTGGACACCAGCATGTAGTCCATCATAGTGCTGTGCTTGCCGAAATGCAGGATGACGTGCTTGCCATCCTTCAGCGCCTGGATGATCTCATCCAGCAGGTTGGAATCCATCTCGGGCCGCACGTATTCCTTCCGGGCCAGTTTCTTGAGGTCGCGCTGGAGGGCCTGGACGGACCCCACGTGTGCGCCCGATTGTTCGCAGAATTCGCCCAACTCTTCCGGCCCCATCTCTATCAGACGCGTGAGCCAAGCGGCATTGTACCGGTCCTTCAGAAGGCCGATCATCGTGCCTGCCTTGGCCGTCAGCCCCAGTTCTTGGGACATGAGGATCACATCCTCGGGTTCAATCTGATTCATCCCAATTTGCAGGACACCGTCGGCTGGGCGGCCAGGCTTATTGGCA
>DAOTVT010000258.1:0-9841 GCA_034436295.1 Anaerolineae bacterium | reverse complement strand
AGGTGCGTCGCACGTTGAAGCCACGCGAATCTGCGCGAATAGGGAAGGTGCGTCGCACGTTGGATTTGTAACCGCGAATGAACGCGAATGCACGCGACTAGTGAACGTGCGGCGCACCTCCAAGGTGCGTCGCACGTTGAAGCCACGCGAATCTGCGCGAATGGGGAAGGCGCGGCGCACATCCGAAGTGCGTCGCACGTTGCTCACCAGCACAATAGGACCGCGCCCGCTCGCCTGTGCGTTTGACACTTGCCGACAGATGCTCTAGAATGCGGAGCAACCTGGAGGAGAGAAGGGATTTGGGGGTATGAAGCGACTGACCAGTAAAGAGTTACGCGACGCTTTCCTGCAATTCTTCGCCGAGCGGGGGCATACCATCGTCCCCAGTTCGTCGTTGGTCCCGCACAATGACCCCACGCTGCTGTTCACCAACGCCGGGATGGTGCAATTCAAGGACGTGTTCCTGGGCCTGGAGAAGCGCGAGTACACCCGCGCCGCCACTGCCCAGAAGTGCATGAGGGTCAGCGGCAAGCACAACGACCTGGAGACCGTCGGGCCGTCGCCGAGGCACCACACGTTCTTTGAGATGCTGGGCAACTTTTCGTTCGGCGACTACTTCAAGCGCGAGGCCATTCGGTACGCCTGGGACTTCCTCACGGGGGTGCTGGAACTGGACCCCGATCGGCTGTGGCCCACGGTGTACGAGGAAGACGACGAAGCGTTTGACCTGTGGCACACCATGATCGGCGTCCCCACCGAGAAGATCGCCCGCATGGGCAAGAAGACCAACTTCTGGATGATGGGCGACACGGGGCCGTGCGGGCCGAACTCGGAGATTCACTACGACCGCGGCAAGGAATTCTGCACCTGCGGCGACCCCCATTGCCGCCCCGAGTTGGACAACGGCTGCGACCGCTGGTGGGAATTGTGGAACCTGGTGTTCATGCAGTTCAACATGGACGAGAAGGGGCAGATGACGCGCCTGCCGCGCCCTGGCGTGGACACGGGCATGGGGTTTGAGCGGCTGATTTCGCTGCTGCAAGACGCCCCCAGCAACTACGACACCGACCTGTTCGTCCCCATCATGCGTCGGATTCAGGAACTGCTGGGCCACTCGGACGAGGAGATGCGCAAGCGCATCGTGGGCTACCGCATCATCGCCGACCACGGGCGGGCCACCACGTTCCTGGTGGGCGATGGGGTGCGCCCTGGCAACGAGGGGCGCGGGTACGTGCTGCGCCTTATCCTGCGGCGGGCGGCCCGCCATGGGAAGATGCTGGGGTTCACCGAGCCGTTCCTCGGCGAAATCGCCAAGGTCGTCATAGACCAGATGAGCGACCCCTACACCGAACTCAGCCTGCGCCGCGAGTTCATCCTGAAGATCATCAATCAGGAGGAAGAGCGATTCCAGCAGACGCTGAGCACGGGGCTTGGGCTGCTGGAAGAGATGATGGAGAGCCTGCGGGCCGAGGGGAAGCGCGAGATTCCAGGGGAGCAGGCCTTCCGCCTGTACGACACCTACGGGTTCCCGCTGGATTTGACGCGGGAGGTGGCCGCCGAACAGGGGTTCACGGTGGACGTGCAGGGGTTCCAGCAGGCGCTGGAGGAGCAACGCGAACGGGCGCGCGCCGCGCAGCACTTCGGCCCCACGGGCGAGGAAGACCGCCTGGCGCGCTATCGGCAGGTCATGGACAAACTTCAGGCCGAGGGCAAGTTGCCGGCCCAGGGCGTGGATCAACTGTGCTACGAGACCTACGAGGCCGACACGCGACTGGTCGCCATCCTTCGCGACGGCGAACTCGCCGACAGCGCCCGAGAGGGCGAGGAGGTGGCCCTCGTCTTGCCGCAGACCCCCTTCTATGCCGAGAAGGGCGGCCAGGTGGGAGACACGGGCATCATCGCAGGCTACGAGCGCGCGACGGACGCGCTCACGTGGGAGTTTGAGGTCGCCGAGCCGAGGGAAGTCCTGCCCGGCTTCATCGTGCACTTCGGCAAGATGACCTCGGGCACGGCCAGGGTGGGGGATGAGGTCTGGGCCGCGGTGGACTACGAGCGGCGGCAGGACATCGCCCGCAATCACACCGCGACGCATATCCTGCACAGCGAACTCCGCTACATCCTCGGCGAGCACGTCCAGCAGGCTGGCTCTCTGGTTACGCCCGACTACCTGCGGTTTGACTTCACCCATTCGGCCATGCTCACCCAGGACGAGTTGGACGCCGTGGAGCAGTCGGTGAACGACGCCATCCTGGCGAACTACCCCGTCTCCGCCGAGGTGGAGCCGTACAAGGAAGCGGTGGCGAAAGGGGCCATCGCGCTGTTTGGCGAGAAGTACGGCGACCGCGTGCGTGTGGTGCGCATCGGCACGGGGGAGGAAGCCTTCAGCCAGGAGTTGTGCGGCGGCACTCACGTGGCCTACACCGGCGAAATCGGCCTGTTCCTCATCCAGAGCGAGAGCAGCGTTGGCGCGGGGCTTCGCCGCATCGTGGCGCTCACCGGACGGGCGGCCCAGCGCATGGCGTCGCAGCGGATACGGACGCTGAACGCCGCCGCCGCGTTCCTGGGCTGCAATCCCGAGGAAGTGGACCGCAAGGTGCTGAACCTGATGGAGCGGGTGCAGGCGCTGGAGAAGACCCTGGAAGGGTGGAAACGGCTCCAGGCGCGGCAACAGTTTGAGACGTTGATTCGGCAGGCCGAGAAGGTGCGGGGCGTGCCCGTGTTGGGGGCGGTGGTGTCGGCCTCCGACGTGGACACCATGCGCGAGATGACCGACTGGTTCCGCGAGGCTCACCCGACCGGCGTGGTGCTCCTGGGCGCGGTCATCAACGAGAAGCCGAGCCTCGTGGCGGCGGTTACCGAAGACCTGGTGAAGCGCGGGTTGAGCGCGGCGGCCCTGGTGCGCGACGCGGCCCGCCTGATTGAGGGCGGCGGCGGCGGCAAGCCCACGCTGGCGCAGGCCGGCGGGCGCGATGTGAGCCGTCTGGCCGAAGCGGTGCAAAGCGTGTCGGCCTGGGTGCGCGAGCACCTGCCGGCCTAGGGGGGCGCGTTGGCCACCATGGAGCAGATCATCTACCTGGAACCGACCGACGACGTGCCGGCGATTCGGGACCGCCTGGACTGGGCCGAGGCCAGGCGGGTTCTCCTCGTCGTCCCAAAGGGCCACACCGCGTTGCAGAACCCCGTCGCTTTGAGGCTTCTGGCGCGCCACGCCGCAGCACGCGAGATGGAGATCGTGCTGGTAACGGGCGACCGCGTCGTCGCAGCATTGGCCCGCGAGCAGGGCATCGCCGTGTCGCGCTCCGTGGAGCACGCGCAGCGCGTTCGTGGAGGCGGCGTGCCGCCTGTCGCCGCTCTCACCCCGCCGCCGTCCGCCGCAACGCCCGCCGCGCGCGAACCACGGCCCATGCCCGCGGCCGTCGGTCAGGCGGGCCGGTGGGGGCAGATGGGCGTCGTCCTGGTGCTCATCGCCGTCGTGGGGTTGCTCCTGGTGGGGGTCGCGGTGGTGGTGATGCCCTCGGCGGAGATTCGCGCGCAACTGCCCGCGGTGCCGCTCGCCGAATCGGTCCTCATCCAGGCCGACGCCAAACTGACGCAGGTGCAGCCTATCACGGCGGCCGTGCCCGCGCGCGACATCCGCGTGGAGGTCAAGGACACCGAGCGGGTCCAGGTGTCGGGCCGCAAGGATGTGCCCGACGCCAAAGCCCAGGGCGAGGTCGTCTTCTCCAACAAGACCAACAGCGAGGTGCTGCTCCCCGCCGGCGTTGTGCTGGCCACCTCCACGGGAATCATCGTGCGCTTCCAGACGGTGGAGACGGTTACCGTCCCCGCGGGCCAGGGCGCGAAGGCCGTGGCGAAGATTGAGGCGCTGGAGCCTGGCCTGAGCGGCAACGTGCCGGCGTATGTCATCACCCGCATTGAGGACACCCCTGGCGCGCCGCCCGAGATCAGGGCGGCGGTCAACGTGGTGAACGAGAAGCCCACCAGCGGCGGGTCGGTGAGGAGCACGCCCGTCGTGAGCAACGAGGACAAAACCCGCGCCCGCGCCCAGTTGCTCCAGCGCATCCAGCAGGAAGCCTACCTGATGCTTCGGGATGAATTGCAGGAGCAGGAGTTCCTGCTGCCCGAGACGATGGTCGCCATCCCCATCAGCGAGGTTTACGACAAGTTCACCGACGAGCCTGCCGAAGAACTGACGCTGGACATGATCGTGGTGGTGAAGGCGTTGGCCATCAGCGGCAAGGACGCCAACGCGCTGGCGCTGGAGGCGCTGGAGCGGAAGGTTCCGCAGGGCATGGCGCTGGTGCCGCGCACGCTTCAGTTCCGCCCGACCGAGGTGAAGGATGTGCAGGATGGGCGGGTTGTGTTCGTCATGGCGGCTTCGGGGGCGGCTGCGCCTGTGGTTGACGAGGCGAAAATCCTCAACGCCGTGCGCGGCAAGCCGGTCTCGTGGGCGGAGCAGTATCTGCAATCGGAGTTGAGCCTGAATTCGCCGCCCGACATTCGGCTGCGCAACGGGTCGCTGGGGCGCATGCCTTTGCTGTCCATGCGCATCGCCCTGCGCACCGAACTGGCCGGAGAGTCGCCGTGATTGTGGTGGGGCTGGACGTGGGCCGCAGGCGTATCGGCGTGGCGGCGAGCGACCCGACGGGCTTCCTCGCCAGCGGCGTTCGGGTCATCCAGCGGGCCACGCTGGAACGCGACGTGGAGGCCGTGCGGAGCCTGGTGGAATCGCTCGGGGCTGCGCAGGTGGTCGTGGGGTATCCGCTGTCCATGTCAGGGGAGGCCGGCCCGCAGGCCGAGGAGACGGAGCGGTTTGTGGAGGCGCTGCGCCTTCGCACGTCGGTGCCGGTGATTCTGTGGGACGAACGCCTGTCCACCCTGGAGGCCGACCGCCGGATGCAGGAGGCGGGGGTGAGCGGGCGCAAGCGTCGCCAGCGGGTGGATGTGGCGGCGGCTATTCTCATCCTCCAAAGTTATCTTGATTCCATTCGGGGGCAACGGTGAGAAAGACCATTCGCGTTCTCATATTCCTGGTAGCGATCCTGGCGGTGCTGGCCCTGTTCGTCGGCGGGGGGTATTTGGTATGGCAGCGCATGACGGCGGGGCCGAGCGTGGACGCGGGCGCGCTCCCCACGCCCGACGCGGGCGGTGTGGAGAAGCAACTCATCGGCCTGTACCTGCAGTTCCGCCAGGCCGATTTGGAGACGCCCGCCGACCCGCAGGGCAAGCCGATGCCCTTCACGGTTGAGCCTGGCGAAACGGCCGCGGACATTGCGGCGAAACTCCAGCAGGCCGGCCTGATTTCGGACGCGGACCTGTTCCGAATGCTGGTGCGGTACTACGACATGGCGAACCGCCTGGAGGCCGGCGAGTACGAACTGTCGCCCGCCATGACGATGGTGGAGATCGCCGAGCGACTCCAGCACGGCCGCCTGCGCGAAATGACGATCACGATTCCCGAAGGCTGGCGGCTGGAGCAGATCGCGGCATACCTGGACGAGCAGGGCGTCGCGCCCCGCTCGGACTTCATCGCCCTGGCATCGCAGGAATGGCCCGAGTTCGCGTTCCTGCGCGACCGGCCGGCCGGCTCGTCGCTGGAAGGCTACCTGTTCCCCGACACCTACCGCATCGGCCCGTCCTTCGGCGCGCGCGAAGTGATCTCGCTGATGCTGGCCAACTTTGACCGCAGGGTTACGCCCGAACTGCGGGCGCGGGCGCAGGAGCAGGGGATGACGCTCCACGAGGTCCTGACCCTCGCGGCCATCGTGGAGCGCGAGGCGGTGATCCCCGACGAGCGCCCGATTATCGCCGCGGTGTACCTGAATCGGCTGGAAGCCGGCATGTACCTGGGCGCCGATCCGACGGTGCAGTACGCCATGGGGTTCAACCCGAAGACCGGCCGCTGGTGGAATCCGCTCACGGCCGAGGACTACCAATCGGTGGACTCGCCGTACAACACGTACACGCACCTGGGCCTGCCGCCTGGCCCTATCTGCAACCCGGGGCTGGACGCCATCCGCGCCGTGCTGTACCCGGCGAGCGTGGACTACCTGTACTTCGTGCGGAACGATGTGAAGGGCGACGGTTCCCACGTGTTCAGCCGCACGTTTGAGGAGCATCTGGAGAACCAGGCGAAGTATCGCCGATAACGCCGACGGGGCCGCGGCTCGGTACGGTGGCGTCTTCCGCGGAACGTTTACATATCTTCACGCAAGCCTGTAGACGGAGACGGCGAAACGGTGTATAATAGGCCAGGGTCTGGTGCTCTGAGGGCGGTAGTGCGCTGCGCGGCGCTGGCCGTCGTCGCAGGTCTGGTCGCATGCCGTGGCGCAGCGCCCATCCCTCGCGTCGTCAAGGTGGGCCTTGTCGGCTCGTTTGAGGGGCTGTACCGCAGTTACGGGTACGAGACCCTGTACGCGACAAAGGTGGCCCTGGCCGAGTGGAATGAGCGGGGCGGCGTCGGGGGCCATCCGGTGGAACTGGTGGCGCTGGACGATTCGGGCAATCCCGAACAGGCGCGGCGGCAACCGGCAGAATTGGCCGCCGACCCCGACATCCTCGGCGCGGTGGGGCACACACTGACGCACACCACAGAAGCCGCGTTGGGCGAATACGCGCGCGTGGGCCTGCCGCTGGTGTCGCCGACGGCGTGGACGGGTATCCCGCGAGCCGGATGGGTGTTTTTCGTAGGGACGTCGTACTTGCACGAAGCCCTCGCTGCGGCGCAGGCTACCGGCGCAACGCTCGGAGCGCGGTTGGCCGTCCTCGGCGGCGGCGAGGAGTGGCTCACATTGAGCGCGTGGTGGGCGATGCTGCTCACGCCGGGCGAAGCGGCTCCCGCCGACGCGCAGGTGATCGTGCTGGCGGGGCCGCCCGACCGCGCCGCGGAGTGGGCGCAGGCCTATGCGGGCGCGGGCATCCCGCTGGTCGGCACGAGCGACCTGGCCGGGGATGTGTTCCCGGCGCTTGCGGGCGACGCCGCCGCGGGGACATGGATCGCGCGGGTGGCGGTGCGGGCGAGCGCCGCAGAGTGGGAGCGTTTCCGCCAGCGGTACGCGGCGCTGGCCGGCGCGGAGCCGGGGCCGCGGGCGGCCAGCGCATACGACGCGGCGAACGTGCTGCTGGCCGCCATGGACCGGGCGGCCCGTTCCGGAGACCTGACCCGCGCGGGCGTGGCCCGTGCGTTGCGCGATACGAACTGGCGGGGGCTGACGGGGACTATCGCCTTTCAGGCCGATGGCACTCGCGCAGAGGTGGATGTGGAGGTCGTGAGGCTTTCGCCGCCGGAGAGGGGTAACCGCGAATAGACGCGAATCTACGCGAATGATCGGGGAGTGTAACCGCGAATGGACGCGAATTGACGCGAATGATCGGGGACAGTGTAACCGCGAATGGACGCGAATAGACGCGAATGGTGGGGTACATAGGGCTCTACACCCATTCCCGGGAACGGCGGTCTTGATGGCAGGGACAACGATATGCGGGTTCTGATGTTCTCGTGGGAATACCCGCCGCACGTGGTGGGCGGCCTGGGCAAACATGTGATGGAACTGGCCCCGGCCCTGGCGGAGCAGGGCGCCGAGGTGCATATCGTTACGCCCGCGTGGATGGGCGGCGCTCCCGAGGAGCACGCGGGCAACCTGCACGTGTACCGCGTGCCGCCGCCCGAAGGCCCCTTTGACGACGTGCACGACTCGGCCGAGCGGACCAACGTGCGCCTGGGCGATGTGGCCGAGGATTTGTTCGGCAGAGTCGGCGGGTTTGACATCGTGCACGCCCACGACTGGCTTGTGGCCTTCGCGGGGGAACGGCTCAAGCACGCCCACAAGATTCCGCTCCTCGCCACCATTCACGCCACGGAGATGGGGAGGAATCACGGGCATCTGTACAACGACCTGCAGCAGTCCATCCACAGCGTGGAGTGGTGGCTGACCTACGAGGCGTGGCGCGTCATCTGTTGCAGCCAGTACATGGCATGGGAAGTGCAGTCGTACTTTCACGTGCCCGCCGACAAGATTGATGTGATTCCCAACGGCGTGGACACCTCGCCGTTTGAGCGTTGGCGGGGCGTGGATTTGTCGGACTTTCGCAGGGGGTTCGCGCTGCCCCACGAGAAGATCGTCTTCTACGTGGGTCGCATCGTGTACGAGAAGGGCGTTCACGTGCTGCTGGACGCGGTGCCCAGGGTGCTACAGGCGTTCCCCGACGCGAAGTTCGTCATCGCGGGCACGGGCGGCATGCTGGGGGACCTGCGGCACAGGGCGCAGGAGCGCGGCCTGGGCAGCAAGGTGCTGTTCACCGGCTTCATCTCGGACCAGGACCGCAACAAACTGCTGACCCTGGCGGATTGTGTGGTGTTCCCCAGTTTGTACGAGCCTTTTGGCATCGTGGCGCTGGAGGCGATGGCCGCCCGCGCGCCGGTCGTCGTGTCCTCGGTGGGTGGGCTGGCCGAGGTGGTGAAGCACGCCGAAACGGGCATCACCGTCTATCCCGGCAATGCGGAATCGCTCGCATGGGGCATTCTCCACACGTTGCAGGAACCCGCGTGGGCGCAGCAGCGGGCCGAGGCGGCGTATCGCATGGTAACCGAGCAGTACAACTGGCGGCGCATCGCCGACCGAACCCTGGGTGTGTACGAGAGGGTTGTGCAGGAGCGGGCGCACGCGGATTGGTAGCGCCGGCCCGCGCCCACACCCGTGGCGTGGAGGGAATGGAATCGTGATTGAGGAACAGGAACAGCCGAAACTGGCGCTGACACAGGATCAGATTGCGCTGTTGGCCAAGCGGGTGCGACAACTGCACGGCGAGGCCGGGGCGGAATGCGCCTTCCTGTCGGATCGGGATGGCAACATCCTGGCTCGCGCGGGCATGACGGTGGGGTTTGACCTGGAGACCCTGGCCCTGTTCGTGGGCAAGTGGTTCGCCGCCGCAGCGGAGATCGGCTGGTACCTGGGCGACAGCGCCGCCTTTGACCTGAACTACCACGACGGCGTCTGGTACGACCTGTACGCAGCCAACATCGGCAAGTATCTGTTCCTCACGCTCATCTTCTCCAAGACGGCCCAGACCGGCAAGATCGGCATGGTCTGGGTGCTCACGCGGCGGGCGGTGAGCGAACTGCTGAAGGTGGTGGAGTCGGCAGTCGCCGCGCCCAAGAGCACCGAGCCGCCCGCGCCGGTGCCGGCCCCTGTGAGCGAACCCGCGCCGGCCCGGGCGGAACCGGCCCCGTCGCCGGCTCCCGCGCCGGCGTTGGACGAGTGGGAACGGGAACTGTGGCGCGCCGCCGAGGAGTCGGGCAGCGAGGTGTTCAGCGGCCTGACGTTTGAGCAAGCGCGGCAGTTGGGGCTGATCGGCGCCGAATGGAACGGGGAGCCGCCCGGCCGCAACGGGAAGTAGGCGCTACGGGTAATCGCGAATCCGCGCGAATCTCCGCGAATGAAGGTTGATGGTCAGCGGATGCGCGCCCCGTAGGGTGCTGCAACCGCGAATCCACGCGAATCTCCGCGAATGAAGGTTGGCGGTCGGCGGATGCGCGCCCCGTAGGGCGCTGCAACCGCGAATCCGCGCGAATCTCCGCGAATAAAGGTTGACGGCCGGCGGATGCGCGCCCCGTAGGGTGCTGCAATCGCGAATCCACGCGAATCTCCGCGAAGATATGCGTTTGCGCCCATTCGTGGTTCGCGTCGCGCGGTGCGTTACGGCACGTCCGTGTCGCGCAGGATGCGGTGGATGAGCGGGTACGGCTCGGGCGGGGCGTCGCCGATGCGGATCGCGCCGCGCAGGCGCAGTTGGGCCTCGCGCAGCCTGTCGGCGGAGTTGGCGTGGACCGTCAGCAGTTCCT
>DAOTVT010000257.1:0-2371 GCA_034436295.1 Anaerolineae bacterium | reverse complement strand
CGTGTGGCGCGCAAAGGAAAACAACGTCCCGATGACCAGCGCCACGGCTCGCAGATAGGTACGCCGCTGACGAAAGGCTACACTGTGGGCCTCCAACAACGCAAACAACGCCTGCAAAAGTGGACTTTTCGTTTGCAATGTGGTATGATTCATTTCGGGGTGCCTCCTTCGTGTGGTGGTTTCGTATAACTCTACTTTACACCAAGAGGCACCCCATTTTCAAGTCCTCCCTCAAAAAGGCCAAACTCCAGGGGCGGCTATCCCTAGCCGCCGGGGGCTTTTACCGCGGAGCGCACGGAGAAAGCGTGAATGTCTCGGCGGTACATCCCATTGTAGCACAGGCGGGGGCGCCTGGCCGTAGGGGGGCAGCCAGTTCCGCTTGACTGTCCCCGCGAACGCCGCTAGAATGGCACCGGGCAAGACGGGGGCGGGCGATGCCGAGGAACTGGCGCATGGTGCAGCAATTTGAAGACAACCGGATACGGAGCCAGGCACCCGACTACTTTCGCAATCTGCGCATCGTTGAGGCGCTCCATGCGGGGGCGCGGGCGCTGGGCATATTTCCGCTCCGCGACCCCCTGGACGGGATTGACGTGGACATCCGCGTGGCGGAGGTGATGCGTGTTCACGGCCTTGCTAGAGAAGATCGCGCTCGCGCTGGATGAAGCGGGCATCGCCTGTGTGGATTTGGACACTTCGCACGAATGCGGATAGCACGTGCCCGCGGCGCGGGTTTCCGCGTTCTGCGCGGGGCCGCATCGCGTAGCCGCCCTGCACAATACGACTTTGGCGGCAGCAAACCTTTGTGGCAAGGAGACCACCATGCGCAAATACGACCTCATCGTGATCGGCTCGGGCGCCGGAATGAACGTGGCCGCGAACGCGGCAGCCCACGGCATGCGCGTCGCCGTCGTGGAGCACGGCCCCCTCGGCGGAACCTGCCTGAACAACGGGTGCATTCCCACCAAGATTCTGCTGTACCCCGCCGATGTCGTCCGCGCCCTTGAGGACGCCGCCGCCATCGGGGTACACGGCAGCGTCTCCAGGGTGGACTTCGCCCTCATCATGCGGCGGATGCGCGCCTACGTGGACGAGGGGCGCGAGGAGATGGAGCGCGCCCTGGCCCATTCCGCCAACCCCAAGGTGTACCGCGGGACGGGCGAATTCGTCGGCGACTACACCCTGCGCGTCGGCAAGGAGACCATCACCGCGCCCAAGATTCTCATCGCCTCGGGCGCAAGGCCCCTGGTGCCGCCCGTGGAAGGGCTGCGCGAGGCGGGCTATCTGGACAACGTGTCCGTGCTGAACCTACAGGAGCCGCCGGAGAGCCTGATCATCATGGGCGGGGGCTACATCGCCTGCGAGTACGGCCACTTCTTCTCGGCGCTGGGGACGAAGGTTACCATCCTGGGACGCAATCCGCGCCTGCTGAAGGAAGAGGAGCCGGAGATATCGGAGATCGTCCGCCGCCGATTCTCCAAGTATGCGGAGATTCACACCAACTTTGAGGTTGTCAGGGTTGCCAAAGCCAACGGCAAGAAGGTCGTAACCGCGCGCGACCGCAGCGACGGCGAGACCTACGACTTCGTGGCCGATGACATCCTGCTGGCGGTGGGGCGGCAGTCCAACGCTGACCTGCTGAAGCCCGAGAAGACCGGCGTCCAGACCGACAAGGACGGGTGGATCGTCGTCAACGAGTACCTGGAGACGACCAAGCCCAACATCTGGGCGCTGGGCGACGCCATCGGCAAGCACATGTTCCGCCACACGGCCAACTACGAATCAAACGCCGTGTGGCACGCCATCGCCACGGGGCATCGCCATCCGGTGGACTTCCACGCCGTGCCCCATGCCGTGTTCGGCTACCCGCAGGTCGGCTCGGTGGGCATGACCGAGGCGCAGGCCCTGGCCGCTGGGCGCAAGATTTTGGTCGGGCGCGCCCGTTACACCGACGTAACGAAGGGCTACGCCATGGGCGAAGAGGATAGCCTGGTCAAGGTGATCGTGGAGCAGGAGACGGGGAAAATCCTGGGCTGCCACATCGTCGGCACCGACGCGGCCATCCTGGTGCAGCAAATCGTGTACATCATGAACGCGGGCGATCAGTCGTACACGCCGCTGGCCGATTCCCAGGTCATCCACCCCGCGCTCAGCGAGGCGGTCATCACGGCGTTCGCGCGCCTGGCGCCGCCCGGACACGAGCATCACGAGCACTGAGCGCGGCTACGCCCCGCGCGCTGGCGGCATCCACGAATAACACGAATCTACGCGAAGGGCAGGACGACGCATCCGCTGGCGGAGAGGGGGAAGCCGAAGGCTGGGGGTGAGGTGCGAAGCCCTGCGGGCTGGGCGTAGGGGCGACGCATGCGTC
>DAOTVT010000256.1:0-2077 GCA_034436295.1 Anaerolineae bacterium | reverse complement strand
TGCAACTGGACGCCCCACCCGTGCCGGTCGCGGACATGGCCGCGCTCCTGCGCGACATTGAGATGAGTTTGTGCCTGCACGGCGCGGCATATGTGCTGAAGCAAACCCGTGGGCGGACGCTGGTCGGATTGCAGTTGCTGAACGCGGCGACGGTCTCCGTGAAGGCCGACCCGTTCCAGGGCATCACGGCGTTTGAGCAGCACGCCGGAAGCACGACGCTGAAGTTCGCGCCGGAGCAGATGGTCTATATCCGACTGTACAACGCAGCCGATGATGTTGGCCCTGGGCGCGCGCCAGCGCGTGTGGCCCTCCAGGCCGCGCAACTGGCGCACAACGCCAACCGCTACGTTGCCAGGTTTTTTGAGAATGGAGCCATTCCCGCGGTTGTGCTCACGACCGAGCAGGCGATGACTGAAACGGACGCGGAGCGGGTGCGCACAGTCTGGCAAAAGATGTTCGGCGGCGTTGCGCGGGCCTGGCGCACGGCGATCTTGCAGCGCGGGCTGGAGCCGCGCGTGATCGGTTCGCAGGCCAAAGACCTGTCCGTCGCACCGCTCCTGTCGGAAGCCAGGCAGCAGATCGCGGTCGCGTTCGGCATCCCGCAGACATTGCTAGAGGACGCGGCCAACTTCGCGACGGCGCGAGAGCACAAACTGTCGTTCTACTACGAGACCGTGTTCCCTCAGGCGCGGATCATCGCGTCGGCGTTCAATGCCCAGTTGTTTTCCCAGACGGGCGTGGAGATGCGGTTTGACTTCAACGCGGTGGAGGCGGTGCAACAAGACGAGGCCACGAAGGCCGCGGCCCTTGCACAACTTGTGCAATTAGGCATCATCTCCAGCGACGAGGCGCGTGAGGAACTCGGATACGAGCCGCGCGCGAGGGCATCCGAGGCCGCGCCCGCCGAAGCGACACAACCCGCCGAGGCTGTGCCCGCCGAGGCCGCGAGAGACCTGGCGCGCTGGCGGGAAAAAGCGAGACGGGCCGTCAAGCGCAGCGGTTCTGGCGACGTGGATTTTGAGAGCGAGCACATCCCGCCGTGGCTGTACGCTGCCATCCGCCGCCGCCTGGTGGACATGGACGTGCAGGCTGCGTTCGCGCCAGCGCTGCGCGCGTTCTCACAGGACAAGGCGGAACGCGCCCTGCAGGAAAAACTGAACGGCGTCTACTCCAAGCATGTGGACAAGATCGCCAAGCGCGCGGCCTCTGGAGAGATGCCCGACGCAGAACTGGACGCGCTGGCCGATGACCTGACCAGCACCCTCGTGGCGCAGTTGACGCTGACCGTAGCCGATGCGGCGCTGGATATGGGTATTCAGGTCGGTGTCGGGTTTGAGTACGACGAGTTACTCTCCGACGCAGCGCAGTGGGCGAAGCAGTACACGTATGACCTCGTGAAGGGCATAAAGCAGACGCAGGTTGCGCACCTGCAGAACGTGATCAGCCAACTCGTGGACGGCAAACTGACCCGCGATGACGCGGTGGCCATGATAGAGCCGCTCTTCGGCCCTGTGCGCGCGGGCATGATCGCCACGACCGAGACCACACGGGCGATGTCCCAGGCGACGGAGTTGTACACGAAGCAGTTGCGGGAAACCGGGCATGATGTCGTGGAGCGATGGCTGACGGCGGAAGACGAGCGGGTGTGCGACGTTTGCGGCCCGCTGGATCACACGCTGGAGGACGTCTGGCGGCCCCAGTTTCCGAGCGGCCCGCCAGCCCATGTTGGCTGCAGATGTAAAACGGTCGTGGAGGTGCGCCGTGGAAAGTGAGCACCTCGTGGTCAAAGTGGAGGGACTTGAGGAACTACTCAAGCGTCTGGACAAGTCGCGTCTAGAGACGGTGGCCAAGCGCGTGGTGTCGCGCCTGGCGGAGAGGATCAAGGCCGAGGCGATCCCGTACCCGCCCGAAGGCCCGTGGAACCGCCCCGGCGGCCCCGGCTCTCGCTGGTATCAGCGGCACTTCGGCCCGCGCTGGATGGTCAAGTCCGGCGCGATCCACGGTCGCGACACCAGTGAGCGGATGCAAAAACGCTGGCTGGTGAATGTGAAAGACTCCTGGCGCGCCTACATTGGCA
>DAOTVT010000255.1:0-17901 GCA_034436295.1 Anaerolineae bacterium | reverse complement strand
GGGAGCCGATGGAGGTCAAGCGTGTCATCGGGGTCGTGCCACAGGAGATCGCCCTGTACAACGTGCTGAGCGCGCGCGAGAACCTGGTGTTCTGGGGGCGCATGTACGGGATGGGCGGCCAGCAGTTGGCACGGCGCGTGGATCAACTGCTGGAACAGGTGGGCCTGGCCGACAGGGCCAAGTCCAGGGTGGGCACCTTTTCCGGCGGGATGAAGCGCAGGCTCAACATCGCCGTGGGACTCCTGCACAAGCCGCAGATTGTGTACATGGACGAGCCGACGGTGGGCATAGACCCGCAGAGCCGTCGGAACATCCTGGACATGGTCAAGGCGCTCAACCGCGAGGGCATGACGGTGCTCTACACGACCCACTACATGGAAGAGGCGCACGAACTTTCCCATCGGGTGGGGATCATGGATCACGGCAAGTTGATCGCGCTGGGCACCCAGAAGGAACTCACCCAACAGGTGGGCGAGTACGAGACATTGCGCCTGCACCTGGGCGAGGATCAAGACCCTGCGCCGCTGGCCGAGGCCTTGCGGGCCGTCCCGGGCATCGTGCAGGTCTCCGCGACCGACCACGAGATTGTGCTGATCGTCCCCGAAGCCGAAGACGCCCTGCCGCCTGCCATCACCAAGGCCAACGAACTGGGCGTGAAGGTGCGCTCGGTGGACATCCAGGAGCCAACCCTGGAAACCGTCTTCTTGCACCTGACGGGCCGGGCGTTGCGGGATTAGGAGGCGACGATGCGGAAGATTCTCAACGTCGCGTGGAAAGACCTGGTTACCACATTCCGCGACCCCACGGCGCTCATCGTCATGCTCGCCGCGCCCTACGCGCTTACGCTCGTCATGGCGTTTGCGTTCGGTGGCTTGAGCGGCGGTGGGGGTGGCCTCAGCGGAATCCCTGTGTTTGTGGTGAACTACGACAAGGGTGAGTTCGGCGGCTTTCTCCAGCAGACGTTCCAGTCGCCGGAATTGGGCGACCTGCTGGATGTTACGGTAACGGCGGACGAAGCGGCGGCGCGCGCGGCGGTGGACGCCGACAAGGCCGCGGCGGTGGTCATCATCCCCGCCGACCTGACGGAGAGCATCGTGCCATCGGGCCTCGCCAGCGGCGACCCGTCTGCGCTGGCGAACCGCCCGCAAAGCGTCGTGGAAGTGTACTCCAACCCGGATAGGCCCGTCAGTTCCAGCATCGTGCGCAGCATCGTGGATCAATTCCTGAGCAGGGTATCGGCCGGCGCGGTGGGCGGACAGGTGGCCGTGGCGCAGTTGATGGCGAACGGTCTCCTTACGCCGCAGGAGGCGCTGTCCAAGGGGTTGGAGATCGGGGAGCGGGCCGCCCGCCAGGCTGCGGAAAGCCGCCTGATCGCGGTACAGGGCGAGACCGCCGAGAAGCAGTCGCAGGCGGGGTTTGACTGGCTCACCTACATGGCCCCCAGCATGGCGATCCTGTTCCTGATGTTCACGGTGAGCAACGGCGGCAAAACCCTGCTGGCCGAGCGCGATTGGGGTACGCTTCCCCGTCTGCTGACCACGCCGACGACCACCTTTCAGGTGCTGGGCGGCAAGGTGTGCGGCATCTACCTGACCGGCCTGGCCCAGATGGGCATTCTGCTGGTGGCCAGCAGGCTCATGCTTGGGGTGAAGATAGGCCCCCTCTCGGCGGTGGTGCCGGTAACGCTGGCGCTGGTCGCGGCGGCCACCGGCTGGGCGCTGGTTTTGGCCGCCTATGCCCGCACGGCAGGCCAGGCCAATCAGATGGGCACCATCCTGTCGCTGGCTTTCGGCGGGCTGGCCGGCAACTTCTTCCCGCGCCAGGCCCTGCCCCAGTGGATACGCACGGTGTCGCTCATCACGCCCAACGCCTGGGGGTTGGATGCGTTCGGCAAGTTGACGGCGGGCGGGGCACTGGGCGACGTGCTCGTGCCCATCGCCGGCCTGCTCGTGTTGGCGGTCGCGTTGTTCCTCGCGGCGTCCGTCCTGTTCCGCCGCCAGTATGCGTGAGTCGGATTGGAGTCTCGCAGGGAGATGGCAATGCGCAAACTGATTTCTATTGCATGGCTGGACTTCAAGATGGGGTTCGCCGACAAGTCGGAGTTGGTCTTCTTCCTCGTCCTGCCCGTGATATTCACGCTTATCCTGGCCGCTACCATGTCGGGCGGGAGTTCTGGCGGCGACAATCGCTACGCGCTGGCGGTCGTGGATGCGGATCGCAGCGCCTTGTCGGCCCAATTGGCCGAGGCCCTGGCGGCGTCGGATGTGGTGCGGCCGGTGCCCAAGGCGCGGGACGAGGCGGATGCCCTGGTCAAGGACGGCAAAGTACCCGCGGCCCTGGTCATTCCTGCGGGCTTCGGCGAGGCGCTGATGGCCGGTCGGCCGTCGGCGCTCACGCTGAGCAAAGCGCCGAACGACACGCGCGCCCTTGCCGTGGAGCAGGCCGTGCGCACCGCGGCCGATCGGGTGAGCAACGCCGTTGTCGCGGCCAACGCCAGCGTGGCCGAGGCCGAGAAGATTCGCCCCTTCGCCGATGCAGCCGCGAAGCAGGCCTACTTTGCGCAGGCGCTGACGATGGCGCAGGAACTGCTGGACAAGCCGCCGGCTCGCGTGGAGACCACGTATGCTCCGGAGGTCATTCGTACCAGCGCCAGCCCCGCCGAGCAGTCGTCGGTCGGGCAGTTGATCACGTGGGTGTCCATTCCCCTCATCGGCATTGCCGCGATCTTCATTGAGGAGCGGCGGCTGGGGACGCTGCGTCGCCTTCTGGCGATGCCGGTTGCCCGGGCCACCATTCTGGGCGGCAAGATCGGCGGTCGGCTGATACACGGCATGGTGCAGATGACGCTGCTCATCCTTTTCGGCGCGCTCATTTTGGGCGTCAACTGGGGGCGGTCGCCGCTGGCGCTGGCGGTGATGATGCTCGCCTTCGCGCTGGCCTTTGTGGCCTTCGGCGTGCTGGTGGGAACCATCGCCCGAACGCCAAGCCAGGCCAACTGGATGGCCATCAGCAGCGGGATGCTGATGGCGGCGCTGGGCGGCGCGTGGTGGCCGCTGGAAATCACGCCGAAGGTGTACCAGCAGGTGGTGAGGATATTCCCGACGACGTGGGCGATGAGCGGCTTCAGCGACATCGTCGTGCGCGGGCAGGGGATCGGCGGCATCCTGCCGGAGGCCGGGGTGCTGCTCGCCTTCGCCGCGGTATTCTTCGGCGTGGGCCTGTGGCGCTTCCGGTACGAGTAGCGGCGCTTCGCCGTCGGTTGGCGCCGCCCGACTCGGCTCCGAACTCTGTGGGTCGCGGCATGGGCATAGGTACGACGCACTTCTGGAAGTGCGTCGTACCTTGCTTGCCAACGCAATAGAACCGCGCCCGCCGCCCGTTCGGATTGACACACCCCATCGGGCATGGTATACTGCGCCCGAACGTTGCGCTCTTCCTCACCTCCGCGGGAATTTGCGGCAAAGAGGCCAGTAAATATTGCGAAGGAGGATTGACAAATGAATATGGATCGCGTCGCCAAGATGATGGAGAGGGCGGGCATTCCCGGCCGGGATGCCTACGACCTCCCGTCCAGCCCCAAGCGCTTCCCCGATGGCGCTCACTACCGCATGGAGATTTCCGGCGTGGAGCGGCCCAACGTGTTGGAGGCGCTTGTTGATGAGATGAACCGGCGCAAGATTCCCATCCACCGCGTCATCTCGGTCGTCATGGGCGCCACGCTCCTGGACCGCGCGGAACTTCGCGACTTCGCCCAGATTGCCGCCGCGAACCAACTGGAAGTCATCCTGACGCCCGGCCCGCGCGCCGCGTGGGACGTGGGCCGGCAGGTGGTTACGCCCGAAGGCGGCCTGTCGGGCCTGCGCTATCGCGGCTCCGACCAACTCCGCTACGTGATCACCGACATCCTCACGTGCATTGAACTCGGCTTCCGCGGGTTCCTGGTCATTGACGAGGGCCTGCTGTGGCTGCTCAACGAACTGCGCAAGGCCGGTGAGATTCCCGCCGACGTAACGTTCAAGGTCTCCATCTACGCTGGGCACGCGTCGGCTGCCGGCGGCAGGGTGCTCCAGATGCTCGGCGCGGGGACGTTCAACCCGGTCGGCGATTTGAGCCTGCCGCAACTGGCCTCCATCCGCCAGGCGGTGGACATCCCGATGGACCTGCACATCTACCTGGCGGAATCCTTCGGCGGGTACAACCGCTTCTACGACGGGGCCGAGATGGCGCGGGTCTGCGCGCCGTGCTACTTCAAGATAGAGCCCGGGCCTGCCTGCGCCGCCGGGCCGGGGGCGCTGTACAAGCCCTGGACCAGCCCCCAGGCCCTGGCCGACTTCGCCCGCGAGAAGGTGAAGTACGCGGAGATCATCCACACCCTGATTCAGGAGAACCAGCCCGACCTCATCCTTTCCAAACAGGGCTGCAAGGGTCTGGCCATACCGAAACCGTAGCCTGTCCTATCGTTCCCCGCGGGCGCGCAGAATGCCGGACGCGGCCACCCAGTAGGCCGCCGGTATCCTCTGCGCGCCGCGCGAGACACCAAAAAACGGAGGTTCCCGAATGCCTGCAAAACTGCCGTGGCTGCGGGGCGTCTTCCCCGCGCTGGTAACGCCTTTCACCAAAGACGAGGAGGTGGACGAGGCGGCGCTGCGCGCGTTGGTGCGCCACCTCATGCCTCACGTGGACGGGTTCGTCCCCTGCGGCACCACGGGCGAATTCCCGTACATGACCCCCGACGAGCAGAAGCGCGTCATCGCCATCGTCGCGGACGAGGTGGCCGGGCGCAAGCCGATCATCGCCGGCACCGGCGCGGCCGGCACGAAAGAGACCATCCTCCTCGCGCGCAACGCGAAGGAAGCCGGCGCCAACGCTTGTCTCGTCGTTACGCCCTTCTTTCTTCACCCGTCCGACAAGGGCATCTACCAACACTTCTACGACGTGGCGATGGCGGTGGACATCCCCATCATCCTGTACAACATCCCGCAGGTGGTGGACGCCTACCTTCCGCGCAACGTCGTGGAGGACCTGTCGGACATTCCCAACATCGTGGGAATCAAGGACTCGTCGGGCAACCTGACCTACACCATGGAGATTCTGGAGATGGTCCAGGGGCGCATAGATGTCTTCATCGGCCACGACGAGGTGGTGCTGCCGGCCCTGGCCGGCGGGTGCACCGGCATGATTCTGGCCAGCGCCAACGTGTACCCCGAAGTGTGGCAGAAGGTCTATGCGGCGGTGCAGGAGGGCCGCATAGAGGAGGCCCGCGCCCTCCAGCGGAGCGTGCAGAAACTGTCGCGCATCTTCTGCCGCTACGGCGGCGGCCTGGCCGTGAAGCAGGCGCTGAACATGATGGGGATTCCCGTGGGCCAGGCGCGGCGCCCCCTCAAGGTGGGCGGTAGCCTGATTCACGAGGACCGCGCCGAGATTCAACTGGAACTGGAGCGCCTGGGCAAGATCGCCCCCGCCGAAGACCCCTACGCGCCGCCTGCCGGCCCGCTGGCAGGCCGCTTCGGCGCTCTGGGCATCTCCGCCGAGCAGGTGAAAGCGGCGTCGCTGCGCGTGGGCACTGGAGCGGCGGGCACGGAGCCGGAGAACGTGCAGATAGACCTCGTCGCCGGGCCGAAGGACGGGATCGTGGGCGAGGTGTTCGCGCTGCAACTCACCTACCCGCGCCACGGCTACGAGGCGCTCACGACCATCCTGGAGCCGAACCTGACCGTGCGGCCGTCCACGCTCATCGTGCCGACGGCGGAACTCAAGAACCTGCGCCAGGCCAACATGATCTACGGCCCCACCCAGGCCGCGGTGGCCCGCGCCATCGTGGACGCCCTGGAAGACGGCACGATTCCCCAAGCCGCCATGGACACGCACGTGATGCTGGTGCAGGCCAGCGTGCACCCCAAAGCCCTGGACCGCCACGCCCTGTACCAGGCGGTGCTCGCCGCGGCGGGCGCTGCCATCCGCCAGGCGTTTGGCGCGAACCGATAAGGAGAGTCCCCTATGTCAAAGAAACCCGAATGGTTCAAAGGAATCTTCCCCGCCCTGGTTACGCCCTTCACCAAGGACGACCGGGTGGACGAGGCCGCCTACCGCGAACTCATCCGTTACGTCCCGCCCCACGTGAACGGGATCGTCCCCTGCGGCACGACGGGCGAGTTCGTGTACATGCTGGAAGACGAGCGCAAGCGGGCCATTGAGATCGCGCTGGACGAGGTCAACGGGCGCGTGCCCGTCGTGGCGGGCACGGCCTACCCGTCCACCCGCGAGACCGTCAAGATGACCGCGTGGGCGAGGGACGCCGGGGTTACCGCCGCCCTTGTCGCCGCGCCCTACTACCTGAAGCCGTCGTTCAACGAGGTGTACGACCACTACGACGCGCTGAACAAACTGGGCGTGCCGCTCATCCTGTACAACATCCCCCAGTGCGCCGGCACCCACTACCAGTGGTGGACGACGGAGGGCATGGCGTATCTGGACAACGTGGTGGGCATCAAGGATTCCAGCGGCGACATGCCCTACCTGATGGCCGTGTTTGAGAAGGTGCGGGGCAAAATCGGCATCTTCACCGGCCACGACGAGATCGTGCCTGCGGCGCTGGCGATGGGGGCCGACGGCGCGATTCTGGCCAGCGCCAACGTCATCCCCGACGTGTGGCAGACCATCTACAAGGCGGTGCTGTCGGGGGACCTGGCGACGGCCCAGACCCTCATGGCGCGCATCCAGCGGTTCGTGCGCATCCTGGCCCGCCAGGGTCCGACCCAGGCGGTGAAGGAGGCGCTCCAGTTGTTGGGGCTTCCCATCGGCGATTCGCGCCACCCGATGATAAAGGGCGACGCCTTCCGCCGCGAAGACTACGAGGAGGTGCGGGGCGTGCTGGAGGAGTTGGGCAAGATTCCGCCGCGCCCCATGACCTACCACCTGTACGCCGGCGCGCCGGGGGTCCAGGGGCAGTTCCCGAAGCCGCCCGCCGCGCCCTCGGAAGTCCGCGACATGACGCTCCTGGTGGGCGAGGGGTTCGCCGGCCCGCCGTTCTCGGAACTGGCCCACATTGACCTGCTCATCGGGCGCAAGGACGGCCCGGTGGGGAAGGCCATAGAGCGGGCGCTGGCCGAACCGCGCCCCGGCCACGAACTGCGCATCATCTTTGAGCGCCCGCGAACGCTCCTGGTGCCCACCGTAACCGTGAGGACGAAGAAGCAGGCGGAGATGGTGTACGAGCACGCCGCGGGCGGGGTCGTCATGGCGCTGGAGGCGCTGGTCAAGGACGGCACGCTGCCGGCGGCCCTGCTGGACGACATCGTGCTCATCGCCAACGTCTTCGTCCATCCGGGGGCCAGCAACCGGTGGCGGGTGCGCATCAACAACTTCAAGGCGATGAAGGCTGCCACGCGCAAGGCGCTGGAAGGCCGCCCGACGCTGGACGAACTGATCGCGGAAAAGGAGTCGGCGCGGCACCCGTTCCGCTACGCGCCGTAGGGTGTTCCCATGCGTGCCGTCCGTGTGGCCGCAATCCAGATGCACATCGCGGCGGGCGACCTGGCCGGCAACCGCCGCCGCATGGCCGAACTGGCGCGGCGCGCGCTGGACGACGGGGCGCGCCTGGTGCTGCTGCCGGAACTTGCCGCCTGCGGCTACGACTGGCCCCGCTTGGACGCGCTGGCCGAGCCGCTGGACGGCGCAACGACCGAGGCGATGGCGGGCCTGGCCGCCCGCTACCGCGCCTACGTGGCGTGGGGCATGGCCGAGCGCGAGGGGCCTCGCTTCTACAACACCCTCACGCTGGCCGGCCCTGACGGCGCGCTTGTGGCCCGCTACCGCAAGGCGCATCTGATTCCCCTGCTGCAGGAGCCGGAGCACTTCACCCCCGGCGATGAGGTCGTCGTTGTGGCGACGGACGTGGGGGTTCTCGGCCTGGCGATTTGCTACGACCTGCGCTTCCCCGGCCTGTTCCAGCGCATGGCGTCGCACGGCGCGGAGGTGTTGCTGGTGGCCGCGCAGTGGCCGCAGGCGCGGGCCGAACACTGGCGCGTTCTGACGGTGGCGGCGGCGCTGCAAAGCCTGGCGTTCCTGGTGGGGGCGAATGGGGTGGGCCTGTGTTGCGGCGAGGCGCTGGCAGGGCGGTCGGTTGTGGCGTCGCCGTGGGGCGAGCGCGTGGCCGAGGCGGGCGTCGCGGAGGAAATCCTGCGCGCCGACGTGGACTTGGACGATGTGGCCGAGGCGCGGCGAAAATTGCCCGTCGGCCAGGGGCAGCGGCCGGAGTTGTACCTGTAGCGCGGGGGGACTGTAACCGCGAATAACACGAATCTACACGAATGTAGAATAGACCCTTCGGGTCTGCGGGCGAGGCGATCTTCAGGGTTGTAACCGCGAACAACACGAATCTACACGAATATAGAATAGACCCTTGGGGTCCATGAATGAGCAATCTCACGGGTTTGCATCCGCGAATGACGCGAATTTGGAATGCTGAGGCCGCGCTTCAGCACTCCAGATTCCGCTGTGAGGCTCTGTTGCATACTCGGATAGGGAACGTGCGACGCACTTCCGAAGTGCGTCGCACGTTGTCTCCCGCCCGTCATTGCGGGCGGAGCGAAGCGATCTTCAGGGTTGTAACCGCGAATAACGCGAATGTACACGAATATAGAATAGACCCTTGGGGTCCATGAATGAGCAATCTCACGGGATTGCATCCGCGAATGACACGAATTCGGAATGCTGAAGCCGCGCTTCAGCATTCCAGATTCCGCTGTGAGGCTCGGTTGCATACTCGGATAGGGAACGTGCGACGCACTTCGGAAGTGCGTCGCACGTTGTCTCCCGCCCGTCATTGTGGGCGGAGCGAAGCGATCTTCAGGGTTGTAACCGCGAATAACGCGAATCGGCACGAATGAACATTCGTCCCGCGGGCTGGGGGCAATGGGGTAGGCCCGGCGCGAGCACTCGCACCTCATGTTGTCGCGGTCGCCCATGCGCGCTATAATGGCTCCGCACTGCGCCGTTGGAGATGAGACGATGGACGTGAACCGCATTCGTGCCGACTTTGAGCCGCTCGCCCGCGAGCGCAACGGCAAGCCGCCGATTTACTTTGACAACGGGTGCATGACGCTCCGCCCGCGCCCGGTCATTGACGCCATGTGCGCGTACTACACCCAGTTCCCGGCATGCGGAGGCGCGGGGCGCAGCCACCACTGGTTCGCCCAGGAGACCAACGAGCGCGTGGAGGCGGCGCGCGAAAGCATCCGCCGCTTTGTCAACGCGGCGCACTCCGACGAAATCCTCTTCACGCGCAACACCACCGAGGGCATCAACCTGGTGGCCCGCACGTTCCCGTTCCAAAAGGGGGACGTTATCCTCACCACCGACAAGGAGCACAACTCCAACCTGGTCCCCTGGCAATACCTGGCGGCCCGAATCGGCGTGGAGCATCGCGTCGTTCCCGTGCGCCCGGACAACACCTTTGACCTGGACGCGCTGGAATCGGCGCTGAAGGATCCCCGCGTGAAACTGGCCGCGTTCGGGCATGTGTCCAACCTGGACGGGGTGGAGATTCCGGCGCAGGAGATCATCCGCATGTGCCACGCGCGCGGGGTGCCGGTGCTCCTGGATGGCGCGCAGAGCGTGCCGCACCAGCGGGTGGACGTGCAGGCGCTGGGGGTGGACTACCTGGCGTTCTCGCTGCACAAGATGTGCGGCCCCAGCGGCGTGGGCGCGCTGTACGTTCGCCGCGAGCATTTCGCCCGCATGGACAACTTCCTGGTGGGCGGCGACACCATCCGCGACACATGGGTGGACCGCCCGCCCGACTTCCTGCCCCCGCCCTACAAGTACGAGGCGGGGCTGCAGGACTACGGCGGACGGATAGGCGCGGGCGCGGCGGTGGAATACCTGGAGCGCCTGGACATGCGGGCCATCCACGAGCACGAGGTGGCCTTGAACCGCTACCTCACCCAGGGCCTGGCGCAGTTTGAGGAGTTGGAAATCATCGGCCCGCCCGAGCCGGAGAAGCGCGGCAGCATCGTCTGCTTCTTCACCAAGAAGCCCGGGCTGGGCCTTCTGGCCGACATGCTGGACGAGCGGAGCAACATCATGGTGCGTTCGGGCATGTTCTGCGTCAACTCGTGGTTCAACGCCCATCGCATCAGCCGCAACGTTACCGCCGTGCGCGTGTCGCTCTACATGTACAACACCCTGGACGAGTGCAAGGTCTTCCTGGATACCGTGCGCGAAATCCTTGCAGAACCGATGTTTGAGGGGCTGCCCATACTCCCCGTGCGGGAACCGTAGCCGTGCGCGGGGGCACAATCGGGTGGGCGGAGATGTCCGACAAAACCATCATCCAGAAGTTTCGCGAGATTTTCACCGGGCCTAGCCCGTACCTGGGCAGGCTTCAGGGCGCGACCGTTTGCGCCGACGCGCTGGCGTGCCGCGGGAGCAAAGACCACCTCTACCTCTACGCCCGCATCGCGGACGAGCGGATTGAGGACGTGAAGTTTGAGTGCGGCATGTGCGATCCCGAGATGTTCGTTACCGCTGACCTGTTGTGTCGCCTCATCCATGGCCGGCGCGTGAGCGAACTGGCGTATGTGGACTGGCCGGCGTTCAGCGCGGCGCTGGGGTTTGAGTCCGACGACATGAAGGCGCACTTTGAGGGCGCGCGCCGGGTGCTGGACGCGCTGGTGGAGCACCACTGGGCGGGCAAGCCCTGCGAGTTCTAGCGGGCCGGGGCGCGCTTCGGGGATGTCGCCCTGGCCTGGCGGCGCGTGGCGTGGCGTTTGCGGAGGGGGTATGCCCAGGCTTGGCGCTCACATGTCCATCGCGGGCGGGGTGGATCGCGCCATCCAGCGCGGCCATTCCATCGGGTGCGAGACCATCCAGATTTTCACGAAGAGCAACAACCAGTGGCGGGCCGCGCCGCTCACCGACGAGACTCTGGAGCGCTTTCACGCGAACCAGCGGGCCACCGGAATCGCCCCCATCGTCGGGCACGACGCTTATCTCATCAACCTGGCGTCGCCGAACCCCGAACTCTGGCGCAAGTCGGTGGACGCCTTCGTGGACGAGATGGAGCGCGCCGGCCGCATGGGGTTGCCGTATCTCGTTACCCATCCGGGCGCGCACATGGGAGCGGGCGAGGAGGCGGGCCTGCGCCGCGTGGCCCAGGCGCTGGACGAAATCCACGAGCGAACCGCGCACATCAGCACGATGATCCTGCTGGAGACGACGGCGGGCGCGGGCAGCATCCTGGGCGTGTCCTTTGAGCAACTGGCCCGCATCATCGCGCGAACGCGACACCCGGAGCGCATCGGCATCTGCTTTGACACCAGCCACGCCTTCGCCGCGGGGTACGACCTGCGCACGCCGGAGACCTACGCCGCCACGTTTGACGCCTTTGACCGCATCCTCGGCCTCCATCGGCTGCGCGTGTTCCACCTGAACGATTCCAAGCGGGAACTGGGCAGCCGCGCGGATCGGCACGAGCACATCGGCCAGGGCTTTCTGGGGCTGGAGGCGTTCCGTCTCCTGGTGAACGACCCGCGATTCGCCGACCGGCCTATGATTCTGGAGACGCCCAAAGGCCCCGACATGGCCGAGGACGTGGAGAATCTCCGCGTGCTGCGTGCGCTGATGGGCGATTCGTCCCCGCTGCGCGGAGGTGAAGGATGAAGAAGAGGCGGATTCTCAAGCCCGATGGGCGCTACCTGATTCTCTACGAATTCGGCGAGCCCGAAACGCCCGCGCCGGTTGGCTCGGGGGCTACCCTCGCGTATAATAGGCCCGAACTCACATCTACGCACAGGAGCAACGCCATGCGAACACCGATTATCGCCGGCAACTGGAAGATGTACAAGACCGTGGAAGAATCCGTCGCGCTGGTCAAAGCGATGCGGCCGGCGCTGGAAGCCATCGGGGGGATTGAGACGGTGGTGTGTCCCCCGTTCCTGTCGCTGCCCCACGTGGCCGAGGCGCTGCGCGGCTCCACCATCGGCGTGGGCGCGCAGGACATGTTCTGGAAGGACGAGGGGGCCTACACCGGCGAGGTCTCGCCCCTCATGCTCAAGCCGTTCTGCCGATACGTCATCCTCGGGCATTCGGAGCGGCGGCAGTACTTCGGCGAGACCGACGAGACGGTGAACCTGAAGGTGAAGGCGGCGCTGGCGCACGGTCTGATTCCCATCGTCTGCGTGGGGGAGAACCTGGCGCAGAACGAAGCCGGCCAGACGCAGGAAGTGGTGGAGGCGCAGGTGCGCGGCGCGTTGGCCGGGCTGACCGCCGAGCAGGCCGCGGGCATCGTCATCGCCTACGAGCCGGTGTGGGCCATCGGGACCGGCAAGCCCGCCACGGGCGAGGGCGCCAATGCCACCATCAAGACGGCCGTCCGGGGGACGGTGGCGCGTCTGTTCGGCGAGTCGGTCGCCGACAGGGTGCGGGTTCAGTATGGCGGGAGCGTGAAGCCCGGCAACATCGCCGAGTTCATGAGCCAGCCCGACATTGACGGCGCGCTGGTGGGCGGGGCAAGCCTCAAGGCCGAGGACTTCGTGGCGATCGTGCGCCTCTCGGCGGAGGCGAAAGGGCTGCGCCGCTAGCGCAGGGGGAACGATGCTCGGCCCCTGGACGCCGGTCGCCGCCTTCTTCGTCGCCTTCGTGATGGTGCTCCTGCTGACGCGGTGGATCACGCATCACCTGCAGGGCGTCCTGTTCCTCCTGGGCGCCGACGAAGAAGTCGTCATGTACCTCCAGTTCGCGCTCCTGTTCCCGGGCATCCTGGTTCACGAGGCGGCGCACTGGCTGACGGCAAAACTGCTGGGCGTCCGCACGCTGGACTTCTCGGTGTGGCCCAAGCGCAAGACCAAGGGCAAGGTGCAGTACGGCGCGGTGCGCATCGCCCAGACCGACATCGTGCGCGGGTCCCTCATCGGGCTGGCCCCGTTGGTAGTGGCGAGCCTGCTCATCATCGCCATCGGCCGCTACGCGCTGGGCACGGAGGCGCTGCGGCAGGCGGTGGCTTCGGGCCAGTGGGGGCAGGCATGGAGCGCGCTGTCTCAGTCCATACGCGCCGCCGATTTCTGGCTGTGGATGTACCTCGTCTTCGCCATCAGCAATGCCATGTTCCCGAGCGAGTCGGATAGGGAAGCCTGGAAGCCGCTGCTCCTCTACGCCGCCGTCGCCGCGGTCCTCCTGTACCTGGCGGGTTGGAAGCCGACGATGGAGTCGGTGCAGGGGGTGCTGGCCCGGGTGATGAACCCGCTCCTCTATGCGTTCACCGTTACCGCCGCGGTGGACCTCTTCTTCGCCGCAGTCATCGGCCTGACGGAGATCGTGATGGGCCGCCTGCTGGGCAAGCGGGTGGTGTACTAGGCCGCGGGCAGTCTGACCTCACCCCCTCGTTCCCCGCCGAAGGCCGGGGGTGGGTGCGCACCGCCTGATGCCGACGCATCGGGCTGGCGGTAGGGGCGACCTGCGGGTCGCCCCTGCCATTTCCCCCGCCCCCGCCCTTACCGCGCGGCGGCCGCTCTCGCAATAGCAGATGCCGCCCCCGTTCTTGCGTCAGGGCTGGCCCCAGGCTATACTGATAGCGTGAGTCCGCGTGGGTTGCCGATGGGGTGGAGACCGATGAAGCGTGCGATTGTGGCGGTGTTGTTGGTTCTGATGGCGGCCTCGGCGCTGGGGAATGCGGCGGCGCAGGCTTCGCAGCCGACGGTGCGGGTCCTGTACGTCAAGGGCATCATTGACCCCGTAACGACCCGCTACGTGCAGCGCGCCCTGGAGCAGACCCAGGCGTCCCTGTATGTGATTGTCCTGGACACGCCCGGCGGCTCGCTTCAGTCCATGCGCGACATCGTGCAGGTGATCCTGGGTTCGCGCGTTCCTGTCGCCGTGTACGTGTCTCCGCCAGGCGCGCGGGCGGGTTCTGCCGGCACGTTCATCACGCTGGCCGCGCACGTGGCGGCCATGGCCCCCTCCACCAGCATCGGCGCAGCCCACCCGGTGGAATCCACCGGCGAGGACATCCCGGGCGTCCTGGGCGACAAGGTTACGCAGGACGCGGCGGCCCTGGCCCGCTCGCTCGCGGAGCGTTACGGCCGCAACGCGCAGTGGGCCGAGGACTCCGTGGTCAAGAGCCTCGCCATCACGTCGCAAGAGGCCCTGCGGCTCAACGTGGTGGACTTGCTGGCCGACGACCTGCCCGGCCTGGTGGCGGCGCTGGACGGGCGGACGGTCAAGACCGTGGACGGCGAGGTAACCCTGTCCACGCGCGGCGCTACCATCGTGGACATGCGGATGACGCCGTTTGAGTCCTTTCTGCACACGCTGGTCAACCCCGACATCGCCTACGTGCTGTGGATCGTCGGGATGCTGGCCATCATCATTGAACTCTACCATCCCGGCGCGGTGCTCCCTGGCATCACCGGCGCCATCTGCCTGATCCTGGCCTTTGTCGTCTCCGAGAGCCTGCCGCTGAACTGGGGCGGGATCGCGCTCATCGTGCTGGCGCTCATCTTCTTCGCGCTGGACATCAAGGTGTCGGGGTTTGCGCTCAGCGTGGGCGGGGTCATCGCCCTCGTCCTGGGGTCCCTCATCCTGTTCAGCCCACTCACGCCGCCGTCGCCCACGCTTCCCCGCCTCAACGTGAACCGATGGCTCATCGCGGGCGTTACGGCGGGCACGGCGGCGCTGTTCCTGTTCGCGCTGTCGGCGGGCTTCCGCGCCCAGCGCCTGCGCGTGCCGGTGGGGATTCAGACGCTCGTGGGCGTGGAGGGGATCGTGCAGGTGGACATGGACCCGTCGGGCATTGTGCTGGCGGGGAGCGAGTCGTGGTCGGCGGTGGCCGAGGACCCGCCCATCCGCGCGGGCGAGCGGGTGGTGGTTACCGGCGTGGACGGCGTGAAACTCGTCGTGCGTCGCGCGCGCCCGCCTGAAGCGTGAGGCGACGCGGCCTTGATGCGCGGTTGGAGGTGAGACAAGATGACCCAACATCCCTGGCTTGACCCCAAACCGTTTCACTTTGCGGGCGGCCCGGTCGGCTGCCTGCTGATCCACGGGTTCACCGGATCGCCGCCGGAGATGCGGCCGCTGGGCGAGTACCTGGCCGGCCAGGGGCTCACGGTCTCCGCGCCGCTCCTGGCGGGCCACGGGACGGACTACCGCGACCTGGCGGGGACAACGTGGCGGGATTGGTATGCGTCCGCGGAGGAGGCGCTCCTGGCGTTGCAGCGCGAGTGCGCGCAGGTGTTCGTCGGCGGGCTGTCGTTGGGGTCGCTGCTGACGCTCCGACTGGCGGCGCTGCACCCCATCGCGGGGGCCATCCTGTACTCGCCCGCGCTGATTGCCCGCGACTGGCGCATGAAGTTCGTGCGGCCGTTTCGCCACATCATGCGCTGGAACCGCAAGGAGGAACCCCAGGACGCCGACCTGACCGACCCCGAAGCCCACAAGATGCTGTGGAGTTACGACGTGATTCCGGGGGAATCGGCCTATCAGGTGTCCCTCTTGCAGAAAGAGGTGCGCCGCCTGCTGCCGTCCATCACCGTGCCGGTGCTCATCTTCCAGAGCAGCCGCGACGCGCTCATCCGCCCCGAATGCGGGCGAATCGTGCACGACGAAGTGGCGTCCGCCGACAAGACGCTGATTGTGCTCCACAACTCGGGCCATTGCCTGACGGTGGACAGCGAGCGCGAATTCGTGTGGCAGAAGACGCACGAGTGGATCGCCGCACGGAGCGAACGCTTGTCCCGCCAGGGGGCCCCGGGAGGCGCGCCTTGACCGTGAGGCCGATGCCCCCTGCCACCATCATTCCCTTGCGACGAGGTCTCCATGAAAGCCATTGGTAGCGCCAGCAAAACGCAGATTCCACCCGCTGCGCCTGTGGAAGGGGCGCAGGATTTCCAGGCAAGCCGCGTGATCACGATTGCGGTCGGGCACACCGTGCACGACATGTACGCGTCCTTTTTGGCCCCGCTGTTGCCGACGTTCATCACGAACCTGGCTCTGTCCAAGACCGAGGCGGGCTTACTCATGGTGTTTCTGCAGGGGCCTTCGGTGCTGCAGCCGGTGATCGGTCATCTGGCCGACAAGGTGAACCTGCGCGCCTTGGTTATCCTGGGCCCCGCGGTAACCGGCGTCCTGATGAGCCTGCTGGGCGTGGCCCCAACCTATGGGGTGTTGGCGCTGTTCCTGGCCATCGCGGGGTTCAGTTCGGCGGCCTTCCATTCGGTTGCGCCGCCGCTGGCGGGGCGGCTGGCCGGCAGGCGGCTGGGGCGCGGCATCGGCATCTGGATGGTGGGCGGCGAGTTGGGGTACACCATCGGCCCCATCCTCCTCGTCAGCGCGACCCAGATTCTCGGGCTTCGGGGGCTGCCCTGGCTGATGATCATCGGCGTCCTCACGTCGCTGTTCGTGGCGTCGCGCCTGTCGGCGGCCCAGACCGCGCCGACGGCGAACGTGTCCGTGGGGAGTTGGCGGGAGATTCTGCCGGCCATGAAGCCCCTGCTGCTCCCGCTCATCGGCATCACCGCGTTGCGCTCGCCGATGGTGGCCGCGCTGACCACGTTCCTGCCGGTGTTCCTGCGGGATAGCGGCGTGAGCCTTTGGGTTGCGGGCGCGTCGCTGTCCATCCTGCAGGCGGCGGGCGTGGCGGGGGCGCTGGGGGCAGGCTCGGTGAGCGACTCGTTGGGGAGGAAGCGAACGTTGGCGCTCCTGTTTGTGGCAGCGCCGCTGTGCATGGTTGGGTTCCTGTCCACGCGCGGCTTGGCGCAGGTGGCCATGCTGCTCCTGGTGGGGTTCACTTCGCTGTGCGTGCCGACGGTGCTCACGGCGTTTGTCCAGGAGAGTTTTCCGGAGCACCGCGCCCTGGCCAACGGCGTGTACGGTTCCATGAACTTCATCATCTACGCCCTGGCGGTGGCCCTGTCGGGTGCTTTGGGCGATTGGCTTGGGCTGCGATCGGCGTTCCTGATGGGGGCGGCGGCCACGGTCGCCGCGCTCCCGCTGCTCCTGCTGCTGCCAGGACGGGAATCGCCGGCGACAAACGAATGAAAGGATTGGAGAGATGGACAAGTCCGAGCGAATCAGGCGAGTCATCCGAGGCGAGAAGGTAGATCGCATTCCGTTTGCCATCTGGCGGCACCTGCCGCCGGAAGATGCCACACCGGAAGGTCTGGTGAAGGCGACTGTGCGCTTCGTCCGTCGCTGGAATCTGGACTTTGTCAAGGCGATGTTCAACAACTGGGCGTTCACGATAGACTGGGGCAACCGCTTCGCGGGCTACGACCGCAGCGAGGGGCATGTGCCCGTTGCCGAGCATGTGGTCAAAGCCCCCGCGGACTGGCGGAGCCTGCGCCCGCTGGATGCCTTGCGGGGCGCGCTGGGCAATCAGATCAAGGCGCTGCGGATGATGCGCGACGAGTTCGGGCCAGGGATTCCCATCGTGGCGACGGTGTTCGCGCCGCTCACCATCGCGCGGAACCTGGCGGGCGACGCGGTGTATCGGCACGCCCTGTCGGCCGGCCCCGACCTGCACGCGGGGCTGAAAGTCATCACCGAGACCGCGGCGGACTTCGCCCAGGCTTGCGTGGAGGCGGGCGCCGACGGCATCTTCCTGGCGGTGCAGGGGGCCACGCGCGACGCGCTCCCGCCCGACGCGTTCCGGGAGTTCGGCCTGGCGTACGATTTGCCCGTGTTGGAGCGGGTCGCCGCGAGGACGTGGTTCAACATCCTGCACCTGTGCAGGCCCAACCTGCGGTTTGAGGTGGCGCGGGACTATCCCGTGCAGGCGGTCAACTGGCACGACCGCAGCCCAACCGGGCCAAGCCTGGCGGAGGCGCGGGCGCACTTCGCGGGCGTGCTCATCGGCGGGCTGAACCATGCGCCGGGCGGCGCGTTCCACAGCGGCGTGCCCGAGGAGGC
>DAOTVT010000254.1:0-12982 GCA_034436295.1 Anaerolineae bacterium | reverse complement strand
CTTGGTTGAGCGGTCTGTATAATGCGGCCCTGTCTTCAGCCAGGAGTTAGCCCGCTTCGGGCCTCTTTGCACCTGTTTCCAGCCCTTCTGTAGCCCCAACATTCAGATAAAAGAGCCAAACTCCAGGTAGGGGCGACTCGGGGAGTCGCCCCTACGCGGTGCGCCGCGCCGCGGGCTGTGCGCGGGCCACGATTTTTTCGCGCCTTTCCTACCCTTTCGCGCCCTTCGCGATCCAAACGCCCTCCAACGCGCGGGGTCTCACCGCCGAGCGCGCCGAGGGCGCAGCCGTCCGACGCTAAAGCATCGGGCTGAAGGGGCGAAGCCCTGGACGACGCATGCGTCGCCCCTACGCGGTGCGCCGCGCCGCGGGCTGTGCGTGGGCCGCGGTTTTTTTCGCGACTTTCGCGCATTTCGCGCCCCTTCGTGTCCTTCGCGATCCAAACGCCCCTCACCCGGAACGAAGCGCCGCGCCGGGGCGACGAGGCGGCGTTTGCCATGCGCGCGCACTTCTGCTACACTGGGCGCGTACGATTCCTTTCGGGAGGGATACAATGCCGACCATACCCGGCACGCTGCTGAAGAAACTATACGTCAAGGGCAGCCTGAAGAACACCGAGAGCGGGTTTGAGTTCGCGCTCAAGAATACCCTGGCCCCGGGCACCATCGTGGGCATCCGCACCCTCGTCGTGGACGGCCAGAAGGTGGATGGCTCGCGCGTGGAAGTGGCCTTCGGCAGCAAGACATGGACGCTGGATCAAATCTCGGTTCAGAACCCGCTGGACTTCGCCGTGAACCTGGTGGTAACGGTGCGGGTCAAGGGGGAACCCCTGGCGGCAGGGCAGCACAGAATCCTCATCGTGCCCAACACGAAGGAAGTCGGCGAGTTGGACATAGAGATCGCCGACACGGTGGCATGAGGGACGGGCCATCGCCTGTTGGCGCATGTGCGCGGAGCACCTCGCCCGATGCGTAAGGATCAGGCTGAAGGGGCGAAGCCCTGCGGGCTGGCGTTTGCGAGGGTATAGATTGCAGGTGCGTCGCACGTATGCCTCTTACCCTGGCCTCTTCATAGAGCGCGAGGGGACAGTCTCTCACCCCTACCCCTGCGCCTGGAAATTGGGGTTGAAGAACATCTCGCGGAACGTCTTGTCCGGCCCGCTGAGATACTTCAGATACCACATCTTGGCCTTCTCGTAGCGGGTCTTGTAGAACGAGAACAGTTGGTAGAACTCCACGAAGAAGATGTCCGCCAGGCGCGGGTCTTGGAGGATCAACATGTTCTCGTCGTTCTCGCGTCCCGCGGCGTCGGTGAAGTTGCGCGAGCCGGTGATCACCGTCGCGCCGACCGCGCCCACGTCCAGCACGAAAAACTTGTGGTGCACCACGTAGTCGGCATTGACGCGGACATCGGTGATGTGGAAGGGAACCAGGCCCGGATTCAGACTCCCCTCAAGAATCTCCCCTTTGTGCCACATGGTGAAGTGGTATTCGCTGTACTGGCTGCCCGCGCCCTCGTTGTCGCTGATGCCGCTCACCACCGCACCCTCGGCCATCCGCGCCCGCACCGCTTCGCCCACAGCGTCGTCGGTGAAGTAGAAGGCCGCGAAGTGGATGCTGTTGCGCGCCCGCTGCACGAAGTCCACTACGCGGTTGGTGTCGTGGGTAACCTGGCGCGTCGGGTCGTTGATGGCCGGCTCTAGCGGCGACGGCGAGAACAGAACCTCCACCACCATCGGCGATTCGCCCGGGAAGCGCGCCGGCACCAATACCACGCGGGACAGATCGGTGTAGTTCTCCCAGAACTTCGCGCCGCTGCGCGATCGCAATTGCGACCGGGCGCGGTCAAACTCAAACCCGTCGCTGCCCCACAGTTGGTTGAACTGCTCCAGGTACACCTGGGCCACTTCCGGCGCGCGGATGATGAGGAGCGTGTTGTTCTGGCGCTCGGTGGCGTTGTCGGTGAGGTTGTAGGAGCCGGTGGCCACGGCCAGCGGGTTGCCCGCCGCGTCGCAGATGACGGCGAATTTGTTGTGCGACTGCCAGTCGCCCCCGAACCCTGCCGAGCGATCCGATTCCAAGCGGATGTTGGGATGCTCCTCCAGCGGCTTGTAGAAGACATCGTAGTACTTGGCGCGGTTGATGAGGAAGGCCAGCAGGGCAGCGCGGTAGGAGCGCAGTTGCTCCAGCGCCTCGGCGTCGGCCTGGTACGCCGGCAGGAGCACGGCGTTGGCGACGGCCTGCAACCCCTGCGCGCTGAGCGAGTCCACCAGTTGCTGGAGTTCCAGATGCGTTACGGGCAGGTCGCCGGGCAGGGGCAGGGCCGGCAGTTGCATGTGGTCGGCGAAGTCCTCCCACAGTTCGGGGCGAGCCTTGTCCTTCAACTTGCGCGGCTTGGGCACCCAGGAGACCTTCTTGCTGTAGTACTCGCTGTCGGTGAGGAAGCGGATTTTCACGCCGCGGTCCGCGGCCCGCAGGAAGGCGTCGCGGATGTTGGCGCGGTTGCACTGGTAGAAGTGGGCGCTGATGGAGCCGCCCGCGGGCGCCGAGTCAATGAACTCCACGAAGTGGCGGTCTATGCCGTTGGTGGTGTCCCAGTTGGGGATGCCCGTGTCAATGGCCTTGGTGAAGTGAACGGAGACGGTGCGGTTGGCGTTGGAGTGGGTGGTTACTTGCGCCTGCGCTCGGAGGAACGGCGCGGCGTCGGCGAACTCGGCGTGCTCACCGGGCTTGAACCGCTTGCCCCTCTTGTAGCGGGCGAGAATCTCATACGTGTACGTCTGGCCCTGGGCGCATGCGAAGTCAATCCACGAGAACCGACGGATGGGGTCCAACTCCGAGTCCGTCTTCCAATCAAAACTGCGGAGGGGCGCTCGTGTGCCGTTGGGGTCGGTGCGGAAGATGGTGAACCCTTCCAGGCCGGGGAGGAACGCCTCGCCGATGGTCCAGTGCAGCACGACGGCTTCCAGGCCGGGCGTGGCGTGCATCTGGAGGCGGTGCCGCCGGTAGAACTCCAACTTCTGGGCGTCGGTGGACATCGTGCAACCCCTTTCTTGCCGCCAAAGCACAACAGCGAGAAGGCGAAGGCGGAACACGGCGCTCGGCGCGGCGGCATGTGCCCAGCGCGTCCCGTGCGCCCAGTATAGCACCGCGCGAGGGCAAGCGCAAGGGTCGCACGCACCGCCCCCGCGCCTCTCCCTTATCAACCCCGCGCCGCCGTGATATGGAGCCTCCGACAACTCGCGCAGGAGGTGTGCCATGCGTTTGCCGTTCCGCATCGTCCGCGTCAGGGAAGCCGAGTCTGAAGAGGATGACGACCTGCTGTTCCGCGCCATCGGCCCGTGGCCGTCGGACAAGGACCTGACGCCCGCCACGTACCAGGAACTCCATGCCGCCGCCTACGAGGCCTACACCGGCAACCCTCTGGCCTTTCGCATCATTGAGATTCTCACGGCCTATCTGTGGGGCCGGGGGCCAACCGTAACGGCGTCGGACCCCGCCGTGCAGGCCGCGTTAGACGAATTCTGGGCCGCCAACGATATGACTCGCAGGGGTCGCGCCATTGTCCGCGAACTGCACCTCTACGGCGAGCAGTTCATCCGCTGGCTGCCCGACGGCACCATCTGGCAGATGGACCCGTCCACCGTTGACGAACTCCAGACCGACCCCGCCAACGCGCAGGTGGTGGTGCGCGTCCATCAGATGGGCCACGAAGGCGGGCCTGGCGTCTGGTACGCCGTCCCCGACGAGGTGCAGCACTTCGCCATCCACAAGGTGTCCAATGCGCTGCGGGGCCGCTCCACGCTGTGGGTTCTGCTCCCCTGGCTTCGCCGGTACCGCCAGTGGCTGGCCGACCGCGTGATGCTCAACCGCGGGCGGTCGTCGTGGATGTGGACGGTGGCCGTGCGTAGCGCCACGCCGCAGAAACTGCGGGCCAAGGCCAACCAGTACGCCCATGCGCCCGAACCGGGCTCGGTGCTGTTCCACGCCGACGACGAGGAATGGCGGGCCGCGGCGCCCAACCTGCAGGCCGACGACGCCCGCTGGGATGGCCACGCCATCAAACTGATGATCGCGGCGGGCGCGGGCATCCCCATCCACTGGCTCAGCGAGGTGGAAAGCGGCACGCGGGCCGTCGCCGCCGAGATGGGCGGGCCGTCGCTCCGCACCTTTGAGGCCATGCGCGAGGAGGTCGCCGCGCTCGTGCGCGATGTGCTCAATCGGGCGCTGGTGCGACGGCTGGGGCACGTGGCGCCCTATACCCTCTCGTTCCCCGACCTGACGCCGTCGGACAACCGCGAACAGGCGCAGGCTCTATCGGCGCTGGTGCCCGCCCTGGGGACGGCAGTGGATCGCGGCTGGCTGGACGACGCCACGGCGCGCGCCTGGCTGTTCAAGTTCGCGGGGGAGAAGGAAGAGTAACGCCCACGCCAGGCCGGGTTTTGACACCACGGCCGTAGGTGGTACACTGCGCGCATTCGGCGCAGGCGGCCAACGCCCCGCCGGGAAAGGAGGGCATCCAATGCCCAACCGCACCTTGACCCGCAAGGAGGAGAAGGAAAAGAAGAAAAAGGCCCGCGGGGCTTTCCTTCTCTTTCTCAAGCGTCTCCGCGCCGCCTGCAAGGCCCTGAGTTCGGCCGACGAATGGTATAGCCTCATGCGAGACCTGGCCGACCTGCTGCAGGAGTACGCGCCAGTGATTCCCCCCGACTGCTACGAGCGGATTCAGAACGCCATGCGTCCCGTGGACACGACCCGCAAGGGCCTGAAGCAAGCCTGCAAGGTGCTGGACGTGGAGATTGAGAACCTGATCCGCTGCCTGCCGGCGGGCCGCTCCCTGGGCAAGATTCTGGGCGGCGGGCTCGTCGCGGCGGCGATCCTCGTCGGCGCAGCGGTCATCTACGCCGAGGCGACCGCCGTGGACATCGCCATCGTCAATCAGGGGTGCGATCCCATCCGCCTGCCCGCGAGTCTGCCCTTCCCCGTGCCGGGGGTCAGCCTGCCGTCGGCACCCATCCCGCCGGGCGGATCGGCCACCGTGTCGCTTCCGCGCCTCGCGGTGGAGGTGGACGCCAGCCAGCCGGGCCAGGTGTCGGTGCGCGTGCTGGGCGTCGCGGTGCCCTACACGCTCGGCGGAGACATCGTCAGCATTCGCCTGGACGGGCAGGAGATTCTGGGGCAGAAGACGCGCGCGAACCTCGGCGACCGCCGCGCGCATGAACTGGTGGTAACGTGCCGGTAGCGCCTGGGGGCGAGTTGCGAGTCGCCCCTGCGCGCGTAGGGGCGTTTGGATCGCGAAGGACACGAAAGGGCACGAAAAGCGCGAAAATCGCGGCCGCATGCCCGCGCGGGGCTGAACCCCCGCGCTGACGCAACGAAGCCCCTGGCGCCAGACCCCAAGGGTCTCGGAGACCCTTGGGGTCTTCAACACCAGCCCGGCGCTTCAGCGTCGGGCGGGGTGGTGCACGCGGGCGTCGTTCTCTCTCCCGCTGGGAGAGGGCCAGGGTGAGGGGCGTCCGGATCGCGAAGGGCACGAAAGGGCAGGAAAATCGCGGCCGCATGCGCGCATGCCGCGCGGGGCTAAACCCCCGCGCTGACGCAACGAAGCCCCTGGCGCCAGACCCCAAGGGTCTCCGAGACCCTTGGGGTCTTCAACACCAGCCCGGCGCTTCAGCGTCGGGCGGCTCAGCGTCCTCCGCGCTCTCGGCGGTGAAACCCCGCGCGGGCCTGCCCTTATCAACCCCGCGCACCGAGCGTATCCTGGGCAAAAGCCGTGCGGAGGTGAACCATGGATGCGCTTCTGACTCCCGAAGGGTTCCTGGACCCGCGGGCGGCGGGGCTGGCCGCCATCTTCCTGACCCAATGGCTCAAGATCTACCTGCCCGACAAGCACTGGTCGCAGTTGCTGGTGCTGGGAATCACGGCGGTGCTGGAGGTCATCGCGGCGGCCCTGACCGGCGCCGACTACTGGGGCGCGCTGGCCGCGGCCTTCTGGGGCGCTACGCTCGCCACCTTCGGCTACGAGGCCGTGAAGAACGCCGCCGAACTACTCGGGCTGAACGGCAAGGAGGAACGGCGATGATGCGGCGGCTCTACGTGCTGTTCCTGCGCATGGCCATCTGGGCCGCGGGACTCTAGACGCGCCCCGCGATCGGGAGGGGACCATGCCACGCAATCCGAGCAAGCGACCCTGCGCCGTGCCCGGGTGTCGCGCGTGGGCGATGCGCGGCGAGACGGTATGCGCCGCGCATCGCAGCGCCGCGCCCCCGCACCGCGAACCCGAAGGCCCCGTGCAGGCCAGGCCGCTCACCGCCGACTACACGCTGGACGACCTGGCCGCCCACGCGGCGCTGGCGCTGAACCGCCTCCAGGCGTGGTACGAAGCCCACGCGGCCGACGAAGGCCCCCGCTGGATGCTGGCCTACGTGCGCCAGTTGTACGGCTGCCTAGCGCGGCTCGCCGAATTGTGGAAGCAGCGCGCATCGTTAGGCGAGGGGGAACTGACAGCAGCCCTGAACGGGGCGCTGGCCGAGTTACGGAAAGAATGCGCCCCGGAGGAGTGGGATGGGGGCGGCATCCGCCAGTAACGCGAATTGCGGACGGGGCTGGATCAGCGAGGCCGGCCCTATTTGTCCCCGCGAAGCAGCCCCAACACACGCGCCAGCGCGCGGTGCAGGTCGCCCGACTGCACGGGCTTGGTGAGGATGTGATCCACGTCCTTTGGCGCACCCAGTTCGGGGCCCGCCTTCCCGCCCCAGCCCGTGAGCAGGATGACCGGCATCTGCGGGGCGTGGGCCTTGGCGGCGGCGGCCACCTCGCGGCCTGTAACGCGGGGCATGCCCAGGTCGGTGATGACCACGTCTATCTCCCCGGGACGGCGCGCCTGAATCTCGTCAATCGCCTCTTGCCCCCCGCCCGCCGAGATCACCTTATGGCCGGCGCGCGTCAGCATCCGCCCGATGACCCCCCGCACCGACTCCTCGTCGTCCACCAGCAGGATGGTGAGGGGCGGCAGCACCGGCAGCGATTCCTCTTGGCCGAGCGGCAGCGTCTCGGCGCTGATGGGCAGACGCACGAGCACAGTGGTCCCCCGGCCCGGCGCGCTCTGCAGGTCAATGGCGCCGCCGTGCCGCTGGACGATGCCGTAGCAAATGGAAAGGCCCAGGCCGGTCCCTCGGCTGCCCTTGGTGCTGAAGAACGGCTCAAAGGCGCGGCGGCGCACCTCGTCGGTCATGCCCACACCCGTATCGGTTACCGACAGCACCACGTGGTCGCCTTCGGTCTTTGTGCCGATGGTGATGGTGCCGCCGTTGGGCATGGCGTCCACGGCGTTGGCGATGAGGTTGGTGAGCAGGTCGCGGAGCGAGGCGGCGTCGCCCTGAACGCGCGGCGAAGGCCCCAGTTCCAGGCGCATGTCAATGACGATGCCCTGCTCCTGCGGGATGTCGCGCCAGCGCGGGCGGGTCAGGTCCACAGCCTCGCCGATCACGCGGTTGAGGTCCACCGGCGTGAAGGATTCGGCAGCGTCGCGGGGGCGGTAGAACTCGCGCAGGCGGGCCACGATGCTGCTGGCAGCCAGCGCCCCGCGGCGCGCACGTTCCACGTCGGCGCGGATATCATCGGGCATGGCGGGATTCTCCAGCGCCAGTTCCAGGTAGCCCAGCACGGGCGTCAGGACGTTGTTGAAGTCGTGGGCGATGCCTGATGCCATCTGACCCAGGGCGCGCAGCCGTTCGGCGCGCATCGCCTCATCCTGGCTCACCTTCAGTTGCTCGTAGGCCCGCTGCAGGTCTTCGTACAGGCGGGCGTTCTGTATGGCGATGGCCAGTTGCGCGGCCACCGTCTCCAGCAGGCGCTGGTCGGCCTCGGAGTACGCATTCAGGCGCACCGACTCCACGTTGATAACGCCGATGACGCGGTCGCCGATCTTCATGGGGACGCAGAGTTCGGACATCATCTCCGTGCGCACGGCGATGTAGCGGGGATCCTGGCGCACATCGCCCACGCGGAGCGACTCGCCGGTTTGGGCCACCCAGCCCGTGATGCCGCGGCCCAGCCGGATGTCAAAGGCCCGCACGCGCTCCTTCTCGGCCGCCACGTCGGGCGCGTCCATCCCCCGCTCTGTGAGGGCCACGGTGTCCAGGATGCCGGTCTGCTCGTCCAAGAGCATCACGCCGCCGTGCTCGTAGCCGATGATGTCCGACAGCGCGTCAATCGCTTCCTGGGCCAGGGCGATGGCCGGCTGCAACTGCTGCAACCGCTGGCCTACCCGATAGATGGCGGTCAGTTCGCGCAGTTGGCGCTGCGACTGCTCGTAGAGGTAAGCGTTGCGGAGCGCGCCGGCCGCGTGTCGGGCGAAGCCTTCCAGTATGGCGGCCTGTTGCGGACCGTACTGCCCTGGGGTGGCGCTGTCCACGTTGATGAATCCGGCGACGACATCCTGCAAGACGATGGGCGCAGCAGCCCAGGAGCGAATCCATTCCAGGCCGGGCGCCCTGATCCAGCCGGGATCGCTCCAGGTGTCGGGGATGACGTGCGGCTTGCCGGTGTCCAGCATGCGACGGATGTTGGGCACATCACGCGCCACGAAGAAGGCTTCGCGGGCGGCGCGCTCGGCGTCGGGGCCGATGCGCTCGTAGCCGCGCAGGCGCGCCAGCACCACGCGCCCATCGCGCATCGTCTGAATGTTGGCCGCGTCGTAGGGCACTACCTGCTCCAGGAGTACCAGAATCTGGTCCAGAATCTCCTCGGCGTTGAGGCTACTGCTCAGCGCCAGGGCGGCCTGGCGCAAGGCTTCGGCGATGGTGCGTTGCTCCTGGGCCTCGGCGTACAGGCGGGCATTCTCCAGCGCCGCGCCCGCCTGCGCCGCGAAGAGGGCCAGCGTCTCGGCATCACGCTCACTGTAGGCATTGGGCTGCGCGCTGTCGGCGTTGATGAACCCGATGACCTCGTCCCGCACGACGATGGGCGCGCCCATCCACGAGCGGCAGAACGGCGGCTTGCCCCGCCACGCCGCGGGCGCGAACCAGCGCGGCTCGGCCAGCACGTCGCGCACGACCACCGGACGCCGCGTCTCTATCATCTGGCGGGGCAGCGGCGCTTGATCCAGGGGCAAGGCTAACATCTCCAGGTCGGCGACGCCGAATTGTTCGTATCCTCGGCCACGAATGATGCGCGCTTGGCTGTCCTGAACCAGTTGGATGTTGACCGCATCGCACTGGATCACGCGCGCCAGGCCGTCCAGAACGCGGTCCAGAATCTCATCGTAATCCAGCGTGCTGGCCAGCGCCAGGCCCACCTCCCGCAGCGACTCGGCCAGGCGCTGGCGCGCGACGGTCTCGGCGTACAGTTCGGCCGATTCCAGCGCCAGCGCCCCGTAGTCGGCGATGGACGCCAGAAGGTCAGCCTCGGCGTCGCCCAGCGGCGCGCGATCCGTGCCGTCCAGCGCCAGCAGGCCGTACAGCCGCCCGTGCGCCTCCATGGGTGCCAGGATAAGGGTGCGGATGCCTGCGCGCCGAAGCATGTCGTGCAGAGGAGCCAGCCGCGCGTCGTGTTGGGCGTCCTGAAGCGTTACGGGCGCACGCGGGGGTGTCAGGTCGCGGATCGCGGGGAGTTGCGCCGTGGGAATCCGAGCGCCCAGCGCGTCCTGCGCCTCGGGCACGAGTTGTCCCGCCGCCAGCACGAGAACAGCGCGGTCCGCATCGTGCTCTGCGGCCACGCCCTGGCGCAAGCCCAGGGCGGCGAGGGCCTCCTCGGCAAGGGCCTGAAGAATGTCCTGCGTATCCAGGGTAGAGGCCACCCGCTGGGCCAGGCGGTTGAGCACAAGCGCGTGGCGCAGCCGCTGCTGGGTCTGCTCCAGCAGGCGCATGCGCCCGATGGACAGGGCCACCAGGTTGGCCATGCGCTCCAGGGCGTTCATCTCGTCGGGCGAGAAGGCGTGATGCTGGAAGTAGCCGATGGTGAGCGCCCCCAGTTTGCGGCCCTCGGCGATGAGGGGGAAAGCCGCCGCCGACTGGATCGGTGCGCCCAGCACCAGGTCGGGCTTGAAGTAGGGCGAGCGAGGGAAGTCGTGCACCACCATCGGGTGGCCCGACGAGAGCACCTTCCAGGTGAGCGTGGGACGCTCGGCTTCCGGCACGGGGGCGGCCTGCCGAACGGCCTCGTGGCTAGCGCCGCTGGAAGCGGCCAGGCGCATCTCCTGCCGCTCCTCGTCCCACAGGGTAACGTAGCACGAGTCGGCCCCCACAAGGTCGGCGACGCGGTCGGCGACAATCTTCAGGAGGGAGGGCATGTCTTTGGCCGACGAGGCGAGATGGGCGACCTCGGCCAAGGTGTTCAGTTCGGAGACCTGGGCCTCCAACCGCATGCGGTCGCGCTGCTGGCGGCTCAGGTCATGCGCCACAGCCAGAAAGCCCGACGTGGGCCCCGCGATGCGCGTCAGGTTGATGTCCATGGGCACCGTGCTCCCATCGGCACGGCGCGCGACGCCCTCAAACTGAGTTACGCCGCCGCCCGCGATGGTCTTGAGCCAGGCGCGCACCCGAGCCTCGGCCTCGCGTTCGCTCATCCCGTGTCCCCAGATACGCCAGACGGGCGTGCCGACCAGTTGCCCGGGGCCATAGCCGAGTTGCTGCTCGGCCTGCGAATTGCAGTCGCGAATGATGCCATCCTGGTCAAACAGGATGATCACGTCGGGCGCGGCGGCGAACAGGGCATAATGGCGCGCCTCTGCCTCCTCAAGGCTGCGACGGGCGACGGTCAGTTGGGCCAAAACGTCCCCCACGCTGGCCTCTGGCACCCGGATGGCGTACCCGCGGAGAAGAATCAGAAGCCCGGGGGTAACGTACAGGCCGGCGAGGATGCGCGCGGCGAGCGACAAGCCCAGAGTCCCGTAGTGCGGGGAACTCTGGGGATAGAAGAGGCTGCCCGCCAGGAGCACAGCGGCGGCGATCACGGGGTTCAGCACCAACGTTCCAGCAATGGCTGCCCACACCGGCAGGCGAAGTCGCTGGCGCAGGAGCGCATAGACGGGGATGACGGCAACGAGTCCCACCGACTCGGCCAGGACGGCCGAGACGCCCAGAAGCCAGACCGCATCCAACGGCGCTGCCTCCAGCGGGCGCTTGCCAAAGGCGAGGGACAGCGTGATTCCCAGCATCCACACCAGTGTGAAGCCCACCAGGGTTGTGATGAGGCTGAAGAGGACAGAACGGGCATCGCGGATGCCTTCCAGAATGTAGGCCATGAGCAAGGCCGGGGGGAGCAGCGCAAGGAACACACCCCCGAACAGGAACCGCCCCTCGGGGCCCGCGCCCAGAACGCTGCCGAAGTAGGCCACGGAAAGCGCCACGAGTTGAATGAAGGTGATGACCGAAACGGATGCCCTTCTGCTCCGGCGATAGGAAGCAAACGCCAGCGCTTCCAGGGCGGTTACGGCGAATCCCAGAAGGAGTATGAGCCGCACGTCAAAGCCGGCCACGAATGCCCCCCGAGCGACTTGAATCGCAGCATCTGTCGTGCTCAAGTATATGCACAATAGTGCGAATTTGCAAGCGGCGCCTCACGCAGACTCGGCTTGTCTTGTCTTGGCGACCAACGTGCGACGCACTTTTGGAAGTGCGTCGCACGTTGACCCATGCCCACGGCGCAACAAACTTTGGAACCGAGCCCTCATGCGGGCCAAGGGTTCCCTCGCCCCGCTTGCGGGGACAACAAAGACCCCAGAGACCTCTCAAACCTTTGGGGTCTCCGCAGCCGGCGCGGCGGGTGCGGGAACGCAAGGCGCATCACTCCTGCGGATGCGCGCGCTCCTCCTCCACCAGCGCGTTCAACTCACGCAACAGGTCGGGCAAGTTCAGGTGCCACTCGCGGGCCACATCGCTCACGGTGTGAAACCGCGAGACCCAGCACCCGACGCATTGCACGCCCATCCGCAACAGGAGCACAGCCGTAACAGGGTACTCCTGCGTCATGTCTTCCACACACGTCTTGTCGGTGATCGTCGGTCGGGCATCCATCATTCACGCTCCAAGCGAACACCTCCATCATAATACCACAATGGTCTGCGCGCCATGACCTGCGTCATAGAGCGGGCGGCCCTACGACAAATCCACGAGCGGGGTGATACGACGGATGGTTTGCTCCACAAACGTCGGGTCGGCGATCGTGAGGTCAATGGCCTGGGCCGGGCACATCTCCACGCACCGCCCGCACCCCCGGCACCCGTCGCCGATGACCGCCCGGCCGTCCACCATGCGGATGGCGTCCACGAAGCACACGCCTTGCGCGCACGCCCCGCATCCCACGCAGCGGTCGCTCACGGCCACCTGCACCCCCGGCATGCGCGTAACCTTGCTGCCGATGTCCGGCGTGATGTGGGGCAGGATGCGCCACAGGCAGCAGCACGGGCAGCAATTGCAGATGGTCAGGAGTCTGCTCCCGGGGCCAATGTTCAGCCAGATGGTGTCCAGTTTGTTGCGGCCAATGAGGTGCACCAGCCCCGCCTCGCGGCAGCGCCGCACGTAGTCCAGCGCCTCTTCCTGCGACACGCGCCGGCCCAGTTTCGGGTTGATGCCCAGCGCCGCCTCGCCCAGGAACAGGCAACCGTACTCTATGGGGTAGTTCTTACACTTCTCCGCCGCGCGGCAGATGCAGAAGTTCATGATCCAGTGAACGCGAGCCTGGCGGATGAAGTGGTCCACCACCTGTGAGGGGAGCACCATGCTCTCGGGCGGCTCCAGGGGACTATTGACGGCGATGACGGCCCGATCCTTCGGCAGGTACACGATATCGTCGCCGTAGAACAGCAGACGGTCTATGAGCCGCCCGACGGGGTGAAAGTGCGTGGCCTTCGCCAAAGAGAACCGCGCCGGGTAGAGTTTCTGCAGCAGTTTCACGAACCACACGGGTGTGCTCATTGCGGCCTCCGCGTACACATGCGCCCTGCCCCCACATTTTACCATAATAACCACCCGCGCGGCCAAAG
>DAOTVT010000253.1:0-2356 GCA_034436295.1 Anaerolineae bacterium | reverse complement strand
GTGGTACCGCTCAAAGACGCTACCGGTGGCCTGTTTGAACAGCAACTGAATGTACTGCACGTTCGCCGCGCGCTGGCCCGTTGCCGACGATGCGGGTGGGACACTGGACGCCGGCCCCCACGCGGTCCCGATGCCCCACGTCAAATAGTCGGCCGTGGTGTAGTTCCCTAACTCCAGCCAGATGGGGAACAGCCACGGCGACAGCGTGTACGTGCTGCCCATCTGCGTGCGCGTCCCGCCGCTGCAGAGCCAGGCCGACGCACCGGCGGGCTGCACCAGCCACTCTATGTAGTTATTCCCGTCTACCACAGAGCGAAACACAAACTCAAAGTTGGAACTGCTCGGAATGCCCGCAAATAGCACGCGCTTGTACCGAGGGAAGTTGCCCGCGTCTGTGCAGCGCAAGTCTGCGTACGCGCTACCGCTCCCGTAAATGTACACGTACAGCCAGTGCGGATACGTGGTAACGTTGTATCCGCTGCTGGCATTGATAGACGACGGCGCGGTGCTCCACGCCCAGCCGCTGGAGCCCACGGGGTCAGCGGTCATCTCTCGGTCGTGGCTGTTCGCCGACGATGGCAGCGCGAAGCGGTTGTACCAGCGCGACGAGAGAGACCCCGCGCCGAAGAAGTTGTCCAAACGGTCGTGGCTTCCCTTGATGGTCTGGTCTGTCCCAGACAAACCCGCCGCGCCCGTCGCCTCCAGCAGCGCGATCCGCCGCTCCAGGTCTCGCATCCTGTCCAGCAGGTCTCTCATGAGATGACCTCCAGTACCGGCTTCACCGTCTCCAGCCCGTCGGCGCTGACGGTAACCGTCAGCCGTGTGATTTTGGCGTTGGCGCTGAACTCCCGCCCCCACTGGCGTGCATAAATCGTGATGATGTCGCCCAAGTCCCAGGTGGGCGGCGTTGCGCGCTTCCAACTATCAAATATCGGCTCGCCCACGATAGCGATCTCCACGCCGCGCGCCGCCAGTTCCGCGTCCCCCCGCGCCTGCAAACTCGCCGTCAGCGACAGTTGCCGCGCGTCCACGAACGCCTCGCGCCGCTTCCATGTGCTGATACTGCCGCTGTCCGACCGCTCCACGACCGTGCGGTTCGCCCCCTCTCCCTGTCCGCCGACGTACACGTAGTTCGCCAGCGCCGTCGCGTCCCGCGCGTAGCCCATCTCCGCGAACGTCCGGCGATCCGCGCTCATCACAAACTCATCGTTCACGCCGTTGCCCTTCGTTCTGTCCAAGCCCCAATTGAGTGCCGTCCTGAACTCGCACCCGCTGGCGGTCGGGACAAATCGCCAGGCGAACCCGCCCGCGTCAGCCAACTCCTGCAGGACGGACAGGATGATCGTGTAGCGGGCGTTGTACGTGAGCGAGGCCGCGGCGTGCTCGTCGGCCTCCACCGAGACGTCGCTGAATTGCCGCGCCGCATCCGCCCCTGCGCCCAGGTTGTAGTACACGAACTTTTTGGCCACGTCGTCGGCGTGGTCGGTGTACGTCTGGTACTCCTGACCGGACGCGGGAACGGCAATTCGCGCGCGGGCGTAGTCGGCATGATCCAGCGCCGTAACGGCCCAGGTCTCGCCCGCGGGCGCGGTCGTGGGCTTTTTCCACCCTTCGCGCAGGAGCCGCCCGCCGAAAACGATTTCGCCGTCTCGGATGATCTTCAGCCGACGGCCAAGTAGCAACTCCGAGATTTTATCGTCTTCTGGGTGCATCTCCAGCGTGGCGTAGCCGACATCGTTCAGCGCCTGCGTGTACTCCAGCCGCGCGAAGTACCTCACAAACGCCACCTTGTTGTACGAGTCGTCTTCCACCCAGACTTGATACTGCGCCACGTCAATCTCCTACGTAGCAGAGATACACCAGGGCATAGTATGGCGGCATGATGTCCTGTGTAGAACTCCCGCCGGAGGCGGTAGAACCAGACAGGGCGTGCGTGTGTGCCGAACCCGCGGCGGTAGAACCTGACAGGCTGTGCGAGTGGGCCGAACCCGCAGCGGTTGTACCCGACACGCTGTGCGAGTGCGGGTTCGGGTTTGTGCTGCCCGTCAGGCCGCCGTGATTGTGGTTAAGTAGCGATTGTACGACTCCCGTCGTTCCGCTCGCGGCACCTACAGGTATAACCCCTGGAGTGTCGGAAGAAATCGTATGGTTGTGCAGCCCGGCCTGCACCGCTTCGCTCGTGATGTTCACCCCGTGCGTGTGGCCGTTCTCGCTCGCCACCGTGATCGTGTTCACCCCGTGCGTATGTGCCAGGTTTTTCGTGGCCGACCCGCCGCTCGTGCCGGAAGCGTATGTGCTGCCCGCGCAAATCACGAACTTGTCCAGCAGGTTCGGCGTGGCCACGCCGTTTTCCACA
>DAOTVT010000252.1:0-20465 GCA_034436295.1 Anaerolineae bacterium | reverse complement strand
GAGCCGGTAGTAGATGTGGCTGCGGCCGGAGGAGTCGAACCCCTCGTCCGCGTGCTTCATGTCGTCGAGCAGGTCGCGGTTGTGCTCATATCCCAGCAGATGGTTGAGCCAGGCCAGCAGGAGCAGGCGATTCTCAAGGTATTGGATTGCCCCGTTGCTCATGCACCCTCTCTTAGCTTCTCAAATCCGCTCTTTATGACAAGGGCAATTCGCCTTTTCCTCTCATCGACGAAGCTCGGGTAATCAAGATCGTACCATTTCTCGGCCAACCCATGCATTTCATACATCTGCTGGAGGTAGGTCGGAGGGAAGCGCCTCTCCAGTTCCGGCACGTACTCCTTCGGCGCCTTGTCGGAAATGCTGATATTGTCACTCCATTCCACCAAAGCGTAATTTGCCACCTGGTTAATGAGACGCGCCTCTCGAACGCCTATCCGTGCCAGGTATCCGCGGGGGAACAGATGATGCCTCTCCAGCGCAGACTTTTTGGCCTTCGAGGAGGGGTCCAGCAGCTCGGACACCTTCATCTGGGAATACAGTACGGGTGCTCCCAGCAAGCAAAGTGAAGCGTAGTAGGCAAATTGCCCAGGGCTTTGCGCAGCAGCGGTTTCCAGTTGGTTTGGTAGCGTTACCTCCCAATAGTCTTTGGTCAAGACAGCGTTCATCTCGTCATCGAGGATATTGACAAAGGCGTGCGCCGTATCTGCTCCGCGCAGTAATGCCAGGTCCTGTTCAAAGCGCGCTTCAGGAGAGTCCGTGTAGCGACCGGTGAGCGTCACCATGAAGAACCAGCGCGCAATAACCTCGCGCAGGCGATGCAGGTCCACCTTGAAATCGCGCCTGCCGATCAACCACAATGCATAGGTATAGAGCACGGCCACCCTCGATGAGATGAGCTGCTCAGATAGGTAGCCTGCCCTCCTCAGTACTTTGAAGAAATCGTGCCAGTTCTGCAGGTCAAGCGTACACTTCTGAGCCTCACGCAGCAGGGCGAACTGCCTGTCGCGTTGTTCCGTCGAGAATTTGCGCGTTTCCAGGTCTTTCCCGCGGAGCAAGGAATAGACGTGTTCCAGGCGCGCCCGGCGGAACCCAACGGCCACACTTACCCGCAACAACTGGTCAGGGTTGGGGCGCAAGTGATGGTTATAGGGCGATGGGCTGCCATCCGGTGAAGGCGCTTTGCTGCGCTGGCAGAAGGCTTCCACCTCCCTGCGCCCTTCCTCCCAAAACACAGACATCAGCGTCAGGATGAAGTTGGCCTGGTTGAGTGGTGTCCCCTGGCTGTTGATACGCACAAAGATACGCGATACCTGGTCTTCATCAACTGAAGAGGAAATCTCCAGAGCGGTAAGCGGATACTCGTCGAGTTTGATCAATCGGTCGATCTTCGCATGAATTCTGTCCTCCTCTTCATCAGTCAACCCACGCCGTGCCCTCATTCTCTCAATAAAGCCTGTCTTGAAAGAATGCGGCTTTGTGTCGGGTTGCCAGAGAATGCTAATATCTGGAATCCACTCCACGTCTTTCTCAATGGCGGCATTGGAGACCTCAAATGCCTCGCTTAGAGGATGGAACGCGATCTTGACTTGCTGTGTCCTATAGTCTTTGGTAACGACTGGCGCAGCCTTCAGGACTGCATACAGTGAAGTGAGGCGTTGTTGGCCATCGACAATCAGCAGCCGTGGCACTTTCTGCTTCCGATCTGTGCCAATAATCCGATGCGCATCGGAATAACCGTTTTCCCAAAAGAGCAGATAGCCGACAGGGAATCCGCGGTACATCGAGTCGAACAGGTCGCGCACCTTGCGCATAGGCCAGACAAAAGGGCGCTGAATGTCGGGGAGCCCGATTTCGCCCATGGATATGTCCTCGATGAGCTTCTTCAGGGAATAGTCCACTTTCTTGAAGAGTACATCTGCCATGGCTCACCCCTCCACAGCGGCGAACATGCGCGCCTTGAAGACCGGCTCCAGCGCCTGGGCGCCGGGGATGAGGGAATCGCCGTTCACGTACACCACGTCGGCGCCCTTGGCGAGCCCGGTGCTGGCCACAAAGTCGCGGTCGCGCTCATAGTCTTCCTTCACCCAGCCTTCGGTCTCGCGCCAGATGACGGCGGCGCGCTGGCCGTCGCGCGTGGTGCCGCGGTAGACCAGGTAGCGCCGCCCCGCGTCGTCGAGCACCCGGCGCGTCTCCACATCCAGCCCGATGAGATAGTTGAAGGTCTCCGGCAGGTCCACCTTCTGGATACGGGTCTCGCCGTCGCGGTGGATGTGCAGGCAGTAGTCGAACGGCTTGGCGAGTTTCTCCACGTTCAGCAGGGTCTCGCTGTGCCGTGTCTCCCAGCGGAGCATGTACTTGAGCAGGTAATCCTCGAACCGCATCGCCATCTGGCCGCCGCCTTCGTCGAAGGCGAGGTTGTTGAGCGCATCCTCGTAGGACTCCAGGCGGATGACCTTGACGATGCGCGGAGAGCGCTCGGCTTCTTCGGCAGTGGTCATGCGCCCGGGCTTGCCGTCCTTCCATTCCGGCGTGAAGGTGACTTTTTTGATGCGCGGCAGGAGCACGGTGTCAAAGTAGTCGGCCATCTCCACCAGGATGAACTTGCGCCGGCCGCCGTCCTCGCGGTTCAGGTTGATGACGGCGTGGCCGGTGGTGCCGGAGCCGGCGAAGAAGTCGAGAATCAAATCTGATCTCTCAGACGATGCGCCAACGATGTATTCGTGCTGCGTGGCTACGCCTCGCCTGGCAGTCATAGGATTGCGCTTGTCCCAAATAACTGTGCCTGCATCAGGAATACCTACGTTATCAAAGAGAATCTTGAGACGTTCATACTCATTCTCGTCAATGTGACTTAGAAAATGACCGTCATGAGCCAGGAGAGTCTGTGAGATACGAACACGATTCTCCATCATCGCCAGCCAACTTGAATGCTGGTAGTCGTTTTTGTATAAAAAGCCGCTTGTCTGTGTGTTGTATGGCGGGTCAATGTGAATGCACTTCACCCGCTCGCGGTACTTCTCCTGCAACAGATTGAGCGCCTGCCAGTTTTCGCTGTGCACGAGCAGGCCATCGGTCACTTCGTCCAGGTTGTCAAAACTTGCTAGCAGGCGGTCGGTGAAGTCCTGCGGAAAGTGGCGCGTGTCCAGCACCAGGGTGGGGTGAGATTTCAGGAACTGAATCCTGGGGTTCCTGGGATCGCGGACGTCCCGTCCGCCTGCTCTTGCGCCGGATGCAGTCAGGGCAGCGGAGTCAGCATCCGAGACGGATGCGTTCCCAGCGTTCTCAGGAATGAATCCCGACCAGGCCCACTTCTCCGGAGCATCCACCAGCCCTGCCTGGACAGGATTTTGGAAAATGTAATCAACCGTTGTCCGGAAATGTTCTTCATCGCGGATGTAACGATCGAAATAATCCGGCATCCAGAACGTGCCACTTCGTCCGAGGATTTTGTTTGCTGCATGGGCTGTATACGATTTCCACTCCTTAACAATGTCAGGAAGCGGTGCGTCCATCATTTTGATGAGCACGTGGACGTGATTGGGCATGATGCACCAAGCAATCAGACGGTAACGCTCCCCATTGAACCGTTTCAACGCGTCCTCGACCAATCGGGCAATCCGCTCGTCGCGGAGATAGCAGGCGCCTTTACCACTATCCTCATACTTTTCGATCCTTTTGCGCAGTTCGACAGCCTCCTTTGAAGCAGCATCCATCCCCTCGTGCCAGCGGAGTTCCTGTTTCCACTGGTCAATCACCTCAGAAGGAACGGAATCAGCGAGACGGAAGGTGATGAATTGAAGTATATTCCCTGCGTCAAAGTGAGGCAAGTAGCCGCGGGTGTGCCAGCCTTTGTGAAGGTTTTTCTCCGAAGAGGCCGGCGTGCCAATTGCGTTCCCAGCGGACGAGACGTCCGCGATCCCAGGGATGACGTTTTCGTTTTTAGCGGACGAGACGTCCGCGTTCCCAGGTATCGGTATTCCCAACTGCTTCCATTCGTCCCACTGCGCCTCGCAGGCGGCGATTTCCGGGTAAAAGACTTCGGGGACATGGCCAACCGTGACCAGGTAAAAGACCTCGGTGACAAACTTCTTCTTCTCCCAGAGCATTTTCTGGAAGTCCTCGATCTGCGCCAGGAACTCGATGATGCGCAGGCCGATGCGCTTGATGAGGCGCAATAGTTGGAACCAGCCCTCGCTCAGGCCCTCGCCGGCGGCTTCCATTTCGTCCAGGTTGAGCACTTCGTTCTTCAGGTAAAAGTCCAGTTCGCGCGCAAGAAAGCCCTTCAGGTCTTTGTGAATGAAAAAGTCGCTGGTGTTGCGGCGGGTGTACTGGCGCAGGTGATGTTCCAGGGCGGACGAGACGTCCGCGTTCCCAAGGGCGGACGAGACGTCCGCGTTCCCAGGGTGCTTGGGAATTTCCGCGACGGCTTTGGCGATGATGGCTTCCTGCTGGTTCTTCTGACCGTAGGTGATGGCCTCCTGCGCGGTCAGCGGGCGATACTCGAAGGGGATAACCACCTGATGTGCCGCCTCGTCCCAGGTGATTTCGTCCAGGCGCGGCAGGAAGAAGCGCTTCTCACCCTTGACGTTGTTCTGCTCCACATCCGCCTGGCGCAGTTTGAAGTGCACGGTTACGCCGTTGGGGGCTTTGTAGGTGTAATCGGTGAAATACTCGCCGGTCTTGACATAGTACTGATCGTGGTTGGCCCAGTAGAGATACACTTCCTCGCCATTGTAGGGAATGGCGTAGCGTTCTTTTTTGGAGTAACGGCGCTTGGAGATAAAGTCGCCCTCCTGCCAGTAGCGGGTGAAGAAGGTGTAGAGGTGGTTGTAGATGTCGGTTTCCAGCGCTTCGCGTCCACGCGCGCCCGCCGCCACCTCGCGCGCCGCCAGATATTCCTTGCCGGCTTTGGTGTTGCGATAGGCTTCGACCAGGTTGTCATCGGCGTCAAGGGCGTCATCGCCCAGGGCTTCCAGTACCTTTTTCCGCGCGCTCTCCAGCGTCTGTTTGGCCTGCGCTTGCTCCGCCAGCGCGCCCTGCTTCAGTTCATCGGTGATGGCTTGGGGCAGGTCTTCCGTGATGAAGCGTTCGAGGACTGCCCGCTTGTAGTTCATGATGCGATAGATGCCGAAATCCAGGTCGGCGCAGTCAAATTGGAAGAGTTCACGTAAAAGGGACTGGAATTTCTCAACGGGTGTGGTCATGTTCATCCACCTCGGCCTACGACTGGGTGGCCATCAAATGGCCGTTCCCTTCGTGTTTGCTATTCTACCATCCTTCCCCGCCGGCGTCAAAGGCTTTGCGCTCCCCCGCCCCCATGCGCGCAAACGGCGCTTGTGTGCTATAATCCACCCGACACCGCCACGCGGGGGAACCATGGAATACGAAGCCATCATCGGAATGGAAGTCCACGCCCAACTGCTGACGCGCAGCAAGATGTTCTGCGCGTGCGCCGCCGACTACGCCGCCGCGCCCCCCAACACGCGCGTCTGCCCCATCTGCCTGGGCATGCCCGGCACGCTCCCCGTCATCAACGCGCGCGCCGTGGAATTCGTCGTCATGACCGGCCTGGCCCTCCACTGCCGCATCGCCGCCCATTCCCGCTTCGCCCGCAAGAACTACCACTACCCCGACCTGCCCAAGGGCTACCAGATTTCGCAGTACGAACTGCCCCTCTGCTCCGACGGCTATCTGGACATTGACGTGGACGGGCAGGTCCGGCGCATCGGCATTGAGCGCGTGCACCTGGAGGAGGACACCGCCAAACTCACCCACACCGGCGAGCACAGCCTGATAGACGCCAACCGCGCGGGCGTGCCGCTCATGGAGATCGTCAGCGCCCCCGACCTGCGCACCGGCGAGGAGGCCCGCCAGTACCTGACCCGCCTGCGGACGATCCTCCGCTACCTGGGCGTCAGTTCGGGCAACATGGAAGAAGGCTCCATGCGCTGCGAGGTCAACATCTCGCTGCGGCCCGCCGGCACCGACCTGCGCGGCACCAAGGTGGAGGTGAAGAACCTCAACTCGTTCCGCTCGGTCAAGCAGGCCATTGAGTACGAAATCCAGCGCCAGCGCCGCCTGCTGGAATCGGGCGAGCGCGTCGTGCAGGTTACCATGGGCTGGGACGAAGCCAACGGGCGCACGGTAGTCCAGCGCGTCAAGGAGTCGGCCGACGACTACCGCTACTTCCCGGAGCCGGACCTGCCGCCGCTGGAATTGAGCCGCGAATGGGTGGAGGCGTTACGCGCGCGCCTGCCCGAACTGCCCGAGGCGCGGCGGGATCGGTTCGTCCGCGACTACGGGCTGAGCGCCTACGACGCGGGCGTGCTCACCGCCGATCGGGAGGTGGCCGACTTCTTTGAGGCCGTCGTGCGCCTCGGCGGCGACGCCAAAGGCGCTGCCAACTGGATCACCGGCGAGATCTTCCGCCTGATGAACGCGCGTGGCCTGGACATGAGTCAATTGCCCATACGCCCGGCGCAACTTTGCGAACTCATGGGGTTGATACAAGAGGGCGTCATCACGACGACCATCGCCAAGGATGTGCTGGGCGACATGGTGGCCACGGGCGAGTCGCCCGCCGACATCGTGCGGCGGCGCGGGCTGGCCCAGGTCCGCGACGCCTCGGCGCTGGAGGCAGTCGCGCGCCGGGTCATCGCCGACAACCCCGACGCCGTGGCCCAGTACCTGGCCGGCAAGGAGCAGGTGCTCAAGTTCCTGGTGGGGCAGATGATGAAGGCGACCAAAGGGCAGGCCAACCCCACCCTGGCCGCCGAAATCCTGCGGGCGCTCCTGGCGGGAAGGCGCTGATTTTGGCCTCCCCGCCACAGTGTGTTATAATTCGCACAGATTGCGCCACGACTCGCAGGATATCCATCACAAGGAGGTGATTGGAACCGAAGTATCCCTCTCGGCTCAAAGACGAGCCACTCTTCGCTTGGTGAAAATCTAAAACAAAGGAGTTTTTGGACATGACCGAGAAACTGAATCCCTTCAAAATCGCACAACAGCAGTTGGACGAGGCGGCAGCCATCCTGAAACTGGAGCCTGGCATCCATGCGCTCCTGCGCGAGCCCATGCGCGAACTGCACGTAACCATCCCCGTGAAGATGGACGACGGCAGCGTCAAGGTGTTCAAGGGCTTCCGCGTGCAGTACAACGACGCCCGCGGCGCCACCAAGGGCGGCATCCGCTTCCACCCCGAGGAGACCATTGACACCGTGCGCGCGCTGGCCGCATGGATGACCTGGAAGACCGCCGTGGTGGACATCCCGCTGGGCGGCGGCAAGGGCGGCGTCATCTGCAACCCCAAGGAGATGTCGCAGGGCGAGTTGGAGCGGCTGAGCCGCGGGTACATCCGGGCCATCGCCAAGTTCATCGGCCCCGAGACCGACGTGCCCGCCCCCGACGTGTACACCAACCCGCAGATCATGGCCTGGATGATGGACGAGTACAGCATCATCACGGGCTACAACGTCCCGGGCGTCATCACCGGCAAGCCGCTGCCGCTGGGCGGCTCCGCAGGCCGCGGCGACGCGACGGCGCGCGGTGGCGTGTACACCATCCGCGAGGCCGCCAAGGTGCTCGGCCTGAACCTGAAGGGCGCCCCCTGCGCCATCCAGGGCTACGGCAACGCCGGCTACTACGGCCACGTCCTGGCCCAGGAGATTCTGGGCATGAAGGTCGTCGCCGTCAGCGACTCCAAGGGCGGCATCTACAAGGCCGACGGGCTTGACCCCAAGGCGGTCTCGGAGCACAAGGAGAAGACCGGCTCCGTGGTCAACTTCCCCGGCGCCAAGAACATCACCAACGAGGAATTGCTGGAACTGGACGTGATGGTGCTCATCCCCGCGGCGCTGGAGAACCAGATCACCGAGAAAAACGCCGCCAAAATCAAGGCCAAGATCGTGGCCGAGTTCGCCAACGGCCCGACCACGCCCGAAGCGGACAAGATTCTCTTCGCCAACGGCGTGTACGTCATCCCCGACTTTCTGTGCAACGCGGGCGGCGTTACCGTCAGTTACTTTGAGCAGGTCCAGAACGCCTACGACTACTACTGGCCCATTGAGGAAGTCCACGAGAAACTGGACCGCAAGATGACGGCCGCGTTCCACGCCGTCCACGAGATGGCGCAGAAGCACAAGGTGAACAACCGGGTTGGGGCATACCTGGTGGCCGTCCACCGTGTGGCCGAGGCTATGAGGCTGCGCGGCTGGGCCTAGAAGCCCGCTTCCCTTTGCGAGCGTTCCAGAAGCGCCCTGGGTATGCCCCAGGGCGCTTCTTTGTGTGCTGGAAACGTGTGCGAAGCCGAAAAAGCGGAGGGTATCGTGAGCGAGTGGGTCGTACCTTGCGTGTACTTTGAGCAGGCCGGGCCGGCCAACACCGAAAGGACGTTGGAAATCGCCAAGGCCCGCGCCGAACAACTCGGCATCCGCGCCATCCTTGTCGCCACGACGACGGGCGCGACGGGCGTGCGGGCCGCCGGAGTGTTCCGCGGCTACGACCTGGTGGTGGTATCCCACAGCCACGGGTTCAAGGCGCCCAACACGCAGGAACTGACCGACGCGAACCGAGAGGCCATCCTGGCCGCCGGCGCCAAACTGCTCACCTGCCAGCACGCCTTTGGCGGCATCAACCGCGCCGTCCGGAAGGAATTCGGCACGTACATGCTGGACGAACTCATCGCGTTCGTGTTGCGCAACTTCTCGCAGGGCGTGAAGGTGGGCGTGGAGATTGCCATCATGGCCGCCGACGCGGGCCTGGTGCGCGTGGGCGAACCCGCCATCACCGTGGCGGGCACCGGCCGCGGCGCCGACACCGCCATGGTGGTCATCCCCGCCAACGCCCAGGACTTCTTTGACTTCCGCGTGTTGGAAATCCTGTGCAAGCCCAGGCTTGGGCGGCCGCTGAAGGGGTAAGCGATGGCGCGGATGTTGCGGATTGCGGCAGCGATCGGGTTGGGCGCATGGGTCGCGCTGGCGCTTGCGCGGTGCGGCGCGCCGCAACCCGCCAGCGGCACCGAACCGCCGCCCGCCGTCAGCATCCAGCAGAAAGGCTCGGACACCCTGGTGAACCTGGCGCTGGCCTGGGCCGAGGAGTACATGCGACTCCACCCCGAAGTGCGCATCTCGGTAACCGGCGGCGGCTCCGGCACCGGCATCGCCGCCCTCATCAACGGCACGGTGGACATCGCCAACGCCTCGCGGGAGATGAAGCCCGAAGAAATCGCCGAAGCCCAGAAGAACGGCTACACCCCCCACGAGCACATCGTCGCCTGGGACGCCATCGCCGTGGTGGTGCACCCCTCCAACCCCGTGGACGGCCTGACCTTGCAGCAGGTCTCGGACATCTACACCGGCAAGATCACCAACTGGCGGCAGGTCGGGGGCGAGGACAGGCCCATCGTGCTCCTGTCGCGCGAGTCCAACTCGGGCACGTATGTCTATTTCCTGGAGCACGTCGTCCGTCTGGGAGATCCCAAGAGCGACGCGCTCTTCTCGCCCGACACCCTGCTGATGCCCTCGTCCGAGGGCATTAGCGCCGAGGTGCGCCAGAACCCCAACGCCATCGGCTACGACGGCCTGGGGTACGTAACGCCCGACCAGAAGACGCTGGCCATCGCGCGCGACGCCAACGGCCCCTTCGTCCTGCCGTCGGCCGAGACGGTCAACAACGGCACGTATCCCATCGCGCGCCCCCTGTACATGTACACGGTCGGGGAACCCAGCCCGCACGTCCGCGCGTACCTGGACTGGGTGCTGGGCGACGGGCAGCGGCTGGTCGCAGGCGTGGGGTTCGTGCCGCTGAAGCAATCGCCAACGGGAGGCTCGGCAGCGCCATGAAGCAGAAGCCACACCTGCGCTGGGTGGAATTCGCCATTGAGTCGCTGATTCGGGTCATCGGCTTCTCCACCGTCGGGTTCGTCATCCTCATTTTCCTGTTCCTGCTCCGAGAAGGGCTGCCCGCCTTCGCGCAGATAGACCTGGGCAACCTGTTCGGCACGCGCTGGTACCCGACCTTTGGCCTGTTCGGGACGTTGCCGCTCATCCTGGGGTCTGTGCTCATCACCATCAGCGCCATCGTCATCGCGCTGCCGCTGGGCGTGGCCACGGCCGTGTTCATCCGCGAGGTGGCCCCCAACTGGGCGCGGGAAATCCTCAAGCCCATGATAGAGGTGCTGGCGGGCATCCCCTCGGTGGTGCTGGGATTCTTCGGCATGACGCTGGTGGCGCCCATCGTCCGCGAGACCTTCGGCGCGCCAACGGGGCTGGTGGCCTTCACCGGCGCGCTCATCCTGGCCTACATGTCGCTGCCCACCATCATCAGCGTGGCCGAGGACGCGCTGGACGCCGTGCCCAAAATGTACCGCGACGCGGGCCTGGCCATGGGCGCGACGCAGTGGCAGACCATCTGGCGCGTGGTGGTTCCGGCCGCTCGCTCGGGCATCGTTACCGCCGTCATGCTGGGCATGGGCCGCGCCATCGGCGAGACCATGGCCGTGATGATGGTTACCGGCAACGCCGCGCGGATGCCCCTGGGGCTGGACGCCCTGTTCCGTCCGGTGCGCACCATGACCGCCACCATCGCTGCCGAGATGGGCGAGGTGGCCCACGGGAGCGTGCACTACCACGTCCTCTTTGCCATCGGCATCATCCTGTTTGTCATCACATTCCTCATCAACCTGGCGGCGGCCTCTACCATGTTCCGCAAACGGCGGCGAGGAGGGTTGCGATGAGGAACCGATTTGTCGCCCAGCGAGTGGGATTTGCGCTGCTGACGCTGGCGGCGCTTGCCGTGGTCATCCCCATCCTGGCCGTCGTCGCGGTGATCGTCATCCGAGGGGCGGCGGCCATCAACTGGGAGTTCCTAACGGCCATGCCCCGCGATGGGATGCGGGCCGGCGGCATCTTCCCCGCCATCGTGGGCACCGTCGTGCTCACCCTGGGCACGGCCATCGTCGCCATCCCCCTGGGCGTGGGCGGGGCCATCTACCTGTCCGAGTACGCCCGCGACACCTGGCTCACCCGTTCCATACGCCTGGCCATCATCAACCTGGCGGGCATCCCGTCGGTGGTGTACGGCCTGTTCGGGCTGGGGCTGTTCGTCCTGCTGCTCGGATTCGGGACATCCATCGTCGCCGGATCGCTGACGCTCTCCATCATGACCTTGCCCATCATCATCAGCACCGCCGAAGAGGCGCTGCGGGCCGTGCCCACCGAGTTCCGCACCGTCAGCGCCAGTTTGGGCGGGACGCGCTGGCAGGCCATCCGCCACATCGTGCTGCCCCAGGCGCTGCCCGGAATCATCACCGGCATCATCCTGGGGCTGCTGCGCGCCGCCGGCGAGACCGCGCCGATCCTGTTCACCGTGGCGGCGTTCTACCTGCCGCGATTGCCGCAGTCGCCGCTGGATCAGACGATGGCCCTGCCCTACCACCTGTACGTTGTCAGCACCCAGGTTCCCGGCATGCCGCCGAAGATCCAGTTCGGGACGGCGCTGGTGCTGCTGGGGCTTGTCCTGTCGCTGAACGTGGTGGCCACGACGATTCGCAGTTACTTCCGCCGTCGGCGGCAATGGTAGGTCATCATCACCCGATGGAGCGTGCGCGTGCCTGAAACCAAGATTCAGATTCAAGACGTGTCCTACGCCTACGGCGACCAGCAGGTGCTGCGCCACATCACGCTGGACGTGCCCGCGCGCGCGATTACCGTCTTCTTCGGCCCGGCGGGCGGCGGGAAGACCACGCTCCTGCGCCTGCTGAACCGCCTGAACGACCTGGTGGAGGACGGCCGCATGTCGGGGCGCATCCTGCTGGACGGGGAGGACATCTACGCGCCCGGATTTGACGTGCCGAGCCTGCGGCGTCGCGTGGGCATGGTCTTCGCGCTGCCCCTGCCGCTGCCGGGCACCATCCGCGAGAACGTAACCTACGGGCCGCGCCTGGCGGGCCTTCGCGACCGCGCGCGCCTGGACGAAATCGTGGAGCGCAGCCTGCGGCAGGCGGCCCTGTGGGATGAAGTCAAAGACCGCCTGGACAGCCCGGCCAATGCCCTGTCGGGCGGGCAACAGCAACGGCTGTGCATCGCCCGAAGCCTGGCGCTGGAGCCCGAGGTGCTGCTCCTGGACGAGCCGACCTCCGGGCTGGACCCCATCTCCACGGCCAAGGTGGAGGAGTCGCTCCTTATCCTGAAGGAGCACTACACCGTCATCATCGTGCCGCACAGCATCCAGCAGGCGGGGCGCATCGCCGATTACGCCGCCTTCTTCCTCATGGGCGAGTTGGTGGAGCACCACCCGGGCAAGAAGATCTTCACGGCCCCCACCGACAAGCGAACGGAAGATTACGTTACCGGGCGATTTGGATAGGGCGCATGGACAAGATCAAGACCGAGCACCTGTATTTCTACTACGGCAAGAAGCAGGCCCTTTGGGACATCAACATCGCCATCCCGGAGCGGCAGATTACGGCGCTCATCGGCCCATCCGGCTGCGGGAAGTCCACCTTCCTGCGCTGCCTGAACCGCATGAACGACACCATCCCCCACACGCGCGCCGAGGGCAAGGTGTACCTGGACGGGGAAGACATCTACAGCCCGAATACCAACGTTGTGGAACTTCGCCGCCGGGTGGGGATGGTGTTCCAGCGTCCCAACCCCTTCCCCGCGTCGGTCTTTGACAACGTGGCCTTTGGCCCGCGCGTGCTGGGCCTGTACGGACGGTCGGAACTCGCCGACGTCGTGGAGGCAAGCCTGCGCAGCGCGGGACTCTGGGACGAGGTGAAGGACGACTTGAGGCAGGACGCGCTCTCCCTGTCCCTGGGCCAGCAGCAGCGGCTCTGCATCGCCAGGGTCATCGCCGTCAAGCCCGAAGTGATCCTGATGGACGAGCCTTGTTCGGCGCTGGATCCCATCGCCACCCTCAAGATAGAGGATTTGATGCGAGCGCTCAGCAAGGAGTATACTATAGTCATCGTAACCCACAACATGCAGCAGGCGGCCCGCGCATCGGACTTCACCGCGTTCATGCTCAGCGACGCGCAACGCACGGGCCAACTGATTGAGTTCGGGCCAACAGCCGAGGTGTTCACCCGCCCGCAGGACAAACGCACCGAGGACTACATCACCGGGCGCTTCGGCTAACGAAAGGGGTAGGAAGATGCGCAGGGCATTTGACGAAGACCTGGAAGCATTGCAGAACCAGATGCTGGAACTGGGCAGCATGGTCGCCGAGGCCCTGGCGCGCTCCGTGGACGCGCTCAAGCGCCAGGACATGGAGGCATCGCGCCAGGTCATCCGCAACGACCCGAAGATCAACGAGAAGCGTTTCGCCATTGAGGCCGACTGCCTGCGGCTGATCGCAACCCAGCAGCCCATGGCGCGGGACCTCCGCTCCATCGCCGCCGTGCTGGAAATCATCACCGACCTGGAGCGGTGCGCCGACTACGCCGCCGGCATCGCCAAGATTACGCTCATGATCGGGAAGGAGCCGTTCATCAAGCCGCTGATTGACATCCCGCGCATGCTGGAGAAAGACCTCTCCATGCTGGATCGCGCCCTCAAAGCGTTCGTGGAGCGGGATGTGGAGGCGGCGCGCCGCATCGCTGCGGAAGACGACGACGTGGACTCGCTCTACGATCAGGTCAACAACGAGTTGATCACCTTCATGCTTCGGGATCCGCGCACCATCCAACAGGCCACGCGCCTGCTGTGGGTGGCTCACAACCTGGAACGCTTCGCCGACCGCGTTACCAATATCTGCGAGCGCGTGGTGTTCACCGTAACCGGCGAAATGCGCGAGATGAACATCCAGGAACCCGAAGTGGAGCCCCAATAGAGGGCCGCGCCCAGAAGCGAGATGAAACGCGCGCTGGCCCTCGCGGCAATCCTGATGCTGGTGCTCGCCGTCGGAGCGCCAGCCACCATGCAGCCGCCCGACCCCCACATCCGCTGGGTGAACGGACTGGACGACCCAACCGCCGGCATCCGAGAAGGCCCGCCCTCCCGTCCTGCCCCCGACTCCGCGCCAGCGGCTGCGGAGGACGTGCCCGCGTTCTTCCGACGGTATCCCTCGTCGGCAGAGGTGCGCGCATTCCTGGAGGGCCTGGCGCAGGAGTATCCCGACCTGGCAACCGTGGAAACCGCGGGGACTTCATGGCAGGGCCGCCCCATCCTCGCCATCCGCCTGGGGAATCGGCAGACCGGCGACCCCGACGCGCGCCCCGCCCTGTACCTGGACGGCCAGCACCACGCCCGCGAGCCGATCTCCGGCCTCTGCGTGCTGTACACCCTCTGGTACCTGCTGTCGCAGTACGGGCGCGACCCCCTTGCCACCCACCTGCTGGACACGCGCACGCTGTACGCCATCCCGTCCGTCAACGTGGACGGCAACGACATCTGGCTCACCGACAACTTCGCCCAGCGCCGCAACGCGAACCCCACATGCTGCGACGACGACGGCGACGGCCTGATAGACGAGGACCCGCCCAACGCCATCGGCTGGGGCACGTTCCACGCGTACCTCTACATTTTTGACCCCGCGTGGCTGGCCGCCCACCCCGACAACCCGTTCGTGGACAACTGGCACACCTACGTGCGCGGCGTTGCGGATATGGGCTTCGTGGACGCCCAGGGGCAGCCCATCCCCCAGATAGACGATGACGGCGACACCGCCCGCCACGGCGTGAACGAGGATCCCGTCGGCGGAGTGGACCCGAACCGCAACTACGACGTGCACTGGAACCTGGGGCCTTCCTACGTGTGGAGCGACACGTACCGCGGGCCTGCCGCCTGGTCCGAGCCCGAGGTGCAGGCCGTGCGCGACTGGGTGCTGGCCCACCCCAACATCGGCGTTGCCGCGACGCTACATTCGGGGGCCGACATCCTGCTGTACCCCTGGGGCTGGTCCGCGGGCGAGCGCCTGCCCGATGGCCAGGTCTATGAGCACATCGCGCGCAAGGCGTCGCAACTGACCGAGTGCTGCGGGTTCCTGGGCACGCGCCACGCCTGGACCGCCCGCGGGCTGTACGTCGTAAGCGGCAGCGCGATGGATTGGCTCTATCTGCGGGGCATCTACGCCTTCTCGCCCGAAGTCTATGCCGCAAGCGAAATCGCCTACGCCACGCCCTACACCGCGCCAGGAGTAGAGAACGCGTACCTGGCCTACACCAGCCTGGGCGTGATGTTCAACCCGCCCGAAGACCGCATTGCCCAGACGTGCGAGCGGTGGCGGCGGTTTCTGGTGTACCTGTTGGCCGCGCTGCCCGCGCCCGTGTTCCACCAGGCCGCCGTGGAGGACGGCCGTCTGATGGTGCGCGCCGCCAACGACGGCGGCATCGCCGCAGACCTGACGCTGGACGCCGCGACAGACGAGGGCCTGACCTACCACGTGGAGGCCCCAGGGCTGCGGGGCAGGTCCTTCGCCTGGCCTCTGCCGCTGGCGCCGCTGGCGGGCCGCACGCTGACGCTCACCGCCACCGCCACGCTGCAGGTCGCGGGGCAGTCGCGCGCCCTCCCCGCGACGACCCTGCGCGTGCGCGTGGGCGACGACGGCGCCGAAGTGCTGGACGGGCGACTGTCGCCCTTCGTGTCGCTGGGCGGGTTCTTCGGCGAGGATGGCTGGGATGCCGACCCGCGCCGCTGGGAGGGGGACTATCATCTGGGGCCGGCCATCGGGCATCAACTGCTGTTCCCCGCGTTCCTGCGGTGAGCCTGCCGTCGCAGGAGACTCTACAACCAGCGCCGCTTACACCACCCGCACCATGACCTCGCGGGATGCGAAGGCCTCCTCGGGCTTGTCGGAGCCAGGCGGAGGCAGCAGCCGCACATGCACGCGCACGAAAACATCCCCTCGCCGTCCCACCGGCACAATCTGGTGGAACTGCCTGCGCCCCCTGTTGGTGATGACGCTGGTTTGGTTCGCGTGCTCGCGGCCCTGCGCGTCCGACTCGGCGTCGTAGGAAACCCACGTCTGGTACTCCTGCTCGGGGCCGACGTTGATGCGCCAACGCACGTGGATGGGGCGAGGGTACAGCACCTCCTCGGGCAGGTCCAGAATCTCTATCCAGCCTACCACCGTGTGATACGCGCGGAACCATTTGGTCAGTTGCGCGTGCTGGCGGGCCGCCTCTTGCGCCTCGCGCCGCTCATTGAGTTGGTCAATGTACCGGAAAATCGTCTGCTGGATGTCCTGGGGGTTCGGCACCTCCAGGAACACAACCGCCTGGGTTCGCCCCGCCGTCTCCACCGTAACGTCGCCGAAGCCGAGAACGCCGCCCCAGAACCCCTGCTGATAGCGCACGTTCTGCACCTGATCCAGGCGGGCCTCCGTGCGCTGGTCATACAGGAGCGGGAACCTGATCTGATCAATGATGCGGTCGTGGGTCAGGATATAGATATCGTTGCGCCAGTCTATGGTGTTGAACACGAACCACAAGGCGACAAAAAACAGCCAGGTAAAATAGACAACCGATACCGCCCACGCGAAGGAAGGGGCCAGATTCGCGACGAGTATGGCGAGGATCGCACTGACCACAAGCGCCAGGGCTACCAAGGCCATGAGGACGCGCGCGGCACCCGTCGCCCGCTGGATCACACCCTGACGTTGCGCGAGTGGAGACTCGCCCAACTTCGGCGTCCCAAAGGTAACCGACCATGCCCTGAGAATCAAAACGACACTTCCCGCGCCGAGCGCTATCTGAACCCAGTGCCCGCTGGTTGAGCCGCCGACGGCCCATGCTGCCAGGAGCACCACGATCCCAACGAATGGCAGAGCGGCAGTCCGAATGAGCACAACCGGGTGCCGGTGCCAGACCCGGGGCTTGGGCAAAGGCGGAGCGGACGGTGCGGCCATCACGGCGTCCTCCCGGCGCCAGGCTCCACAAGGCGCTGGGCCAACATGCGCCGCACCTGCTCCTCGTCCATGAGCGCGCGTTCGCGCTTGAACTCGTCCGCCGCCCTCAAAATCCGCTGCGAGATGCCCGGAGCATCCCTCACGTTATCCATCGCGAACGGTTGCCCCACGCTCGCGGTTTCCACCTTCACCGTGCCCAGGCCCACCCACTTCTGGAGCAGGGCCGACCGGTACGAGGCGTTCTGCACCTTGGGCAGTTGCACCTCATTTCGGGCGCGCCAGATGATGCCCTCGCGCCGAATCAACCGCCGATTGGTGAGCACGTAGATGCGGAAGTACCACCGGAGCAGGATTACGGAAATCCACACGAGCACAGCAAAGGAGGCGGGCAACAGCACGGCGAACAGCACCTTCTCCAACGGCGTGCTCCTGCGAAAGGCGAAGGCAAAGCCGACCACCAGCGCCACCGCGGGCAGCACCGGCAGCAGCAACTGCAGGAACAACACCAGGACCGAATCCCGCCAAACCCTTACGAACCGCTCGCCGGGTTCCAATTTGATCTCGTGGCGGGCGAACCAGTCCACCGCCTGGGCGTCCGTCGCGTCGGCTTGCCTCGCTCCAACCTGCTGGCGAGAGACCTCGTCCATCGCCACGCCCTCCTCATGCGCCGTGGCCTATTATACCACAACCCGCGCGCTACAACAGGTCCTTGACGCGCTCCGCGAGTTCGCGCGTCATCCCCGGCACGGCAGCCAGTTCCTCCACGCTGGCGCGGCGGATGCCGTCCAGCGAGCCGAAGCGCGTCAGCAGGGCCTTCCTGCGCCGCGGGCCGATGCCGGGAATCTGGTCCAGCGACGACGCCAACCCCGTGCGCTGGCGGATGGTGCGATGATAGGCCACGGCGAAGCGATGCGCCTCGTCGCGCAGGCGCTGCAACAGGAACGATGCCTGCGAATCCGCCGGCAGGGGAAGCGGCTCGGGGCGGTCGGGCACGAAGACCTCCTCGCGCTCCTTGGCCAGGGCGGCCAGCGCGATGTCGCCGACGCCGAGTTCTTCCATCACGCGCCGCGCCGCGTTCAGTTGCCCCTTGCCGCCGTCCACCACGATCAGGTCCGGCTTCAGGGCGAAGGAATCGGGCCTCGCCCCGGGCAGGCGCGGCTCCTTGCTGTCTGCCAACTTCAGCCGCAGCAGCCGACGGCGCAGAACCTCGGCCATCATGGCGAAATCGTCCGCGCCCTCCACGGTCTTGATGCGGAAGCGACGGTAGTCGCTCTTCCTGGGGATGCCCTTCACGAAGACCACCATGCTGCCCGTGGCCGACGCGCCCTGGATGTTGGAGATGTCATAGCACTCCATGCGCGTGGGCGGTTCGGGCAGCCCCAGCGCCTGTTGCAACTCCGCCAGCGCCGCCGCCCATTTCGCCTCGTCGGCCTGCCACTGGGCGCGCAGGTGGGCCAGCGTCTCGGCGGCGTTTCGCGATGCCATCTCCACCAGCGCCTTCTGCTCGCCACGGCGCGGAACCCGCAGCGCCACCCTGTGCCCTCGCTTCTGTCGGAGCCAGGATTCCACCACCAGCCGCTCGTCCAACTCGTCGGGGAGCACGATCTGCGGCGGGACGTAGGCCGCCTCGTCGTAGAACTGCTTGACAAAAGAGCCGAGGATGTGCGAGGGCTGGTCATCCTCCACCCCGTCCAGCAGAAAACTCTCGCGCCCGATGAGTTTGCCGTCGCGGATGAAGAAGACCTGCACGCACGTGTCGCCGTCGGCGCGCGCGAAGGCGATGATGTCCTCGTCGGCGCGGGCGCGGGTAACCACGCGTTGGCGCTCCACCACCCGCTGCACCGCCGCAATCTGGTCCCGGATGAACGCGGCCTGCTCGTAGTCAAGACGCTCGGCCGCGGCCTTCATCTGCGCGCGCAATTGCTCTTGAACCCGCTCCGTCTTGCCCTCAAGGAAGAGGCAAATCTGGTGGATCGTGGCGCGATAGTCCTCCTGCGAGATGGCGCCGATGCACGGGCCAGAGCACCGCTTGATGTGGTAGTAGAGGCAGGCGCGGCGGTCCTTGCCCGTGATCTCGCGGGTGCAGGTCAGATACGGGAAGATGCGCCGCAGCAGGTCCAGCGTCTGGCGGACGGCGCCCACGTCGGCGAAGGGGCCGTAGTACCGCGCGCCATCCTGGCGCATCTCGCGGGTTACCTCCACGCGGGGGAAGGGGTCCTGCCAGTGAATCTTGATGTACGGGTACCGCTTGTCGTCCTTCAGCCGCACGTTGAAGCGCGGGCGGTGCTCCTTGATGAGGTTGCATTCCAGGACCAGGGCTTCCAGTTCCGTGGCGGTAACGATGAACTCCAGGTCCGCCACCTCGGCCACCAGCCGCCGAATCTTGGACGACGCCTGGGCCGACTCCTGGAAATACGAGCGCACGCGGCTGCGGAGGTTCACGGCCTTGCCCACGTAGATGACCCGCCGCTCCGCGTTCCGCATGATATAGACGCCCGGCTGCGTGGGCAGGGCGTCCAGTTTGGCGCGAAAGGCTTCCGCGATCATGCGTTCCCAGGCGACCCCATTCCGTTGACTCGGCGCTGCCGTCGGCGACGCACCCACCAGTAGAAGCCGAGAATCAACAACAGAAACAGGACAAACGTGATGACCGGCACCAGAATCGCCATCACCGAAGTGCCCGCCGAAACCACGTCCTCGGTAACACTGACCACCGGGTTCAGCACGCCCCCGCCCATGGTGGTGATCACAGGCCGCGAGGTGGCCTTCACGGCGTGCACCCCGCCCGCCACGATGAGGCCGCAGACAATCGCCACGACCGGGTGAATGTCGGTGATGACGCGCGTGCTGGCCGCGAACAGGATCGCGCCCGCCGCGGGCCGCACCACGGTCTGGATGATGTCGTTGGCCGTGTCCACCGCGGGAATCTTGTCCACGAAAATCTCCACCGTGAGCAGCACCAACAGGACGCCGATGGCCCACCAACTGGTCAGGGCGTCAAACGGGGGGCTCAAGTGAATCCAATCGGTGAAACGCCCCGCCAGCGCCACGATGAGCAGCGGCAGGTACGCGTTCAGCCCCGCCGCGCCCGCCAGGCCAAACCCTGTCAGAAGACCCGTCGCCCAGTCCATACCTCACCCTCCACGCCGAAATAGACTCTGCGCGTCAAGGCAGCCCCAACCACCTGCGTTCCAGGAATCTCCGCGCAAGGCCGATGGATGCCAACTCGCCCGCGGCCGCCGCGAGCCCGACGGCCAGGGCGGGCAGGACATCGCGCAGGTTCGCCGCGCGCTCCTCCCGCCGCGCCAGAACGACCCACAGCGCCGTATTCGCGCCGGTGAACAGCAGCGCGATTCCCGCCAAACTCAACAGCGCCACCAGCGGAAGAAGCCACGCAACGCCGCTCACGACAGGCAAAGCGGCCCACACCGCGACCGCCAGCCCGATGACCTCTCGGCCACGGCGCAGGATGGGCGAATCGGCCCAGTCCCGCCACAGGACGGCGTTCAGCAGCGGGTATCCGAACCCCACCATCGCCATGCCGCTGAAGACGCCCGTCGCGTAGCGCAGCGCGTTGGCGGGCGGGTACAGCCGCATCCGTCCGCCCGTCAGTTGAT
>DAOTVT010000251.1:0-3408 GCA_034436295.1 Anaerolineae bacterium | reverse complement strand
CCTCAAAAAGGCCAAACTCCAGGGGCGGCTTCCCATAGCCGCCGCGCAGGTGCGACGCACTTTTGGAAGTGCGTCGCACCTAGCCCAACACAGAACGGAGCCAATCCGCAGTCGAGCGGATTTGCGTTCGCGCGCTGCTGCTGTATAATACGTTGGCTGCGACGCACCTGAACATCACCCATACAGTTCCACCGGTGAGGTGACCCTGTCCGAAAGGCTGGGCCGAACGGGGGAAGTCCGGTGCTCCGCCCATGCGGAAAGTCCGGCGCTGTCCCGCAACTGTAGGTCTGGGCGATGGCCTCATCCCCAGACAAGCCAGGATACCCGCCTCACCGCGATTCCAAGTACCTTCGCGAGAAAGGGGGCTGGAAGATGAAGACGAAAATCGGCATTTGATTTGTCCCCTTGTCCCAGCGGCAAGGGGATTTTTGTTTCGGTACGCTGGACTCGGATACCCGCTCAACCCAATTTGACTCAGGAGACTCTGACATGAACAAGCGAACTCGCATTCTGGCAGGCGCTCTAGCCGTCCTGCTGTTGATTGTTCTGATCGTGTACCTCGCGCCGCGGCTGGCGGGGACACCGCAGCAAGCCGCGCCCACGGCGACCCCTGTGCCGCCCACCGCGACGCCCGTGCCGCCCACGCCAACGCCCGCCCCGGTTCAGGTTACGGATGACCTGGGCAAGGCGCTGACCCTGCCGAAACCGCCGCAGCGCATCATCTCGCTGGCGCCGAGCGTAACCGAGATTCTGTTCGCCATCGGCGCAGGCGACAAGGTGGTGGGCGTGCAGGACTTCAGCAACTACCCGCCCGAAGCGGCGTCGCTGCCCAAAATCGGCGGGTTCCCGCTCAACTACGAACTCATCGCGTCGCTCCAGCCCGACCTGTGCATCGGCGCGGACATCACAAGCCCCGACGACATCGCCAAACTGGAGGGCCTGGGGCTGAAGGTCATGATCATCAACCGCACCGACCTGGAAGGCATCTTCACCAACATAGAGTTGGTGGGCAAGGCCGTCGGCATGGAGCAGTCGGCGAACGCGCTGGCGGCATCGCTGCGGGCCGAATTGCAGGCGCTCCAGGATCGGCTGAAGGCCGCCACGACCAAGCCGCGCGTTTTCGTGGAACTGGACGAGACGCTGTACACCGTGGGGCCGGGTTCGTTCATCCACCCGCTGGTGGAACTGGCGGGGGGAACGAACATCGCTGCCGACGCCGGCAACCCCTACCCCCAACTGAGCGCCGAGCAGGTCATCGCCAAAGACCCGGAGGTCATCATCCTGACCGACGCGGCCTACGGCGTTACGCCCGAGCAGGTGAAGGCGCGGGCCGGCTGGGATCAGATCACGGCGGTGAAGACGGGAGCCGTGTACCCCATTGACGGCGACATCATCAGCCGCCCAGGGCCGCGCATCCTGGAAGGGTTGAAGGCGCTGGCGGCGCTGATTCACCCGGAGTTGAAGTAGCGCGGGCAGGCGCAAGGAGACGTCCCCATGCGCGTAAACTGGAGGCGAAGGGCCATCGTGCTGCCGGTGCTGGGCGGCATCCTGGTCGCAGCCATCGTGCTGGCGACGGCGATCGGCTCGGTGCCGTTGCCGCTGGGCGAGGTGGTGCGCGCCCTCGCCTCCAGGCTCACGGGCGCGGCGACCGGCGGCTCGTCCGACACCATCATCTGGCAGATTCGCGTGCCCCGCGTGCTGACTGCAGCGGTGGTGGGCGGGGCGTTGAGCACGGCGGGCGCCGTGTTCCAGGGGCTGCTGCGCAACCCCATGGCCGACCCGTACATCATCGGCACGTCGGGCGGGGCGGCGCTGGGCGCGACCATCGCCCTCATGGTGCCGATCCAGGTGAGCCTGTTCGGGTTCACATTCGTGTCCGTCGCGGCCTTCGCGGGCGCGTTGGGGGCAGTGCTCGTGGTGTACAACGTGGCGCGGGTGGGCCCCCGCACGCCCGTTACCACGCTCCTGCTCACCGGCTTCGCCTTGAGTTCCGTCCTGGCGGCGATCATGTCGTTCCTCATGTTCATCTCCAACAACGCGCTGCGGCGCATCATCCTGTGGACGATGGGCGGGCTGTCGGGCGCGGGCTGGACGCAGTTGGCGGTGGTCATCCCCATCGTCCTCGTCGCCCTGGGCATCACCTATACGTTGGCGCCCGACTTGAACGCCTTCCTGCTGGGCGATGAGCAGGCCGCCGCGCTGGGGGTACATGTGGAGCGGCGCAAGTTGGCGTTCCTGGGCCTCGGCTCGTGGCTCACGGCGGCGGCGGTGTCGGTGAGCGGGCTGGTCGGGTTCGTGGGGCTGGTCGTCCCCCACGTGGTGCGGCTCATCATGGGGCCCGATCATCGCCTGCTGCTGCCGGCGTCCACGCTGGTGGGCGGTGTGTTCCTCGTGCTGGCCGACTTGCTGGCGCGGTCGCTGATGCCGCCCGCCGAGTTGCCGGTGGGCATCATCACGGCGCTGGTGGGCGGGCCGTTCTTCATCTACCTGCTGCGCAAGGCGCGCAGGGAGTACAGTTTCTAGGAGCAGTGCCGATGGACGAGTCCATTATCGCGGCGCAAGACGTAGATTTTTCGTACTACAACGGCCTGGTGCTTCGGGATGTTACCCTGAGCCTGGCGACTGGCGCTATGGTCAGCCTCATCGGGCCTAACGGTTCGGGCAAGACGACGCTGCTGAAGATTCTGTGCGGCCTGCTGAAACCCAAGCGGGGGCGCGTGCTCCTGTCGGGACAGGACATCGGCCGCCTTTCGCGCCGCGAGGTCGCGCAAGAGGTGGCATTGGTGCCGCAGGAACTCTCGGTCCCGTTTGATTTCACCGTGCGCGAGATGGTCATGCTGGGCCGCACGCCCTACGTCCGACACCTGCGCGGGATGACGCCGCAGGATCATCAGGTTGTGGATCGCATGTTGACCCTGACGAATACCTCTGCGCTGGCGCAGCGGCCGTTCAACGAACTGTCGGGCGGCGAGCAGCAGCGCGTCATTATCGCCATGGCGCTGGCGCAGGAGCCGCGGGTGCTCCTGCTGGACGAGCCTGTGGTGCATTTGGACGTGAACCACCAGATAGAGATTCTGGAACTCATCCGCCGCCTGAACCGCCAGGCGGGGCTGACCGTCCTGGCGACCATGCACGACTTGAATCTGGCTTCGCTGTACTTTGACCGACTGATTCTCCTGAACGAGGGGCGGATTGTAACCAGCGGCGCGCCGGGCGAGGTGCTGCGCGAGGACACCATTCGCCGCGTGTTCCGCGCCGACGTCCGCATCCAGCCCCACCCCGTGCGTCCCCGCCCGCAGTTGGTGCTCCTGCCGCCCAGCGCGTGAGCACGGCGCGCGGATTGCGAAATCGTCGCGAGACCTCTTGACTTTGCGACGAAAAACATGTACAATGGCGTTTGCAGATGAT
>DAOTVT010000250.1:0-2092 GCA_034436295.1 Anaerolineae bacterium | reverse complement strand
GTAAATTTCCTTTACAGGGGGTGTAAAGGAAATTTACACCCCCCTCCTCATCGCGCGGTTCATCGCGCGCTTCCACGAGGCCCATGATCTTCATCTTGCCCGTGTCCGCATAGACCCGCGGCTCTCCCGCCGCTTCGGAGGGCGTAACGTCTTTGAGGTATCCGGCTTCGCAGAGGCGGCGCAGGTGCGCGTTGACCGTAACGCGCGTGAGGCCGAGGTGGGCCGCGATGGTCTCCTGCGACGCCGTGCAGACGCCATCGGCCATTTGGCAGTAGCGCCAAACGACACCGTACACGGCTGCAGTTACGAGGCCCTCCTCCGCGACAAGCGCGTCAATGAGCGGGGTAAAGCCGCGGACATCGGTCAGGAACGCGCCCATGCGCCACCTCTACATAATGCGGCTAGTCGGAAGATTCCTTCGCGCAGACGGCTACAAGACAAGCCCCTCATCGGTGATAGTGCCATCAGCCATCAGTTGTGGCTGATACTGTATACTAGAGCAATCTTGTACATCTTGCCTCCATCACCGGTCAGAAGATGCCTTCTCTGCCCCGGATGGCCCAACACTGCGCGCTCTCATTTTCCGCATCCAGTCTTTGCGCTCTTGATGACTGACGCCGCCCGCATGTTTGTACAAGGCCGGATCGATGACCTCCAGCGCGTCCAGCATCCCGTGGACGTCTCTAGAGAGCATTGTGATAGCGATCAGCAACTCGTGCTGCCTCGCGCGAATGCCGTATTTGTCATGCAAACCGTCATAACGCTTGGCATCGCCCGACTCCGTGATGGAGGCAAAGACGTTCCACCACCGCGTCAGGGCCTGCACGGCGGGTACGACCATGTCTTCAGCCATCTTGCTCAAGGCCTCGCAAAACTCCTGGGCCTCGGCCAGTTCGTCTTCGGCCATGTCAAGCCTCCTTCGGCGGTTTGTCCGCCCGCTCTATGAGCGCCTCTGTGGCCTTGCGGTAGTCGCCGCACTGCGCCAATAGCGCGCGGATGTCGTCATCTGTCCACCCGCGCGCCTTCGCCGTGCGCGCGACATCATTGAACGCGAGGCGTTCCTCTTTCGTTCCGGTGATGGCGGGCGGGGTGGGCGGCGCGGCGGGACGCTCACCGTTGGCGGGTTCGGCTATCTCAACGTCCACAATGTTCACAGGTTTGCCTTCCAGTTTGCTATCGTCTACCGGCATTTCTTCGGGCGAATAAAGGCCCTGGAACTCCTCTGGAAACGCTTCCCTCAAGGCCTGCACAAGCGCCACCTTCCTGATCATTGTCGCGGGCATCTGCTCCCAATTCCGCATGAGTTTGCCCTCACGGGTCTTTCTCTGATACTCCTGCAGGCTCACGCTCGTTTCCAGGGGCACGCTCCAGTCCTTCCTGTGCACCGCCGCCCAGCCCCCTACCAGGGTTTCGTTTGGCGCGACAAACGTGCCTTTTCTGTACTCCATTTCCCCGTTTTGCTTTTGTACAATCACGCCCGCTTCATACCCGTTGCATAGTTGCGATTTGGCCGCCCTCTTTGTGAACGTGTCTTTGCCCGTAACGATGGTGGCTGGCTCGTTACCGAACTTGATGAGGTAGGCTTCGCGCAGGAATGGGTTGAGTTTCTGATACCTGCAGAGGTTGATAAACATCGCGATTTCCTGGTCGGTTACCCGCGACGGGTCTCCAGAGACGAGGTATTTTTTCACGATGTCGTAGGACAGACTGATCGCGCCGGAATCTGTCTCGTACCGCACTAGCCATTCTTCGGAGTTGCCTGTCATTTCATCTCGCTCCTGACATACTCATAGGCTTGCCGCTCGTGCGGCTCGCCAAAACTGATGTCGTGGATCACCTTCGCGCGGGCCATCAGGTCGCCTTCCCGCGCGGCCTTCAAATTGCGCTCGGCCCAAATGATGGCCTGGCGAAACTCGCTGGGAAGGCCATAATGCCGGAGTCCGCACTTGTCGCACTCCGTGTGCGTAACTCCGCATGAGTCGCCCCAGCACCGCACGGGGCTACCGCACCGAATGCATCTTTCCTCGCTCATGTTCTCCCTCCTTCATCTTTTTTGCGTAGGCGTCCGGCGGGACGGCCTCGCTCGGATTGC
>DAOTVT010000249.1:0-2202 GCA_034436295.1 Anaerolineae bacterium | reverse complement strand
TGGATTCGTGCGTTCGCGGTTACAGGGCAGGCATGGGAACCTGCCCCTACATTCGCGTGGATTCGTGCGTTCGCGGTTACAGGGCAGGCATGGGAACCTGCCCCTACATTCGCGTGGATTCGTGTGATTCGCGGTTACAGGGCAGGCATGGAAGCCTGCCCCTACGTTCGCGCGATTCGCGGTTACAGGGCAGGCATGGAAGCCTGCCCCCCATTCGCGTGGATTCGTGTGATTCGCGGTTACAAATCCCACGGAGACGGCCCGCAGGAGGCGGAAACGCAGGTTTTAAGAAAATTGGGTGTGCCAATTTATGAAAACTGTGGTATAATAATGAGAAGGGTTTGAGACTCACGAGTCGTGTCGCAGGCTCCAGCGGAACCGAACGTTTCGTTTGCACGTTTCATAAGTAGATGAAATAGAGTGAGGAGGCAACTTGAATCTCAACCGCCTACCAATCGGCGAGACGGACGGCGAGGTTGCTGCATTCACGGAACCTGAAGAGGATTTTGCCCTCTGTCCCCTTGACGATGAGTCCCCATGGCCTGTGGAGCAAGACTTGGCCGACGATGACGTCCCCGACCTGGAAGCCGGAGACATCCTTGATATTGACGAGTCTCCGGCCGACGTGAGCGACCCCATCAACCTGTACTTGCGGGAGATTGGCCGCGTGCCGCTGCTGACCGCCGAGGACGAAGTAACCCTGGCGAAGCGCATGGAGCGCGGCCAGAAGGCGCGGCGCATGCTGGAGCAGACCAATCTCTCGCCGGCGCGTCGGGAGCGGCTGGAGGCCTGGGTGCGCGAGGGCGAGGAGGCCCGCGATCACCTCATCCGCGCCAACTCGCGGCTGGTCGTCAGCATCGCCAAGAAGTACATCGGCAGGGGCGTGCCGTTCCTGGACCTCATCCAGGAGGGCAACATCGGCCTCATCCGTGCGGTGAAGAAGTTTGACTACCGGCGCGGCTACAAGTTCAGCACCTACGCCACGTGGTGGATTCGCCAGGCGGTGGCGCGCGCCGTGGCCGATCAGAGCCGCACCATCCGCGTGCCCATCCACATGCACGACCAGATCGCCCGCGTGGCCCGCATGTCTCAGGACATGGCCCAGGAACTGGGGCGCGAGCCGACCCACCAGGAACTGGCCGAGCGGCTCAACCTTCCGGAGGACAAAGTCCGCCGCATCATGAAGGCCGCCACCCGAATCCTGTCGCTGGAGGCTCCCGTCGGCGAGGACGGCGACAGCGAGTTGGGCGAGTTCATCAAGGACGAGACGTCGGTCAGTCCGAGCACGGCCGCCTCGCATTCGCTCCTGCGCGAGCAACTGGAGGAACTCATGTGCGCGCTCAGCCAGCGGGAGGTGCGCATCCTCCAGATGCGCTTCGGCCTGGTGGATGGGCAGACCCACACGCTGGAGGAGGTGGGGCGCAAGTTCGGCCTGACCCGCGAGCGCATCCGCCAGATAGAGGCCCAGGCGCTTATGCGGTTGCGGCACCCCCGCCGCAGCAGCAAACTGCGGGACTATCTGCGGTAGAACGCGGGGGCTGCTCCCCGCCATTCTGGGCCGCGGGGCGGCGAAGCGTCTCGCCAAACGAGATGCTTCGCTTCGCTCAGCATGTCAAAGAGAAACCGCGAATGGGCGCGAATTCGCGTCCGTTCGCGGTTAGCGTCTCCCCTACACGTCCAGGTTGCGCACGTTCTTGGCGTGGGTCTGGATGAACCGCCGGCGCGGGGGCACCTGATTGCCCATGAGCATCTCAAAGGTGCGGTCGGCTTCTACCGCGTCCTCCACGGTAACCTGAAGCAGCGTGCGGTTCTCTGGATTCATCGTCGTTTCCCACAACTGCTCCGGGTTCATTTCGCCCAGGCCCTTGTAACGCTGGATGGTGATGTTCTCGCCCTTCTGCTTCGCCAGAATCTGGTCCTTCTCGGCCTCGGTGTACACGTAGTAGTGCTGCTTGCCTTTTTCTATGCGGTACAGCGGCGGCTGGGCGATGAACAGGTGCCCGTTCTCAATCAGGGCGGGCATGTAACGGAAGAAGAACGTCAACAGAAGCGTGCGGATGTGCGCGCCGTCCACATCGGCATCGGTCATGATGATCACGCGGCCATAGCGCAGGTTGGACAGGTCAAAGTTGTCGCCGATGCCGGTCCCCAGCGCGGTGATGAGCGCCCGCACCTCGTTGTTGTTGAGCATTCGGTCCATGC
>DAOTVT010000248.1:0-3355 GCA_034436295.1 Anaerolineae bacterium | reverse complement strand
GAGGTGTGGCGCGTGCGGAGAGGAGGAAGCCGAAGGCGGGGGGGAGGTGCGGCGTGCGGAGAGGAGGAAGGCGGAGGCTTGGAATGAGATGCGGCTCTCGCCGAGGGGGGGAAAATCGCAGGCAGTTGCAGGTGATCCAATCAGGGAGGAAGGACTATGAAGGACACGAATTTCATTGTCGTCGGCGTGGGCGGGCAGGGTACGCTCCTTGCCAGCGACGTGATCGCGCAGGTCGGGCTTGAGGCTGGCCTGGACGCCAAGAAGTCGGAAGTGCACGGGATGGCCCAGCGGGGCGGCAGCGTCATCAGCCACGTGCGCTGGGGCGAGAAGGTGTATTCGCCGCTCATCGGCAAGGGCGAGGCCGACTTTCTCGTGGCGTTTGAAAAACTGGAGGCGCTGCGCCACGTGGATTGGCTGAAGCCTGGCGGCGTGGCGCTGGTGAACGACCAGGCGATTCCGCCGGTGGCCGTGAGTTCTGGCGGGGCCGAGTATCCGTCGGATGAGCGGTTTCTTGCGGCATTCAAGGCCGTTACGGACAAGGTGTACCTGATTCCGAGTCTGCAGGTTGCGCAGGAGGTTGGGAGCGCCCGCGTGAACAACGTGGTGATGCTGGGGGCGCTGTCGGCGCTGCTGGATGTGGACGCGGCGGTGTGGCGCGCCGCGATAGAGGAGCGGGTGCCGTCCAAGTACGTGGAGATGAACCTGCGGGCCTTTGAGCGGGGGCGCACCCTGGTCAAGTAGGGCCTTGCGCGTGTGGCGTCGCGCCCGAAGCCCAGGCGCTACTTCGGCGCTCTGCTTCGGGCGCTTTCGTTTGGCCGTCAGTCGCGGTGGACGATGTACTCGCCTTCCACCACTTCGCCTTCGGGGGCAGGCTTCACAGAGACGCCCCGCAGGCGCGCCATGTGCTCGGCGGCCACGTCCCTGGGGCAGAGGGAGATGAAGGCCTGCACGCCCAGGGCCAGGAGCGTCAGGTCGTCCAGTTGGCCCACGAAGGGCGTGAGGTCGGGCAGGATGTCCAGCGGGAAGATCACGTAGGCGAGCGCGATGGCGGGAACCACGATTTTGGGCCACAGGGGCACGCGCGGGTCGCGGAATAGCCTCCACGCGAGCCGCACCCGATTCCAGAGCGCGGTTACGAATCCGACTTTGTTCTTGGGCGCGTATTCGGACATGCCGCTCACCTCCATACGCATCCAGTATAGCCGTTTCCGCGCGGCGCGCAACATCGGGCGCAAGGGCGCGAAGCGGGTGCGGTTCTATGAGGTGCGACGCACTTCCGAAAGCACGTCGCACCCGTACCCAAGCCGCGGCCAACAGAGTTTGGAGCCGAGGCGCGAAGAGAGTGCGGTTGTCGGCGTGCGGCGCGGCACGTATAATACCGCCGAAGATTCCATCCCACGAGGGCCGCGATGCGAGAACTGGCGGAATGCTTGCTGGACTACTCGGTGGCGCGACTGCGCGCGCTGGCGGCGGCGCGGGGCATAGACCTGCCCACGAACAATCGGGTGCAGGCGGCGCGCTTCCTGGCCGACCAGATGCTGCGCCCCGAATCCGTGGCCGAGGCGCTGGAAATCCTGAACCCCCAGGAGCGCGAGGCGCTGGAGACGGTGCAGGCGGCGGGGGGCAGGGTGCGGGCCGACCCGTTCATGCGGCGATTCGGGGAGATTCGCTCCATGGGCGATGGCAGGCTGACGCTGGAACAACCCTGGCTTGCGCCTGTCAGCGCCACCGAGCGGCTGTGGTTCTTGGGGCTTCTCTTCAAGGCGTTCGCCGACTATGCGGACGAGCGCGTGGCATTTCTGTTCATCCCCTCGGACGTGCTGCCTCTGCTGCCGCCGCCCAGGGCGCAGGCGGGCCTGCCGTTTGAGCCGCACGAGCCGCCTGCACAGGTGTGGCGGGCGCTGGATACGGCGTCGGTGGACGTGTGCACGTTCCTGGCCCACGTGCAGAACCACCAGCCTCGCTACGTGCGCGGGCGCGGGCTTTCGCCCCAGGATGAATCGGCGTGGCGGCGGCGCTGGGTTTGGCGGCCGATGTCGCCGCCCCCGTTCGCGGCGTTCGTGCCTATGCGTGCGCAGTGGCTGCTTCGCGTCGTCGGGCGGCTGAAGTTGGTGCGCAGGGCAGGCGACCGAATCAGGCCCGCGTCGGATGCGGCGCGAGCCTGGTTGAGCGCCCCCACACCCTCACGGCAAAGCCAGATGTGGTCGGCGTGGGTGGCCGACGAAGGCTGGGATGAATTGCGGCGCATCGCGGAGATTCGCTGCGAAGGGAGCGGTTGGAGCCATGACCCCGTGCGCACGCGCCAGCGGCTTCTGGACTTGCTGAAAGGGTGCGAGGCTGGGACTTGGTACTCGCTCAAGCAGGTGGCGGAGACGATCCGCGAGTACGCGCCCGACTTTCAGCGCACGGGCGGCGACTACGAATCGTGGTACATTCGGGATGTGAAAACGGGCCAGTACCTCAGGGGGTTTGAGCACTGGGATGAGGTGGAAGGCCGACTGATTGCGCAGGTTGTCGCAGGGGCGATGCACTACGTGGGCGCGGCGGATCTGGGCCGCGATGCTCAGACGGGCGACGTGCTCTTCGCGCTCACTGAGTGGGGCTGGGCGTGGCTGCACGGCGGCGAGGTGGAGCCTGCGGCGGAGTTCGCGCCGATCGCGGTTGGGGACGACGGGCGGGTGCGCTGGCCCTCGGACGGCAATCTCCTGCACCGCTTCCAGTTGGAGCGCTTTGCCGCGTGGACGGGCGACGACGATGGCGCAGTGTACGAGATCACGCCCGTGTCGCTGGCGCGGATTCTGAGCCAGGGCGTGGACGTGGACGCGGTGGTGAAGTTTCTCGCGCAGGCGAGCGCGGGGCAGGCCCCCGAGGGTCTCCTGGCGCGTGTTCGCGAGTGGGCGATGCGCAGGGGCCGAGCGCGATTGTCCCGCGCCGTGCTCCTGGAGGCCGACTCGGCCGAGATTCTGGCGGAGATTCGCGCCGACCCAGAGATCGGGCCGCTGCTGGGCGATGCGGTCGGGCCGTCGTGCGTGCGCGTGCCCGACGCGCATTGGCGGCGGGTTGAGGCGCTTCTGCGCAGCAAAGGGTTTATCGCATAGGGTGTGCTCGCGGGGCGAGGGATTACGAAGACCCCAAAGGTCTCCGAGACCTTTGGGGTCTCTTTGTCTCCTCGGCGGGCCACCCCTCACCCTAGCCCTCTCCCCGCTTGCGGGGCGAGGGGGAGGGCGGCTATGGAAAGCCGCCCTACGGTTGTGTTGGCGGGGCGAGGGGACGGGCGGGCGGCTATGGAAAGCCGCCCTACGGTTGTGTTGGCGGGGCGAGGGGACGGACTGGGGCGGCTATGGGAAGCCGCCCT
>DAOTVT010000247.1:0-10005 GCA_034436295.1 Anaerolineae bacterium | reverse complement strand
AGGCACCCCGTGAGCGCCTACGCGCTGAAGGCGCAACTCGTCGCGCTGGACGAGCGGGGCGCGCTAGCCAACCTGGAGACCGCCGCCACGCTCAAAGACGGCGGCAACACGGTACAGGCGTCCTACCTAGCACGATTCATCCGAGCGGGCGACCGCTGGGTGCTGGCCGGGCCCGATTGGACCGTGGAGCAGGGCGAGCACTTCGTGGTCAAGTACGCCGCGCCCACGACGCGGGAGACGGCCCTGTCGGTGCTGCATGCGGCCGAACGGGCCTTCGCGCAGGTAACAGGCGACCTGGCCCACGCGCCCGCGTCGCCCACCGAAATCAAGTTGTACGAAGACCAGGCCGTGATGCTGGCATCCATTCTCCCGTCCGTGCCGTCGTGGGCCAAAGGCTGGTACGAGCCGGGCGAGGCGATCAAGTTGTGGGTCGGCGCCAAGGGGATGGATTTCGCGAGCGTCATCGCCCACGAGTTCACGCACCGCGTTCTGTTTGACCTGGGCGTTGACCTGGAATGGCTGCACGAGGGCGTGGCCGTGTTTGAGACCATGCGCGCGGCCCCGGAGTCGGCCGCCTCGCTCCAGACGCGCTATGTGTCCGCCGTGCGCGAGGCGCAACGCACGCAGAAACTGCTGGACTGGGCCAACATGCCCACCTACGCCGAACTCAACGAACAGGACACGACCCTGTACTACGGCCAGTCCTGGATGTTCGTGGACGAATTCGTGCGCCAGTTCGGGATGGACAGCCTGCACCGCCTGCTCCGGAGCCTGGGCGAGGGGCGCGGGTTCGCGCAGGCGTTCTCGGTGGCGGCGCGGATGCCGTTCTCCGAGTGGGAACCGCAGTGGCAGGCGGCGGTGCGGCTGGGGGGCGTGCCGCCGGAACCGGTGCGGGCGGCCCAGGGTTTCAGCGCCGACCGCGCGCTGGACATCGTGCGCCGCCTGGCGTCGCCGGAGTACGCGGGCCGCAGGGCCGGAAGCCCGGGCGCCGAGGCCGCCGCCCGCTGGATTGCCGAACAGATGCAGGCGCTCGGCCTGCAGCCTGGCGCGCCCGACGGTTCGTTCTTCCAGGCCGTCCCCGTCGCCTATGCGGAACTCACAGCCGTGCCCGTGCTCCGCTTCAGCCAGACCGTTACCGGCGGCGAGGTGGCGCTGGTCTATGGCGTGGATTTCCGCGAGGCGGCGGGCGGATGCGCCGGAGGCGGCGATGTGGCGTCCGACCTGGTGTGGCTGCCCAAGGGATTCCCCGAGGGCGTGCACCTCGGCGGCCGCATCGCGCTCAAATACCAGACGGCCGAGCCGGCAGCAGAGGCCGAGGCGGCTCTGGCCCACGGCGCGGGCGGCCTCATCCTGGTGGTCAAGGACGCCGCGCTGAACATGCGCGAGCGCACCGTCCCGAGCCAAGGGCTGGACGCGACGACCATCCCTGTGGCGCAGATTCAGGAGAGCGCCTGGCGCGAGATGATCAAGATGGCGGGGCTGACGCCCTACGAGGCCAACAACGCCCCCCACGCGCTCCTGCTCCGCCTGCGGGCGCAACTGACGGTCCCGTACAGCGCGCCCCAGACCGCGCAAGCCCTGACCGTCGTCGGCGTCCTCCCGGGCGAACGCGCGGACGCCCGCCCGCTCATCATCGGGGCGCACTACGACGGCGTGGGCGCCGCGCCCGACGGAACGCAGTACCCGGGCGCGAACAAGAACGCCTCGGGGGTGGCCGTCATGCTGGAAGTGGCGCGGGTGCTGGCCGAAAGCGGATTCCGCCCGTCGCGGCCCATCTACTTCGTCGCCTGGGGCGCGGAGGAGGCCGGGCTTGCCAGTTCGCGCTTCTACGCCGACCAGCCGATCGTGCCCCTGGACGAGATGATGGGCGTCCTGGAGTTGGACACGGTAGGCGCAGCCCGCAGTTACTACCTGAACCTGGAAGGCGAGAAGGATGGGCTGGAGGCGACGCTCCTGTTCAACCTGCGCCTGGCCGCCGACTTGCTGGACCGGCGCGTGTCGCCCGAAGGGTACAAGGGCGGCAACACGCACGCGGCCTTCCGCGACAGGGGCGTCCCCGCCGTGCTCCTGTTCTGGCCCAACGCCGAGTATCTCCACACCCCGCAGGATGCGCCCGACACGCTGGACCCGTACAAGTTGGCCACCACCGGAGAGGTTACCGCGCTGACGGCGATGATGCTGGCCAGGTAGGGCGCCCCAACACCCACCGGCCCACTGGCTACACCCGCGCGAAGTGGACTGAACAAGTCGCATTTGACAGACGGCGCGTTGTCCTGTATAATGAATTGTAGGTTCTACTCAAATGTACTCTGAAAAAACTATGGAGGGAGACGCCATGAGCAACAAAACCCCCGAACAAACCTACAGGGGCCTGCGCCGGTTCAACCTGGCGATGGGGTTCCTACACCTGATCCAGGGCGTGCTGATGATCCTCATCAGCAACGACACCACCTACCCGATCTTCACCAATTTCCTGAAGTTTGACCGCGCCACGTTCTCTCTGACGCCTGACCCCAAGTTGTTCGTGAACCTGCCGTTCGGGCCGGCGGTGGCCATCTTCCTGCTGCTTTCGGCGGTGGCCCACTTCTCCCTGTCCACCTTCGGCTACAAGTGGTACGTGAGCCACCTGGAGCGGAAGATGAACCCGGCGCGCTTCTACGAGTACGCGCTGAGTTCCTCGTGGATGATCGTCCTCATCGGCATGTTGGTGGGCCTGTGGGATTTGGGCGCGCTCATCCTCATCTTCGGCGTGAACGCCACCATGAACCTGTTTGGTATCATGATGGAACTGCACAACGAGGGCAAGGAGCGCGTGAACTGGACGGCGTTCATCTTCGGGTGCTTCGCGGGGATCATTCCCTGGATTGTGATCACGATGTACTTCCTGGGCGCGGTCAATTCGGGCGACGCAAAGCCACCGGCCTTTGTGTACGCCATCATCCCCACCATCTTCGTGTTCTTCAACATCTTCGCCGTGAACATGTTCCTGCAGTACAAGAAGGTGGGGCCGTGGAAGGACTACCTGTTCGGCGAGCGCATGTTCATCGTCCTGAGCCTGCTGGCGAAGACGGCGCTGGCATGGCAGATCTTCGCCGGCACGCTGGCGCCGGTATAGACATCGGCCCTGCGGTTGCGCCTGCCATCTGAATACCACGCGTTGCGCCCATGGGCGGGTTGCCGCACCTGCCCATGGGGTATTCCAGGCGCGCGCTGGCTTGGCGTGCCAGGGACAACGCCTGGAACACGAAGCACGTTTGGAGCACGAAACCCACGAAACACCACGAAAGGCACGAAACGACTTCCGCGCATTTCGTGCCTTTCGCGCTCCGCAGCCCTATCCCCTTTGTGTCTTCGTGTCTTTGTGTGAGAACGCGAAACGACTTCCGCGTCTTTCGCGCCTTTCGCGCCCTTCCCCTGCGCTCGCAATGGGTTGGCGGCACAACGCCCAGACATGTAGAGCGGCTTTCCATAGCCGCCGGAAACAGGGGGCAGGTATGGAAACCTGCCCTCCATGCGTTTCATGCTACCGCTCATCGGTCTGACCATCTCCACCGCAATGCATACACTACCCAGCCTGGCATGGCATTTGCAAGCGTGGCCGTGATAGAGTAAGATTGTCTCACGTTGCCGCCAATGCCGAGAGGAGACATGTCTGACCAGCCGACGAATGCGAAGCGCCGCGGCGCGAGCGGCGCAGGCGACCCGCGCCTTGCCGAAGCGGTCGCCCTGGCCACCGCTGACCGCAGGGACGAGGCACGAGCCTTGTTCCAGGCCATCCTTGCCGACGACGCCGACAACGTAGAGGCGCTCCTGTGGATGGGCGCGCTGGCCGACAGGCCCGAGGACAGCCTGCGGTACATCGGGCGCGCCGTGCAGTTGGACCCGCACAACGCGAGGGCGCGGGCGGCCCTGCGCTGGGCCAGAAAGCGCGCGCCCAACGCCGGCCAGCCCAGCCAGCGCGCCGCGAGTCCCGTTCGCCCTGTCGCGGCGGCTCCGGTCGTGCGCCCCGCGCGAGGCGTGCCGCGGTACGTGGGGTGGATTCTGGCCGCGCTCCTGGTCGTCCTCGGCGCGGGCCTGATTTGGACGCAGACCGACTGGCCCGCGCAGGCCTGGGAGGCGGTGTTCGCCACCAAGACGCCGACGGCCACGCCCACGTTCACGCCCACGAACACCCCGACCGAGACGCCCACGCCGACGCCGACGAACACGCCCACCGAGACGCCCACACCCACGCCCACCGATACGCCAACCCCCACGCCTACCGAGACGCCCACGCCCACCCCCACGCCCACGGCCACGCCCGTGCCGCCCACGCCGACGCGCCGCCCGCAGCCCACGGCAGCGCCGCCCCCCGAGGTTGGGGCCGGCGAGAAGTGGATTGACGTGGATTTGTCGTCGCAGCGGCTGGTGGCCTACGAGGGCGGCCGCGCGGTGTACTGGGCGGTCATCTCGTCCGGCCTGCCGGCCACGCCCACCGTCAAGGGCCGCTTCAACATCTACGTCAAGTACCGGAGCGCGCCCATGTCGGGCCCGGGCTACTACCTGCCCAACGTGCCCTACATCATGTACTTCTACAAGGGCTATGGCCTGCACGGGGCCTATTGGCACAACAACTTCGGCCACCCCATGAGCCACGGGTGCATCAACCTGAAGATAGCCGACGCCAAGTGGCTGTTTGAGTGGACGACGCCCTACGTGCCGCCGGGGGCCAACAGCGCCTGGGGCACGGGCACCCTCGTCGTCATCCACGACTGAGCGCAGCCTCCCGCAACTTGCGCCCGCGGGAAAACGCGGGTAAACTCACATCGGACCTTGTTTTTCTGCGCTCATCCGCGCACACCTGCGACTGCCGTTGGATGCTGTGAACAGCCGAGAGTTCATTGACCATCTGAAGAGTCTCCCATTCTACCGCGGGCAGATCGTGCACCAGGAGCACATCCCCGCGCGTCCGGCGCGGTACGGGCAACTGGACCGCCCGCTCCCGAAGCCCCTGGAGCGGGCGCTGGCCGACATCGGCGCGTCGCGACTGTACACGCACCAGGCGCAGGCCATCAACGCCGCGCGCGCAGGGGAGGATGTCATCCTCGCCACGTCCACGGCCAGCGGCAAGACCCTGGCCTACAACGTGCCCGTGCTGGAAGCCATCCTCAACCAGCCCGAGGCCCGCGCGTTGTACCTGTTCCCCACCAAGGCGCTGGCCCAGGATCAACTGCGCGCCCTGCGCCAACTCACCGAACAACTGGGCGGCCCCGCGTTCGGCACCTACGACGGCGATACGCCGCAGGGAGCGCGGACTCGGCTTCGGCAGCGCGCCAGCATCATCCTCACCAACCCCGACATGCTCCATGTGGGCATCCTGCCCAACCACGGGCTGTGGAGCCGCTTCTTCGCCAACCTGCGGTTCGTCGTCATTGACGAGGCCCACATCTATCGGGGCATCTTCGGGTCGCATGTGGCCTGCGTCCTGCGGCGGCTCCTGCGGGTGTGCGAGTTCTACGGCGCGCGCCCGCAATTCATCCTGTGCTCGGCGACCATCGCCAACCCGGGCGAACACGCCTGTCGCCTCACCGGCCGCGACGACGTCGTCGTGGTAGACGACGACGGCTCGCCCCAGATGAGCAAGGAATTCCTGCTGTGGAACCCGCCCTTCCTGGACAGGGCCATGGCCGCTCGGCGCAGCGCCAACGCGGAGGCGGCCTTCCTGTTCGCCGAGATGGTCCAGCACGGCATCCGCAACATCACCTTCGCGCGGACTCGCAAGATCGCGGAACTCATCCTGCGCTACGCCCGCGAGGCGCTGGGAGAGACGCGACCCGACCTGACGTCGCGCGTTTCCGCCTATCGCGCCGGCTACCTGCCCGAGCAACGGCGTGAGATTGAGCAAGGGCTGTTTCACGGTCGGCTGCTGGGCGTAACCGCCACCAACGCGCTGGAACTCGGCGTGGACGTGGGCGCGCTGGACGCGACCGTTACCGTCGGCTACCCGGGCACCATCGCCAGCGTCTGGCAGCAGGCGGGGCGCGCGGGCCGCGGCAAGAAGGACTCGCTCTCCATCCTCATCGGCCTGGACAACCCGCTGGATCAATACTTCATGCGCGAGCCCAAGGAACTGTTCGGGCGCAGCCCCGAACACGCGCTGATTGACCCCAGCAACCTGTACCTGCTGCAACAACACCTGCCGTGCGCCGCGCATGAGCGCCCCCTGACCAACGACGACGAGCGCGTGTTCGGCCCCACGTTCGCCGAAGCCATGGCCCAACTGGAGCGGCAGGGCGTTCTGGAGTATCGCAGCAACCGGTGGTTTGTCGCCGGGGCGCGCTATCCGGCGGAGCGCGTCAACATCCGCTCCATTTCCGGCTCCATGTTCGCCCTCCTGGACGAGAGCAACAACTACCGCATGTTGGAGCAGGTTGATAGCGCCACGGCCATGTTCCGCATCCACCCGGGCGCGGTGTACCTGCACCAGGGCGAGACGTACCTGGTAACGCGCCTGGATTTGGACACGCAGACGGCCTACGTTCGCCCGGTGGACGTGGACTACTACACCACGCCGCGCGAGATCAACGACGTGCGCATCGTGCGCTCGTGGCAGGCGCGGCATTTCCCCACGTGCGACGCCTACTACGGCCAGGTGCGCGTTACCCAGCAGGTCATCGGGTACAAGCGGGTGCAGCAGTACACGGAGACGGTGCTGGACAACGTGCCGCTGAACCTGCCGCCCCAGTCATTCGTAACCTCGGCCCTGTGGTTCACCGTCCCCGAGGAGATCAGGAAGCAGGTGGCGCGGGACGGGCTGGATTTCGCGGGCGGTCTCCACGCGCTGGAGCACGCGAGCATCGGCCTGCTGCCGCTCTTCGCCATGTGCGACCGACTGGACATCGGCGGGCTGTCCACGCCGTGCCACGAGGACACGGGCCTGGCCCAGGTCTTCATCTACGACGGGCATCCGGGCGGCGTGGGCATCGCGGAAAAGGGATTCCAGATGCTGGAACGGCTGTGGGAAGCCACGCGCAAGACCATCGCCGGCTGCCCCTGCCAGGATGGCTGCCCGTCCTGCGTGCAAAGCCCCAAGTGCGGCAACAACAACGAGCCGCTGGACAAAGCCGCCGCCGTTGCTATACTGGACATGCTGATGCAAAAACGGGGCGCGAACGAGCGCGTCCCGAGACTGTGAGGTGCGCTTGGGCAACAACACGCTGAAAACCATCGGCTTTGTCGGAATGATCGTGGTGGGCGCGGCGTCGGTGTTCACGCCGCTTGTCGTCGTGGGCCTCCTGGCCCTCGCGTCGGCCTACAACGGCACGTACCTCGGCGACCTCACGTGGCTTTGGGCGGGGCTGGCGGGGTTGAGCGCGCTGCTGGGGGCCTGGTTCATCGTCCAGGGCGTGCGCGGCCTGCGCGGGCGGCCGTCGTCGCCCTTCCGCCTGGCGCGCCCGTGGGCCTGGGTGGCGCTCCTGGCGTTGACGGTCATCCTCATCGCGGCGACACCCTCGGACGCGCCCGCGGCCGGCCTGATGAAGGTTCTCGCCGCGCTCCTGCCCGGGATGGCGCTCCTGGCGTTCGTGAGCCGACGACTGGCCGGCGCCGACGAGCCGCCCACCTGGCGGCAGGTGGCCGCCCAGGTCAGCGCCACGCTCACCGTCTCGCTGGCGTGGAGCGTCTTCTGGGAGATACTGGTGCTGGTGGGGCTTGTGCTGATGGTAGGCGTCGCATTGGCCCTGCTGCCTGGCGGCGCGCAACAGATGGAACAAATGGGGGAGCAGTTCTCCGACCCGTCGTTCATCGCCAGCGGCGAGTTCCTGCGCCAGCCGGCGGTGCTGGCGTTTCTCCTTGTGCTCATGGCGGGCTTCGTGCCCATCATAGAGGAGATCGGCAAACTGCTGGCCGTGGGCGCCCTGGCCCTGGCGCACCGGCCCAGCCGCGCCCAGGCTCTGGCGTGGGGCATCGCGGGAGGGGTAACGTTCAGCGTCTATGAGGCCGCCTTCGCCGACCCCTTCTCGGGCGCGGTTGCCGGCATCGCGATCCTGCGCGTCGGCGCCATGCTCATCCACGCGAGCACCGCAGCCCTCGCGGCGTGGGGGCTGTGGGAGTGGCTGCGGCGGCGACGCCCAGGCCGCTTCGCGCTGGGGTTGGCGCTCGCCGTCGCGCTCCACAGCACCTGGAACGTGCTCGCCATCGTGGCGGCGGCGCTGCAAACGGCGGCGGGGTCGGCGTGGGCCACCGGCCTGATGGCGGCGGCGTTCGGGGTGTTGAGCATCGGCGCGGGCGTCGTTCTCGCGTTCGCGCTGGAACCTTCGCGGTTGGTACACGTCTTGCACATAGAACGAGGTGAGGACAGATGATCGCGGCTTTGGCTGCACTTGCCGTCATCGTCATCGCCATCGCGGCGGCGGTCTGGTACGCATCGGATCAGATCGTGCGGCGCAGGCGGCCCGACAGGACGGCAAATCCGGCGGAGTACGGCCTGGAGTACGAAGAGGTTACCTTTACAAGCGAGGACGGCATCCCGCTGCGGGGCTGGCTGATACCGGCCCAGGACGCGCGGCGCGCCGTGATCTTCCTGCACGGACACGCGGGAAGCATGGATCCGGACCTGAAGTACGCGCCCTGGTTCCACGAACGGGGCATCTCGGTGCTCATGTTTGACTTTCGGGGGCACGGGCGCAGCGGCGGCCGGCACGTCAGCATGGGGTACTTTGAGCGGCGCGACCTGCTCGCGGCGGAGAGGTTCCTGCTGGGGCGGGGCTACACCCGAATCGGCGCGCTGGGCTTCTCCATGGGCGGGGCGGTGGCCATCAGCGGCGCGCCGCTGGCGCAGGAGATTCGCGCCGTCGTCGCCGATGGCTCCTTCGTCTGGCTGCGGGATGCCATCTACGAGGGGATGCGCGAGCGCGGCATCCCAGGCGGGATCGCCAAGCCCCTGGCGCGCCTGGCGGTAGCAGCGGCGGGGTGGCGGTTGGGGGCCGACCTGGAGGAAGCCGACCCGGGCCTGTGGGCCAGCAAGGTCGCGCCCAGGGCGTTGCTGCTGATCCATGGCGAGCAGGACCCGTACACATCCACCGAGGAGGTGCGGGCCATGTTCGCATCGGCGGGCGACCCCAAGGAACTGTGGGTCGTGCCCGGCGCAGGCCACCGCAACGTGGACGAAGTGGAACCGGAGGCGTACAAGCAGAAGGTGTTGGGTTTCTTTGAGCGCTATCTTGGGGAGGAGTAAGCGGAGGCGCGCGGTTGCGCGGGGAGGAGATACATGAGAAAGTGGGCCATCCTAGTCCTGATCCTGGGCATCGTGATGGCGTCCGGCTGCAAGCCCACCCAGGAGGGCGACCTGGTGTACGTGGCGCCCTACGAGATGGGCGTGGCCGCGGGCGACTACCTGCCCGGCACGGGCATCCGCTACGTGGGCCAGACCGACATGGGCGCGCACCTCACCATTGACGGCCAGGATGCCTACAAGCAGAAGGGCGACTCGTTGAACTGGTCCGGCAAGCCGGTGGCGAACGCCAAGATGGACTTTTCCGGGCGCGTGGTCTGGTACACCGAGACCACATGCCATATTCTCGGCTCGGCGACCCTGACGATTCCCAAGCCTGCGCCCCAGACCGTGCCCAACATTCCCGAGGCCCCGCTGCGCTATCGCGCCATCGTAACCTACACCGTGGACAAGGGCAAGAGAATCCCGGGCTCGTTGGTTACGTACAAAGGCAAAGCCGACAAGGGCGCCGAACTGGACGGCATAGAGGGCTACCCCTACCGCAAGGCTGGCGACTCCATCGTGTGGCAGGGCAAACTGAAGGATGGAGTCTATGTGGTCATCAACGTGCGGGTGGTGTTCTACACCAATTCCGTACTGCAGGTGGCCGGAACAACGGAGGTGATCCTGGTCCCGCCTGGCGCGGCCGGGAGCGGGTTTCGGGAATAACGTGCAGCCGTTAGCCGCTAGCCGCTAGCCATCAGCAGACAGCCGTCAGCCATCAGCAGACAGCGGTCAGAAACGAGGCGGCAGAC
>DAOTVT010000246.1:0-11164 GCA_034436295.1 Anaerolineae bacterium | reverse complement strand
GGCGCTTATCCACGAATAACACGAATGCACACGGGCGGCTTTCCATAGCCGCCGAAGCCAGGGGCAGGTATGGAAACCCGCCAAGCGCTCGCTGTGCGGCTCAACCTGCGACGCACCTCCGAGGTGCGTCGCAGGTTTGGCCAGTTTCTCATTCGCGTGGATTCGCGTGGATTCGCGGTTCCAACTCCGCCGGGCGCAGGGGCGGGGGGGCAGGCGCTATCCACGAATAACACGAATGCGCACGAATGGGGGATGAATGTGGGCACGTAGGGCGGCTTTCCATAGCCGCCGGGCGCGGGGGCAGGCGCATGGGAACCCGCCAAGCGCTCGCTGTGGGGCTCACCTGCGACGCACCTCCGAGGTGCGTCGCAGGTGGGAACGCTCGCGCAGCCCGCACCCAGTTGCCATTTTGCGCGGGGCACGCTATAATGGCGCGGCAAGGGGGAACTTGGGGGGCGCACACAAGGAGGGCGTCATGAGAAAGTCGCTGGTCGTCGCCGTGGCCGTGATCGTCCTGCTCCTCCCCATCGCGGCGCAGGGACAGGGCAGTTACCCGCCGGGGATGGTCTGGCGCTCGCCGGTCGTCGTGCAGAACATGGGCGACGCCACGGCCACGGTCTTCGTGGACTACTACCGCATGTCCGATGGCGCGTACATCCCCTCGGCCCGCGAGACCTTCCAGTTGGAGCCGGGCCGCGCGCGCGCCGTCCGCCCCTATCTCAACCCCGACCCCGCCCTCACCGACGGCATGTACTCCATGGTCATCCACGGCACCCGCCCGCTGGCGGGGGTGGTCAACGAACTAGCCACCGGCCGCGAGATGGCCTACAACGCCCTGGAACCGGGCACGCGCAAGGTCTTCCTGCCCAACATCACCAAGCACTACTACGGCTTCAGCACGCCGTTCTACATCCAGAACAGCGGCGATACCGACGCCACCGTTACCATAGAGTTCTTTGACTTCAACACCGGCAACCCCATTGAGAGCGCCAGGCGCATAGTTGTCCTGCCGCCCAACGTCAGTTACGAATACGACCCGGCGGTTGCCCCCAACTCCGAATTGCCCACCAACAAGCAGTACGCGGTGGTGGCGACGGCGGGCGTCGGGCAGTCCATCGTCGGCGCGGTGAACCAGATCGGACGAGACACCGACCTGGCCTATTCGGGCTTCCCGTCGGGCGGGCCCAACGTGTACCTGCCCAACATGGTCAAGGGGTACGCGGGCTACATCACCCCCGCCGTTATCCAAAACGTCGGCACGACAACGGCCTACGTCAACGTGGAGTACTACGGGTTTGATGGCACGTTCTACCCGCGGGCGGGCAAGAAGGACTACGAACTGAAGCCGGGCCGCTCCTTGCCCGAACGCCCCTGGACCTACCCCGACAACGTGTTGCCGCCCAACAAGCAGTATTCCGTCGTGGTGCGGGGACGGCCGGGCGACGAACTGGTGGCCATCGTCAATCAGAACCGCAACCTGGCCGATCACAAGGACGGCTCGGCCTACAACGGCTTCAACGAAGGGGCGCAGAACATCTTCCTGCCCAACGTGGTCAAGGGGTACTACGGCTACATCACGCCCATCGTTATCCAGAACGTGGGCGCGGTTACGGCCACGGTAACGGTGCGCTACTACGACTTCAACACGGGGACGGAGTGGCCCAACGCTGGCCTCAAGAACTACGCCCTGGCTCCGGGGCGGTCGGTGGCCGAGCGGCCCTGGACGTATAGCGACGCCGCCCTCCCCAACAACGCCCAGTACTCCGTAGTTGTGGAAGGCGCGCCCGGCGACGAGTTGGTGGCCATCGTGAACCAGGTGAAACTGGACAGCGCCGTGGACAACTCCAGCGCCTATGAGGGCTTCCGGTGCGTGGCGCAGTACGGTTGCAGGCGATGAGCAAGGCGTTTCAGCGGTTTCTCAAGCGGGCGACGGACATCGTGGTCTCGGTCATCGGCCTGGCGCTCCTGGCGCCGGCGTTCCTCATCATCGCGGTTGCGATCAAGTTGGATTCGCCCGGCCCGGTCTTCTTCCGGCAGGAGCGCGTGGGCAAGGATGGGCGCATCTTCCGCATCTTCAAGTTCCGCACTATGGTGCAGAATGCCACCGCGCACCCGCTGGGGTATCATACCCACGACGGCGACCCCCGCGTAACGAGGGTGGGCCGCTTCCTGCGCCAGTACAGCCTGGACGAACTGCCGCAATTCTTCAACATCCTGGTGGGCGACATGAGCCTGGTGGGGCCGCGGCCCACGCTGGCCTACCAGGTGGAGAAGTACAACGACTTCCAGCGGCGGCGACTGCTGGTGCGCCCGGGCGTAACCGGCCTGGCCCAGGTCAACGGCAGGAATCAACTCACCTGGCCCCAGCGCATAGAGCGCGATGTCTGGTACGTGGATCACTGGTCTTACGGCCTTGATTTGAAAATCCTGTGGCAGACGGTGGGGGTCGTGCTTCGGCGCGAGGGCGTGTACAACGACGGCGTCCCCGACGAGATTTCGCAGACGGGGTGAGTTGGCGGGTTCCCTCTCAACCGCTGAGCGCGCAGACCGCCGAGAAATCTTGAGGGAACCTCTGCGTTTGGGCGCGCTCTGGTGTAACATGCCCGGCGAGTTGGCCGTGTCCGTTGCCTTCGCGATGGAATCCATGCCCGAGGTGATGCGGTGATGCGCGTTGTCGTGTACGGAGCGGGGAATGTGGGCAAGATGGTGGCCTACATCCTCAGTTACCGAGAAGACGTTCGGGTCGTGGCGATGGTGGACGACAACCGCGACATGTGGGGCAGGGAAGTGCGGGGCGTGCCGGTTGTCGGCGGGCCCGACAGGCTCCCCGCGCTCCTGGCCGACGGCGTGGCGGGCGCCATCTGCGCCATCGGCGACAACAAGGCGCGCGGTCGCCTGTCCGAATGGATGGCCCAGATGGGGTTTGAGATCATCAACGCCATCCACCCGACGGCCCACATCTCCAAGGACGTGCGGATGGGGCGGGGGAACATCATCGGCGCCGGGGTTACGCTGTACGTGGATCCGGTCATCGGCAACAACGTGTACATAGACGCTGGCGCCATCGTAACGCACGACACGGTCATCGGCGACAACGTGCTCATCTCGTCGGGCGCAACTATCGGCGCGCGGATTGACATCGGGCGGAACGTGCTGGTGGGGCTTGGCGCCTCGGTGATGACGCCCGAATGGGGGCAAGGCGCGCGCCTGCGCGTGGGCGACAACGCGGTGATCGGCATCGGCGCGGTCGTCATAGACGATGTGCCCGACAACGCCGTGGTGGTCGGCGTCCCGGCCAAGGTCATCCGCTATCAGGAGCCGTAGGCGCGGCTACTCTATGCGGCGGATGTTCGCCCCCAGGGCCTGGAGTTTCTCCTCAATGCGCTCGTAGCCGCGATCTATCTGGCCGATGTTCCGAATCTCGCTTTGCCCCTCGGCGCACAGGGCGGCGATGAGCAGCGCCATGCCGGCGCGGATGTCGGGGCTTTCCAGTCGCTCGCCGTGCAACTGCGCGGGCCCCACGACGACGGCGCGGTGCGGGTCGCACAGGATGATGTGCGCGCCCATGCTGATGAGTTTGTCCACGAAGTACAGGCGGCTCTCAAACATCTTCTCGTGGAACAGGACCGTGCCCTTCGCCTGTGTCGCGACAACCAGGGCGATGCTCATCAGGTCGGCCGGGAAGCCGGGCCATGGCGCGTCGTCTATCTTCGGAATCGCGCCGCCCAGGTCGGGCATGATCTCCAGCGGCTGGTCCGCCGGCACGAAGACCTCGTTGTCCCGAATCTCTATGTGCACGCCGAGCCGCTCAAACATCAGCCGAATCATGCGCAGGTCGTCGGGGACGGCGTCGGTGATGGTCAGTTCGCTCTTGGTGGCCGCCGCCAGCCCGATGAAACTCCCCACCTCCACGTGGCTGGAGCCGATGGTGAATTCGGTCCCGTGGAGACGGTCCACGCCCTGGATGAGGAGCGTGTTGGTGCCGATGCCCTGCACCTGGGCGCCCATCTGGTTCAGGCAGCGGGCCAGGTCCTGCACGTGCGGTTCCGACGCCGCGTTGCGGATGATGGTGGTGCCTTTGGCCAGGCTGGCGGCCATGAGCACGTTCTCGGTGCCGGTAACGCTGGCCTCGTCCAGGAAGATGTCGGCGCCGCGCAGGCCCGTGGTGGATAGGCGGAACGTCTGGCCGATGGCGAACTCGGCCCCCAGCGACCCCAGACCCACGAAGTGCGTGTCCACCCGCCTGCGCCCGATGACGTCGCCCCCCGGCGGCGGCAGTTCCACCCTGCCCAGCCGCGTCAGCATGGGCCCTGCCAGCAGGATGGACGCGCGAATCTCCTTGCACAGCACGGGGTCCAGATGGGCAGACCGCACATCCCGCGCGTGAAGCCGCAGGTCGTGCTCGCCGATCCACTCGGCATCCACGCCTGACGCCACCAGCAACTGGAGCATGGTCTCCACGTCGCGGATGCGGGGGACGTTGTGCAGGATCAGAGGCTCATCCGTCAGCAGCGACGCCGCCATGATGGGCAGCGCCGCGTTCTTGTTGCCGCTCGGAGTTACCCGCCCGTGTAGGCGGTTCCCACCCTCTATGATGAATTTCGCCACGTTGCGCTCCTTGTCTTGGTCGGGAGATGGCCGCGCTGCCCTGCCGGTCGGGGCCGAGTGGGGCGCGCGGGCCTGCATGAAAGACGCTCGCTAGGACTGCGCGGGTTCCCGGAAGGCCACCCGGATGGGCGTCCCAGGCCACGCCCGAAGGCGGCGGGCGGCGCACCCATCGCGCTGGGCCAGTTCCAGGTAGCCCGAACTGCCGAACAGGGCGATGACCTCGCGCGGCGCGCCTTCGGCATAGGTGCGGCAGAGGCGGCGGATCTTGTGGCGGCCCACCTGCGCGTGGGCGAAGCGCGCCCAGTCCGCGTCCTCCTGCCGAATGTTGGTGATGACGTTGCCGAACGCGTCGGTGTGGAGCACCTCACCGGCGAGCAGATGCTCGCGAATCCAGCGCGGGCGCGGCACCGGAAACAGCGCCAGCGCGCCCGCGTCGGGGCCGAAAGCCTGGAGTGGCACGCCGTTGTGGATGTACGCGGCGGCGGGGGCGAAGATGTCGCGCCCGTGGAACGTCTGGCTCACCGGCTGGTGGTAGTACGCCTGGTTGGACAGCACCACGGCGCGGCGAATCTGCTCCCCTGCCAGCACGAAGGACAGCAGGCCGTTGTCCGGGGCCACGAAGAACCCGCGGTCGGTCTGGACGGCGATGGGCCGTCGCTCGGTGCCCACGCCTGGATCCACCACTGCCAGATGCACCGTCCCCGTCGGGAACGCGCGGCTGGATGCGGCCAGGACGAAGGCCCCCTGGCGGATGTCCTGCGGCTGCACGTGATGGGTGATGTCCACCAGCGTGGCGGTGGGGCAGATGGAGAGGATCACCCCCTTCATCTCCGCCACGTAACTGTCCTCCTCACCGAAATCCGTCATCAGCGTAATGATGCCCATGACTTCACCTCGCTCGCATTGTACCGAGAACGCCCTCTCGCGTCAAAGGCGCTTGGCCCAACTTTTTCGCCGTACTCTAAACCGATTCTAATCTCCCGTTAATCTTCTTGCGCTATAGTATCGGGCTGAACAATCCGACATAGATAAAATGGAAGGGCTGACGACCTTGTTGTACAATCGCGGGTTAGCGGAGCGTTCCACCCTATCCGCATACAACTTATGGCATTTTGCCAAGGAGGTCAGCCCGATGAGTATTGTATACTATGGCGGTCTGGATGTCCATCAGGAGAGTATCGTGGCGTTTCTCTTCTCACCCGAGACCGGGGAATATTTTGAGGATGAGGTGCCCAATGACCGCAAGCATCTGGAGCATGCTGCGAAACGGTGGCGCAAGCGGGGGGAGTTGCGCCTCTGCTATGAAGCCAGCAGCGCAGGGTTTGTCGTCAAGCGGTGGCTAGATGAACTGGGCATTCCTTGCGAGGTGGTCGCACCGGCATTCATCCCGAAGGGGCCTGGAGACCGCATCAAGACCGACCGTCGGGATGCGCGCAGGCTGGCCATATTGTACCAATCCGGGATGTTACGTCCTGTGCGAGTTCCGGATGAGAGGGAAGAGATGGTGAGGTCCGTGGTACGCCATCGGGAGGATCTCACACGCGACATGACGCGGACGAAGAACCGTATCCTGAAGTTTCTGGGGTTGTTAGGGCTTCGGTACACGGAGGGGCGGAACTGGACGGAGAAGCACCGCAAGTGGCTGCGTTCCTTGAACCTGGAGCCTCTTCAGGCGATGGTGGTGGAGAGCCATCTGCGTGTTCTGGAGCAGTTGGAGGCAGAGCGAAGGGAGGTAGACCAGAAGATTGCGGAGATTGCGGAAACTCCTTTTTACCGGGAGAAGGTGCAGCGGTTGATGTGCTTGCGCGGGATTGCGTTGCACACTGCCATGGTGTTGATTACGGAGATCGGGGACGCCCACCGGTTCCGAGGAGCGCCTGAGTTGATGAGTTATCTTGGGCTGGTGCCCCAAGAGTATAGTTCGGGGGAACGTCGGCGGAGCGGGAAGATCACGAAGGTGGGGAACAGCCACGCGCGATGGGTTCTGAGCGAGGCAGCCTGGAATCAGGCGCGTCCCCTTGGGAGGAGTGATCGGTTGGCGAAACAGCGACGCAACCAACCGCCAGAGGTGGTTGCGATCTCCCAGAAGGCAGAGCGGCGGCTGTATCACAAATTCTGGAAAATCGCGGTGCGCAAAGACCGGAACACGGCAGCGATAGCCGTCGCGCGAGAGATGGCCGGGTTTGTCTGGGCGCTACTGACTTTGGACGCTGCGTAGGAGGATACCGGGGTAAGGTGAGAAGGCCCTAAAAGGGGAGACTGGAGACGGTGGCCTGGGGAGGACCCTCGGTCGCCCCTATGCGGTAAACCGGCCCGTCAAGGGCATGGCCGAACCCGCGTCCGTAGATCGAGGCTGCTCCCGACGCAAGATGTATCATGCGGTACCCAACCCGCGAATATCAGGTTGACACATCGTCGCCGAGTTCCTCTCCAGTCTCCCCTGGGGGTTTCCGATCACCCTTGCCCAAAGAAAGCGATGAACAGCTGGCGCTACTTGACACGCCCTTCCATATCAGGAGCGAGGAGGATGATTCACGTAAGCAACCTCACCAAGCACTATGGGGATTTTCAGGCGCTGAAGAACGTCAGTTTTGACGTGGCGAAGGGGGAGATTCTCGGCTTCCTCGGCCCCAACGGCGCGGGCAAGACCACCACGATGCGCATCCTCACCGGCTACCTGCCGCCCACGTCCGGCACGGTAACCGTGGCGGGGTTTGACGTAACGACGGACTCGCTGGAGGTGCGGAAGCGCCTAGGCTACCTGCCGGAGACCGTGCCGCTGTATCCCGAAATGACGGTCTGGGGCTACCTGGAGTTCATGGCGCGCCTGCGGGGCGTGGACAAGCGGGAGCGGCGCATCGGCGAGGCCATGGAGAAGGTTCGCATCGCCGACCACGCGGACGTGATGATCGGCAAACTGTCCAAGGGCTACCGGCAGAGGCTGGGCCTGGCTCAGGCGCTGCTGCACGACCCCGAGGTGCTGATTCTGGATGAACCCACCATCGGGCTTGACCCGCGCCAGATCATTGAGGTGCGCGAGTTGATTCGCGGCCTGGCGCAGGATCACACGGTGATTCTGAGCACCCACATCTTGCCCGAGGTGAGCCAGACGTGCACGCGCGTGCTCATCATCAACGAGGGCGAGATCGTGGCCGAGGGCACGCCCGAGCGGCTCATGGCGCGGCTCAAGGGCGCCGAGCGCATCTTCGTCCAACTGGCAGGCGCGAAGGACGACGAGGCGCTGCATCTGTTCCGCTCGCTGGACGGAATCCTGGCCGTGGACGAGAAGGGCGACGGCGCCTACGAGGTGGAGTGCGCGCTGGGCACCGACAAGCGTCCGGAGATTGCCCGCGAGATCGTGACCCGCGGCTGGAGCCTGCTGGAACTCCGGCCGGTGGGCATGAGCCTGGAGGAAATCTTCCTGAAACTCACAACGGAGTAGCGGAGGTTCCCCATGAAGAACACCCTGACCATCGCGCGCAGAGAGATTCAGGCGTACTTCGTGTCGCCGATTGCCTATGTGGTGGCGGCGGCGTTTCTGGCGATCATGGGCTACTTCTTCGCCATGATCCTGTACTATTCGCGCGAGGCCACCATGCGCTACACGCTGGGCAACATGACGACGGTGCTCCTGTTCGTGGCGCCCATCCTCACCATGCGCCTGCTGGCCGAGGAGCAGCGCATGGGCACCATAGAGTTGCTGCTCACCGCCCCCGTGAAGGATTGGGAGGTGGTGCTGGGGAAGTTTCTCGGCTCCCTCACGCTGTACGCCTGCATGTTGGGCGTGAGTTTGTATTTCCCGCTCGTCCTCCGCATCGTTGGCAATCCCGACTTCGGCCCCATCGTTTCGGGCTATCTGGGGATGCTCCTGCTGGGCGGGGCGCTGCTCAGCCTGGGCGTGCTGACCTCGTCGCTGACGCAGAACCAGATCGTGTCGGCGGTGCTGGGCGTGGTGCTCATCGTCCTGCTGTGGCTGGTGGGCGCGCTGGGGGATGTAACGGGAGCCCCGCTGTCTGGCGTGTTCCAGTACCTGGCGCTGTCGGAGCACTTCTACGACTTCTTCAAAGGCGTGATTGACACCAAGGACGTGCTCTATTACCTCAGCGTCATCGGGGCGGCGCTGTTCCTTGCCACGCGAGTGCTGGAAACCAGGAGGTGGCGATGATGCGCGAACGACTCTCCCAGTGGAGCAACACGCTGGCCTACGCGGGCCTGTTTGCCATTGCCGCGGGGCTTGTCGCGGCGCTGTTCATGGGCAAGATGGGCTGGGTTCCAGGCGCCATCCTGGCCGTTGGGGCGGTGCTGCTCGTGGCCGCCGCGCTGGGTCGCCCCGCCGAGGTGCGCAAGGCGCTGACGGGCAGGCGGGCGCGCTACGGCTCCAACGCCCTGGCCATGAGCCTCATCCTGTTGGCGATCCTGGCGCTCGTCAACTTCTTGGCGAACCGACATCATGCTCGGTGGGATCTGACGAGCGCGAAGCAGTATTCGCTGTCCAGCCAGACGATTCAGATTCTCAAGGATCTGAAGGAGCCCATCAAGATCACGGCGTTCTTCTCGCCCGCCGACAGCGCCCAGGCCACGCTGAAGGACCTGCTGGCCGAGTACACGTACCACACGGACAAACTGTCGGTGGAATTCGTGGATCCGGACCAGAAGCCCGCGGTGGCGCGGCAGTACGGCATCACCAGTTACGGCACCATCGTGTTTGAGCGCGGCGCGCGCCGTCAGGACACCTTCGGCACCGACGAGCAAAGCATCACCAGCGCCATCCTCAAGGTCTCGCGCGACGAGCAGAAGGGCATCTACTTCCTCACTGGCCACAAGGAGCGGGACCCCGAAGGTTCCGGCGATGATGGCTTCAGCGCCATCAAGGCCCTGCTGGAGAAGAACAACTACAAGGTGGGCACGCTGAACCTGGCCATGACCAGCACCATCCCGTCGGACGCGGCGGCTCTCGTCGTTGCCGGCCCGCAGACCGCCTATGCCGAGGACGAGCGCCAGACTCTGGCCACCTACCTGAACGGCGGCGGCAAACTCATGGTGCTGCTGGATCCTGCCTCGGGCGCTGACCTCAATTCGGTCCTGGAGACCTACGGCGTGCGCTTCCGCAACGACCTGGTGGTGGACATCTACAGCAGTTTCTTCGGCGACCCGCTGACGCCGCTGACCGCGCGCTATCCGTACAGCATGATCACCAAGGACATGACGGGGCTGACCAGTTTCTTCCCATACGCGCGGTCCATAGAGCGGCTGGGTACGACGCCGGAGGGCGCGACGATTACGGACCTGGTTACGACCAGCGACCAGAGTTGGGGTGAGACCAACCTGACCCAGCGCCAGGTGCAGAAGGACGCCGCCGACACCCCTGGCCCGCTGACCCTGGTGGCGCAGGTGCAGAAGGGCAACACGCGGCTTGTGCTCGTGGGCGATTCGGATTTCGCCGCCAACAACGTGCTGAACTCGGTGCGCGGCGCTTTCGGCAACGCGGACCTGTTTGTCAACGCGATAAACTGGCTGGCCGAAGAGGAGTCGCTCATCGCCATCGGCCCGAAGACGGGGGACGTTCGCACCGTGTTCCTCACGCCGTCGCAGATGCGGCTCATCCTGTACAGCAGCGCCCTCGTCCTGCCCGCGATGGTGCTGTTTGTGGGGCTGCTGGTCTGGTGGCGACGGCGATGATGTCGGGTTCGGAGGGTTGAGGTGAGACTGCGCAACACGCTCATCCTGTTCGTGATTCTCCTGGCGCTGGCGGCCTACGTCTTCCTGGTGGAGGTGCCCAAGTCCAAACAGCCATCGCCAGAGCAGGGCGGGGCGGCTCCGCTCTGGGAGGTTCCGCAGGATCAGGTTGTGCGCCTGGAGGCGGCCAAAAGCGACGGCCAGGCGCTTGTCCTGGAGCGCGCGGAAGACCAGACCTGGTGGATACGAGCGCCGTTTGTGTACGAAGCGGACGGGAGCCGCGTGGGGGGCGTCGTGAGCGACTTGAGCAGCCTGCGTTCCACCCGCGCGCTCAGCGGCACGCTGAACCTGTCGGACTACGGGCTTGCGGCCCCGACCCTCACGGTAACGCTCACGCTGGCGAGCGGCGAGCATCATACCCTGCGTGTGGGCGACCAGAACCCCACAGGGACGTATCGGTACGCCATCGCCGACGACCGTCCGGAGGTGCACCTGGTGTACGCCTGGAGCATCAACACGCTGGAGCAGATGATCGCCGAGCCGCCACGGAAGCCGACGCCGACGCCCACGCCGACGGTAACGCCTACGCCGTCGGCAACGCCCATCGTATCCGCCACACCCACGCCGGCGCCCTGATAGGGGTGCGGGCGCGGGGTTTGTGCGGGAGTGGGAAAGGCTCGGTTCCGACGCCTGTTGGCTCGGCGCTGCGTTTCCGAGACCTCAAGGGTCTCCAAGACCCTTGAGGTCTATCTTTTCGCGTGGATTCGTGCGTTCGCGGTTACAGGGCAGGCATGGGAACCTGCCCCTACATTCGCGTGGATTCGTGCGTTCGCGGTTACAGGGCAGGCATGGGAACCTGCCCCTACATTCGCGTGGATTC
>DAOTVT010000245.1:0-1860 GCA_034436295.1 Anaerolineae bacterium | reverse complement strand
GACGTACCAACCGAGCCGAACCCGAATGGCGTCCTTGTCCTCCAGCGAGTCAAAGATCTGCTTCCAGATGCCGCCGTTCTGAATGCCGCTCAAGCCGTCCACGCCAAAGTGAACGACGAACAGGCTTGAGGCGCTGCCGCCGGTCGGCCCTGAGTAGGCCCCGCCGGAGATGGTCTCCGTCTGCGTCAAGCCGTCGCAGGCCAGGATCGGGATGTCATTCCCCCAGACGGTGATGCTGCGCCCGAACTCGTCGCGGTCGGTGTTGTACGAGCCGTTCGCCCGGAGGTAGGTCGTCAACCGACGCCGGATCTGCTTGTTGCAGATGATCGCGTCGGGCGCGTCCACCAGGTCAATGGCCTCGTCCAACTTCGCCAGCGAAAGCGCGCCGGGTGTACCGCCAGACCCGGCGTGGAGCAGTTGCCCGCTGAAGGCGGCATTGGAAAGCCACTCGTGGAGGCCCGGGAACTCCGGGCCAAGGTCGGGATCGCCATAGATGGCCGCCCTCTCAAAGGCCCGCGCAATGGCGCGGCTCTTCATTTCCACGCGGGCTGCCACCTGGTCGGTCGGTTTACTGCGGGTTTTCGCGACGATCCTGGGGATGTCCACGTCGCCGCCGAGGGTCGTCAAGGCGGTGGAGAACTTCAGCGTCTGGCCCTCGTCCTGGCCCCAAACCGCGCCCGGACTGTAGAAGCCGACGGCAGGCGGGTTGCTCGGGTCTTCCACGTTCCAGGCGTCGGCGTTGCCCTCAATGTCGTCAAAGGGCAGTTTGTCCAGAAGCGGCGAGGCGAAGATGATGCTCTTGATCACACCCTTGATCAAACGATCTGTGGTGAGATCGGCTGCTTGCGACAGGGTAAGCATGATATGCCTCCTACTTCTTCTTACTCAATTCGTCAAGCAAGCCGGAGGCGATGAGTTCGTGGGCGGGCGCTTTGCGCCAGTCCACCTTCCTAGAGACCGGCCCGACTACGCCCGTATCGGGCGCAGTCCCGCCGATCTCTTCGGCCAGCAACTCCTTGCGCACGGCTTCGCGGAGTTTTGGCATCTCGGCTTCCAGCCTCGCTTGAACCGCTGCTTCCAATACCTCGCGGAAGGTCTTGGCGTTCTGAATCCGGGTCTGAAGGGTATCCCGTGCGTCCGCCGGTGCGAAGTCCAGGACTTGCTCCTCAACCAGGTGCAGGGCCTGACTCGTCATGGCAAGCGCCGCTTTCTGGACGGTCTGCTGGAAAGCGTCCTTATCTGCTTTCCAGCGTTGGAACTCGTCGGCGCTCATGGACTGGCGCGCCAATTCCTCACGAATGCGGGCCTCCTGCTCGGCCAGGGCCTTCTGGTATTTCAACTCTACCTGATGCCTGGCCTTGTCCACCTCGCTTTGAATGCGGCGTGCTAGGCGCTCCTCATCCGTGAGAGGCTTCGCCTCCTCCTTGCCCTTGTCTTTGCCCTTTTCCTTGTCCTTGCCTTCTTCCGGTTTCTCCTGGGATTCCGCCTTCTGCTCCTGTACATCCGGCTTGGCCTCGGAATGAGGCTCGGCCTTTGCTTGATCTGGCTGTTCCGCCAGACCGAGGGCAACGGCCAACTCGTCATCCTGTACCTGCGCCTCTGCCTCGGAAGCCCCTTTCTTGCCCATCTCTCACCTTCCTAGCAAGTCTCTCGCCCACGTGGGCACTCCGGTTGTGTAGGTCTCCGGCGAGACCGTGCCCTCCCAGACGCCCACGAGCGGATTCTGTTGCGTTGGCGGCAAGACCCGCTGCAATTTCTCCGATAGCAAGACGAGTGCCGCCGTTCGCGGGTCTAGCCGCGTCAGAATCTGAATAATTGTATCACGATCCAGCGACGGATACAATGCGCCCAGTTCCTCAT
>DAOTVT010000244.1:0-9072 GCA_034436295.1 Anaerolineae bacterium | reverse complement strand
GTTCCCGCGCATGACCGGCGGCTACGGATAGCCGCCCTACGGGTTGTGGCCCTGCGTGCCGCCGCGCCGTAGGTCAGGTTTCCATACCTGACCGTGTCAGGTTTCCATACCTGACCGTGTCAGGTTCCCGCGCATGACCGGCGGCTACGGATAGCCGCCCTACGGGTTGTGGCCCTGCGTGCCGCCGCGCCGTAGGTCAGGTTTCCATACCTGACCGTGTCAGGTTTCCGCGCATGACCGGCGGCTAGGGATAGCCGCCCTACGGGTAGTCGGGTTCCCGCGCATGACCGGCGGCTACGGATAGCCGCCCTACGGGTAGGCGGGTTTCCGCGCATGACCGGCGGCTACGGATAGCCGCCCTACGGGTTCTACTTCCCGCGCAGGGCCGCGGCGATCTTCTCGGCCTCGGCCACCAAGTCGGGCGCGATGTCGTACACGGCCTTGCCTTCCAGGTCCGAGCGGATGGCGTCGGCCGAAAACGGAAGGTACCCCAGCACCTTGAAGTCGGGCAGGTTCTCGGCGATGAAGCGGCGATCCTCGTCGTTGCGCACCTTGTTGCCCACCACGAAGACCCGCGTGAGGCCCAAATCTCCCGCCAGGCGGCGAATCGTCTCCGCCGTCTGGAGGCTGCGGCGGCCCGGCTCCACGACGACGATCATGGCGTCCACCGCCTGGGCCGTGGCGCGCCCCAGGTGCTCAATGCCGGCCTCCATGTCGGCGATGACCACCTCGTTGCGGTGGAGCAGCAGGTTGACCATCAGCGAGCGCAGGAGCGCGCTTTCGGGGCAGATGCACCCTGCGCCGCCTTTCTTGACCGTGCCCAGCACCAGCAGCCGAATGCCCCGATGCACGGCGCTGAAGCGGTCGGGGATGTCGTCCACGCGCGGGTTGATCTGGAAGAAGCCGCCGGTGGTGCCGCGCTGGGCGCCCGTTCGCTCGTAGATGAGGTCGTCCATGGCGGCAATGGGGGTAATCTGCTCCACCAGTTCCGGCGGGAACCCCAGCGCCGAGGCGAGATTGGCGTCGGGGTCGGCGTCAATGGCGATGACGTTTTCGCCCTGGGCGGCGAAGATGTACGCAAGAAGACCGGCCAGGGTCGTCTTGCCGACGCCTCCCTTGCCGGTTATGGCGATCTTGGCGACACGTTTCTTTTCTGCCATGCAGTCTCCTCAATCAAGGTTCACCGCCGAGACTCCGGAGCGCGCAGGGAGAAGAGGGCCCGATCTCCTCCGCGCGCTCCGCTGTGAAGGGGCGTCTATTCCATCGGGACCAGAATCTCCACCTGGGCGGCGGCGCGCTGCTGCTGGAGCCAGTCGTCAAAGGCCTTCTGCTTCATCGCCTGGTACACGTCGGGCGGCAGCGGCCGATTCGCCTGCCGCTCCAGCACCTGGACGATGTGGTAGCCGTAGGGGCTGCGGACCACGCCGCTGACCTGGCCGACCTGCAACGCGAAGGCCGCGTTCTCAATCTCCTGGGGCACGCTCAGCATTCCCTTGGGGAAGAAGCCGAGGTCGCCGCCGTCGGCGCGCGTAACCTCGTCCTGCGACATCTCGCGGGCCACCTTGGCGAAATCCTCGCCCGCCTGGATTCGGCGCAGGGCTTCCAGGGCGCTCTGCTCGCTGTTCAGCAGGATGTGCCGCGCGTGGACCTGCTCGGCCGTGTTGGGCACGGACGTCGTTACCTGCTGGATGACCATCTCGGTCAGCAACTCGGCGCGCAGTTGTTCGCGGAACTCTTCGGGGGTGATGCCGCTCTCGGCGAGCCACGCCTGGAACTTCTCCTCGCCGCCGCCCGCCGCCACCGTCTCCTGCACGCGGGCTTCCAACTGCTCGTCGGAGATGGAGATGCCCATGCGCGCCGCGGCCTGCTGGATAAGCGCCAGTTCAATCAGCGAGTTCAGCACCTGGCTGCGCACCTGGGCCAGGGCCGCCTTGCCCTCATCCGTGGTGAGGTCCACGTTCTGATCCGTCAGCGCCACCTTGAACTGGAAGAACTGCTTCTGGAACGTGGCCATGGGGATCTCCTGGCCGTTCACGCGCGCGGCTACGGTCCCCACTTCGGCCCCTGGCGTCGGGATGACCGCCGTGGGCATCGTATCTCCGCCCGCGGCGGGCTGCGTCGCCTGGGCCGCGGTCGTGGGTTGGGCCGGCGCCTGCTGCCCCGGCAGCAGACTGCACCCCGCCGTCAGCAAAGCCACTACCACAAGATTTGCCAGCAGCCAAGACCTCTTCATGTTACGCCTCCTTCGGGACAACCACACCCGCATCTTCCGAGAATCTCATCGGCGTCGGAGCAAAGCAAGGCTGGCTTTGCCCCTGCTGTTTGCCAGCCCATTATAGCCGACATCGCGGACGGTGCAAGCCCTATGCCGTGGGGCCTGCCGGCTCCGTCACGAAGTACGGGCGCAGCGCCTCCACGGCGTCGTCCGGCATCGGGTAGCACCGAAGCCGCAGCCAGTAGGAGTAGGGTAGGCGCTTCCAGTACGGCCGAATGAGCCTGCTCGGCTCCGTGTGTTGCCGGATCGCCTGCGGGGCTTCTTCAATGCGCCCTGTCTGCGCCAGCGCCGCCAGGAGCGCCAGGAGCGCCGTGGAGTCGGTCAGGCGTTCCTCAAAGGCCCCCGTAACGTATCCCAGTACTTCATCGTCTGCCTGGTTCAGCATGAGGCTGGCCCGCACATAGGCGTAGAGATCCACCTTGGCGTCGTACTGGTCCCCGGCGCTGCGAACGGATTCCCACATCTTCCTGGCCTCGGCCTCTTTGCCCTGCGCTCGGCGGCGTTCCCCCCGATAGACCTGCTTGACGTACTCGTCTTGTACGCCCTTCAACAGAGGCTCCAAGTCGTCCCAGTAGCCGCGGGCAGCCAACCATTCGCAAACTCGGAACGGCGGGGGGTTCCCCAACCGACCCAATTCATCGGTATAGCGCATTACGGCTTTCCGATCGTCCTTTTCCACCGCGATTGTCAGGAGTAGGGAAAGCGCGGACCCGTGTGCTTGCAAGTTTTCGCCCGGGAGCAGGGGCGTTGCCACCTGCATGGCCTCGGCGTACTCCCCTGCGCCCAGCAGTTCGTAGGCCAGCACCTCGCGAACGGACCGGTCGGGGTGCTTCAAGAGCAGCGCGCGCAGCGCATCCAGCCCCGCGCTCACGTCGCCGCTGTCAATGCGGTTGAGCGCCTCTTCTCGTATCCAGTCGGGCTCAATGCGCGGCAAGCGCTCGCGGAAGCGGCGTATCGCGTCCAGAGCCTCCGCATTCCGCCCGGCCCAGCGCAGGAGCACCACATACTCTATAGCCGCCGATTCCAATAGCGTGTTCAGGCTGGGTTTCCACTCCCGAACCTTCGGGGGCAGAGACAGAAGACGTTCCACCAGCCGCTTGAATTCCGCAATGGACGGCGAGGGGTCTCTCGGATTAACCGCTTCCACCGCCCGTTCATAGATGGCTTCGTAACTATCGGGGAGTTCCAAGTCCTTCCTCCGGTCGCTCAGGCGGATCGCCCGAGCGGTGATTTTTCTGGCCCACGATCATGCCCGCCAGAATCATAGCGGAACCCGCCCAGCCCCGCAAATCCAGCGTCTCGCCGGCGAGGAGCCAGCCGAACATCGCGGCGAAGACCGGCTCCAGCACGAAGATCAGCGCCGCGTGGGTGGCGCTCGTCTTGCCCTGCAGGTAGTTCTGCAGGGCCAGGGCGACGGAGGTGGCGAGGACGCCGTTGAACGCCACAGCGCCCCAAACCGCGCGCGGCAGCGGCACGAGGCGCTCGCCCGCCAGGGCCGCCACCAGCGCCGAAGCCACCGCCACCACTGCAATCTGCACCTGGGCCAGCGTCAGCGCGGGCATGCGCGGCGCGAAGTAGGCGATGAGCGCCACCTGCCACGCGAAGGCCACGGCGCACCCCAGCACCAGCAGGTCGCCCTTCTCCAGCCGCAAATCCCCGCGCAGCGATAGCAGCGCCAGCCCGACGGTGGCCAGGGCCAGGCCGATGATGGCATAACGGCTGGGCTTCTCGCGCATGAGGGGCCAGGCAAACAGGGGCACCAGCGGCACGTACAGCCCCGTGATGAAGCCGGTCTTGCTGGCGGTGGTCCACTGGAGGCCGGCCGTCTGCAACACGTACCCCGCGAACAGCGACGCGCCGATGAGCGCGCCGGCGGCCCACTCGCGCCAGCCGGCCTTCCGAAGGCCGCGGAACGACAGCGGCAGCAGCGCCACCGCCCCCACGCCAAACCGCCACGCCAGGAAGGTCATGACGGGCACCTGGCCGACGGCGTCCTTCACGATGACGAACGTCAGCCCCCAGATGAGGGTAACCAGGGCAAGCCCGGCGTCGGCCAGAAGCGCGGAGACCGACAGGCGCGAGCGCGCAGATGTGCGGGGTGGCGCGGACATAGGACCCTCCTGGGCGTCGGCTACCTTTCGGCAGTGAGTTCGTCGCGCACCGTCTGGTACAGTTCCTGGGCGCGGAGTTCCTTCAGAGTGTAGCAGGGCCCCCTCAACGCATCCGCCAGTTCCTGCGTGAGGCCGCGGTCAAACGAGGGGTGTTCCATGTTGATCACGACCGAGCGGATGCCGCTGCGGGCGATGAGTCGGGCCACGCGGAGCGCCTCCTCCTGGGGCGGCAGGCGCGTGAGCGACACGTTGCCCGCGCCGTCGGTCAGCAGGATCATCAGCGGCATGACCTCCGGGTCTTTGCGGCGCGCCTGCTGGATCACGCGATAGGCCAGCACCAGGCCGTGGCTCAACGGGGTCTTGCCGCCGACGGGGATGTCTTTCAGGGCTTCCTTCGCCAGTTCCACGCTGGACGTGGGGGCCAGTTCCAGGCGCGCTTCCTCGCGCTGGAACACCACCAGGCCCACCTGGTCGCGGCGCTTGTAGGCGTCGGTGAGCAGGGAGAAGATGGCGCCCTTGGTGGCCTCAATCCGCTCCGAGGCCGCCATAGACCAACTGGCGTCCACAACGAAGAGGATGAGGTTGGCGGCGCGGCGCACCCGCACCTTCTTCTGCCAGTCGGACTTCTTCAACTGGATGCCAGGCTCGGTGGAGCGCGTGCGGGTGCGGTTCAGGGCGGCGTGGCGCAGGGTTGCGTCCAGCGCCAGATCGTCGGGCTTGCCGTTGGCCGGCACGCTTTGCACGTAGCGCCCGCGCTTGCGCCGGGTCTTGGTGAGGCTTCGCTTGCCCGCTGTGCTGCGGGTGAGGCGGTCCAGGGGGGTGCTCAATCGTCGGGGCTTGAAGACCGGGCCGATGTCCACGGCGAGCAGGGCTTCCTGCGCGCCCTTGAATCCCAGCGGGGTGGCGTCGTGGCCTTTCAGGGCGACGCCGCTGCCGCCGACATTAGGCGAGGGCTCCGTTACCTGGTCTTTTTTTTTACGTCCGCTTCGGCATCCAGACGGCTCGCCTGCTCCTGCGCCAGGGCCTCGGCCTGGACTTTCTCCAGTTTGGCCTTCAGTTCCTCAAAGCGGATTTCCTCGTCCTGGAACGGTTGGCGCTTCATGCGGTGCGGCAGGGCCAACTCGGCGGCCATCAGGATGTCCTCCTCGGTGATGTGGTCCCGGCCCGAGAAGGCGGCGTTGGCGATGGCCGTCTTGAGGATGACGATGTCGCTGCGGTGGCCGTCCACCTTCATGGCCGCCGTCAGTTGCGCGATGGTGTAGAGGTCGGTGTCTTCATACTTCACGCGAGGCAGGAGCACGCGCGCCCTGGCGATGTCCTCGGAAAGTTTGCGCTCCCGCGGCTCCCACTCGGCGCGGAAGCCTTCGGGGTCGGCGTCAAACTGGATGCGGCGCTCCAGCACCTCCATGCGCTGGCGCGGGTCCGTAAGCCCTTTGATCTCCACACACAGGGCGAAGCGATCCAGCAGTTGGGGCCGCAGTTCGCCCTCTTCGGGGTTCATGGTGCCCACGAGGATGAAGCGCGCCGGATGGGAGAAGGAAATCCCTTCGCGCTCCACGTAGTTCACGCCCATGGCCGCCGAGTCCAGCAGCAGGTCCACCACGTGGTCGTCCAGGAGGTTTACCTCGTCCACGTACAGAAGCCCGCGGTTGGCCGCCGCCAGGATTCCCGGCTCAAAGCGCTTTTCCCCCGTCTTGAGCGCGTGCTCAATGTCCAGCGTGCCAACGACCCTGTCCTCGGTGGCGCTGACGGGCAGTTCCACCATGCGGGTAACCGCCCTGCCTATGGGCAAGGTCTCGCCCTTCGCCAGCCGCTCGCGGCAGGAGTCGCACATGGCCTCCGGGCTATGCGGGTCGCAGCGGTATATGCAATCGGCGACGACGTCAATCTCGGGCAGGAGGGCAGCCAGCGCCCGCGCCGCCGTGGATTTGGCGGTGCCGCGCTCGCCCCGAATGAGGACGCCGCCGATGAGCGGGTTCACCGCGTTGAGGATCAGCGCCCGCTTCATGGTCTGTTGATCTACGATGGCCGTGAATGGGAATATGGTTCTCATCTGTGCTTGCACCAGAAGGCCTTGAGCCTGTATTCACAATTCATTATATACGGGAATGCGGCGGGGGCAAAATCCCATCATCACGTGCGCGGCGCGGGCTGCGGCAAGTGCTGGCCAAGCCACCCGACGATGCCGTTCAGCGCCTCGCGGCTCACCTGCGCATGGGGCGTGTTCGGGAGAAAGAGGTAATCCTTGGGTTCCCGCGCCGCCGCGAAGAATGCTTCGGAGATTTCCTTCGGGATCAGGGCATCGTCGCCGTCGTGCACGATGAGGATGGGGGCCGACACCTGCCCCACCACGTCGGCCGGGAAGCGGCTCCACGTGCCGCCTGTGGAGACGCGCGTTCCCATCAGGCGGGCCCACCCGCGCCACAAGGGTACGCTGAACCGCGCCCAGCGGCTGTCGGACAGCGGGGCCGCCGGACAGGCGACGGAGATCACCGCGTCGGCACCCCCGGCCTCGGCGGCGCACATGACGCAAGCCGCAGCGCCCAGCGAAAACCCCATCAGGGCCACGCGGCGGTATCGGAGGGCGCGGGCCAGCCGCACCGCCGCCGCAACATCGCGGGCCACCGGGTCCAGCCCCAGGTCGTAGCGGCCCCCGCTTTCGCCGTGGCCGCGCAAATCCAGCGCCAAGACGTCGTAGTCGCGGGCCAGGTGTTCGCACGTTTCCACGATTTCGGGGGCGTTCTTGCTGCTGGTGAACCCGTGCGCCACGATGACCACATCCTCATGCCCCGAGGCGTAGAGGTCCGCCGCCAGCGCGATTCCCTCGCCGTTGTCAAAGCGCAGATGCACGACCTCGCGCCTCGGCCTGACCCTGGGCCGAATCTTGCGGCGAACGACGACCGGCGCGCTGATGGCCAGCACGCCGCCAAGGATCCACCACCCCAAACCCGGCCTGATTGCCCCTCTACGCTGCAGAGTTCCCTCACGATGACTCATCGTTGCCTCCCGATGACGTGTGTTTCCGACGGAGCCGAAGCAGCCGCCATGTGCCCACATCCTGAAATCCGAGATGCCTGTAGATGCTGGCGGCGCGCGGATTGTCGTAGAACAGGCAGGGCTGGATGCCCTGACGTAGCAAATCGCGGCAAAGGGCGCGCATGCAGGCTGTGGCGTGCCCTCGGTTGCGGAATGCCGGCAGCGTGAACACGCCGCCGATCATGGCCATCTCGGGCGTCTCGGCGTTGGTGAGCGCCGCCGACACGATGCGGCCCCCGTCTTCCGCGACGAAGACCCGCCCGTGGGTCAGCACCCGCCGCAGGCTGGCCTCGTCGCGCGACATCTCGCCCGCCTCGGCGTACAGCGCCGCCAGCCCGGGCAGGTCTGTCTCGGTGGCGCGGCGGGCCTGTTTCGCATTCGGCGCCTCGCTCATCGCCTGCATCACGGCGAAGTGCGAACGGTGGTCTTCGGATGCCTCGTAGTTGCGGATGTGCTCCCAGAGGCGGCTGACAAGGCGGTACTCGCCCGTGATCGCCCTCGCGCCGGCGGGGTGCTGGTCAACCACCGCCGCCATCGCCGCGAAGTCGGCGCCGCCCGCGTCGTACAGGCTCCAGTTGGCGCGGTAGCGCATGAGCACGCCCGCCAGGCGGCCTTGCACGTCGCAGCCCCAATACTCCAAATCGGGCTCGCGCATGCCCATCGTCAACAGGTTGCCGATGAGAAACAGATTGTTGCGCGGGTCGCCGCGGAGCACGGCAAGGAGTTCGGGCGTGTCCGCGGCCAGGAGTTTACGGATGGGTCGCATCGCGTGCCTCATGGGAAAACTTGACCGCGGAGATTTTAGCACGCAGGCGCGGGTTTCGCCAATTGCGAGGGGCGCGCGCAACCCCGCCCGGACGCCGAGGCACACAGGCGCGCTGGCCCCGTGTGCCTCGGCAGTCGGCTGGCCAATCGCTGGCGGCTGAACGCGGACCGTCGCCTACCAGCGATACCGCACGGTGTAGGTGATCTTCGCCTCGCCATCCTTGGGCACGTTCACGCGGAACTCCACGCTACTGGAGTCCAGTTTCGTGTAATCGTGGCTCTTGGCCGTGATCTCCCACTCGCTCCAGCGAAACATGTGCTCCACGACGCGCACTTCCACCGCCTCGCTCTTGTGGTTGCGGACGCTGATCTCAAAACTCTCCTCTATGGTCCGCTCGCCCAGTTGCTTGAAGTCGGTCTGCTTGCGCTCGCCCACGATGTCAAAGGCGTCGCCCAGGTACAGGCGCACCCGCTCGTCCTTGGGCGTGTGGTCAATCTCGTCCTCGCCCACGAATTCCGTCCCGCCGCCGGTGTCCTCTTTGTACACGCGGACACGGCCCTTGGGCAGGGGTATGCCCAGCCCGCTGGCCTCGGAGTTCTTGAACTCCACCAGGACCATGACCTTCTTGTTGCTGGTAGGGCCGTAGTTGGGGTCGGTGATCGGCCCGTAGTAGTACCAAGTGCCCCCGCCGAGGCCGTCGTACACGAAGATCTTCTCGGCCTTCACGCCCTCGGCGCTCACGAACTCAATCTGCTTGGTCTGCTGATCCTTCACCGTTACGGGCCGCTGCACCTCGTACAGGTGGTACTCAAAGAATTGCCGCTCGGCCACCTGTTCGGCGGTTGGCGCGGGCGCACCCTTGCGCGCCAGATCGTAGGCCACCA
>DAOTVT010000243.1:0-14461 GCA_034436295.1 Anaerolineae bacterium | reverse complement strand
GGAAGTGCGTCGCACCTAGGGCTACGCTCCGTCCCCATTCGCGTGGATTGGCGCTATTCGCGGTTAAGGGGAGCGAACAGCCCGGCCCAGTACCCGCGCACCTTCGCGGCGCGACAGAGGGCGAGTTCGGGCGCGCGCCCCGCCCACCGCGCCCCAACCCACGCGGCCGGCTCGCGCACCGCCGCCAGGCCCGCCCGCGCCACGGCCACCGCCAGCGCGTAGGCCCAGCCCCGGTCCAGCCGGTCCAGCAGCGCCAGGGTCTTGCCCTCCCACCACGCGCGGCGGCGCACAAAGGCCGGCGTGAGCCGCGACGCCGGGATGATGTGATGGACAACAGCGCGGGGCGTGTAGGCCACCGTGCCCCCCGCCCGCAGCACGCGGCGGAAGAAATCTATCTCCTCGCCCGACAGAAGCGACCCGGGCCTGCGCCCCAGCGACAGCCGAAAGGGGCCCACCCGCTCAAAGGCAAACCTCCGTATGGCGAGGTTCGCGCCGCAGGGGAAGATAGGCCCCCGCAGGTACCGGACCTCATCGCCCAGGTCCACGACGCTGAGCAGATAGCGCAGGCGCGGGTCCAGCCAGGTCGGCTCGTCGCCGGGCCACCGCGGGAGCACCCGACCGCCCAGGCACCAGGCGCCGGTGCGCTCCAGGTCGTGGGCCAGGGCCGCCACCCAACCCGGCGCCGCCACCGCGTCGTCATCCATGAAGGCGATGGCGTCGCCGAGGGCATGGGCCACAGCGGCGTTGCGCGCCCGCGAAAGCCCGGGCGCTGGCTCGCGGACGACGCGCACGCGGGCTGCCAAATCGTCCGGCAGCGTTACGGCAGGCATGGGGTTGTTGTCCACGCAGAGGATGTCCACGCGCAGGTCGGCAGGGGTTTCCTGCTCCACCGCCGACGCCAGCGCCCCGGCCAGGTGTGGCGCCTCGCCATAGGTGCAAATGGCGACCGTGATGGCGCGCACGGGCTCACCCCCGCCCATGCCTACGCCTCCGAGCGGGGCGCGAAAGCCTCCGGCAGGGCCATCAGCGGCCAGAATACCCAGCCCACCGTGGGGTTGTTCAGCAAGTCGGCGGACAGGCTGTTGACCAGGTAGCCGACGGCCACCGCCAGAAGCACGGCCGCAAAAAGCGACAGCGGACGGTCAGGCGCGCGCCGCCAGAACTGGAACAGCCGCCACATCGCCGCCCCCCACAGCCAGACGAACGTCCCAAGCCCCAGCTCCCCCATCTCCGCGAACACCCGCACAAAATCGTTGTGCGGCGTTACCTCAAACCCCACCAGCCTGGGGGATTGGTCCGGGAAGCCGCCAAGCCCAAGCCCAACCAGGGGCCGCTCCAGCGCCAGATCCACCGCGAAGCGCCAAAGGTTCAGTCGCCACGACACGGAGTTCAGCGCCGGAGCAGGGCGCGTGGGCACCGGTGTTGGGGTTGTGCCCGTAGAACCGCCGAGGGGCGGTGTCGGGGTGGGCCTGGGAGCCTTCACTTCCCCGGCCGGCACGGGCTCCACCGTGCGGTATAAGAATGGCGTGAGCAAGTCCTGGACGCGGCCCGCCAGGAGCACGACGGCCAGGAAGACCACGGCCAGCCCTATCAGGCCCGCCCGCGCCTTTGCCGTCTCGCGGCGCGCAAGGAGCGCCAGCGCGACGAGCGAGCAAAACATCGCCAGCGCCGGGCCGCGCGAATACGAGAAGAAGAGCAGCGCCAGGCTGAACACCACCCACAGGGCCAGCGGGATTCTCCCCCACTTTCGCGCGCCGGTGCCGAAAAGGTAGATCGCCAGCGCGACGATGATACCCAGGTATACGCCGTAGGCAATCGGGTGCGACAACGTGCCGAGCACGCGATTCTGCCCAGGGCCAGCGATTACGTTGTGGTATCCCCTGTACGTGAGCCCCTGATACACAGAGACCACTGCCGGCCACACGCTGGACACGACCATGGCCCACACCCACACACGCGCGCGGCGGGGCGCTCCGCGAAACGACTCGGCGGCTACCACGTACAGTCCCGCCAGCGGCAACATCCGCGTCCAGTCGCGCACGCCCGCGAAGGGGCTGGACGAGAAGGGGATACTGACAAGCCCCGCCGCCAGGAACGCAACGAAGGGCAGCGTCAACGGCGCGAGTCTGGGGCGACGCCGGATGACGTACACCACGGCCAGGCCGGCCATCACCAGGTTGGCGAGGCCCGCCTGATTGATGTTGTACGGCTTGTCGGGAAACAGGACGAACGCCCGCCCCCAGTCGGCCGCAAGAACGTTGAGCACCAGCAGGCCCAGCGCGCCGGCGAACGGGTTGGCCACGAACACCGCCGTGGCGATGCCCGCCCACGCCAGGAACATCCCGTAGGGGATACCGACGCCCCAGCCGACAAATCCGCTGAGGACAAGCCAGGCGAACCCCAGCCCCACCCATACGGGTCGCGGAATGCTCACTCGGAAAAGCGGCGTATCCTCCATCTGTTCCCCCTCTGTCCATCGGGCAGCGGCTCGTAGCCCCCGCCCCGATTCACGCGCTCCAGCCCACGCGCCCGAAGCGCGCGGATGAGATCGCTCAACTCCGCTACGATGCGCCTGGCCTGGGGTGTCCAGGCCGGCGCGATCCACAGTCTTGTTGATGATCTCTCGCTCATTCGCCGCCCCGAGCGAGGGATTCTATCTCGCGCGCCACGCGCAGGGAAGCCTGGCCATCCAGCGGCCCCACATGCGCCGGCAGAAACGCCTCGCGGGCGCGCGCCAGGGCTTGCCGCACGCCATCATCGTAGAGCGCCTGGCGTAGCCGCGCCGTGAGTTCTTCCGCGTCCCGCGCACGGAGTGCCGCGCCGCTTTCCGAATAGGGAATGGACTCCGGCATGACGCCTGCATCCAGCAGAACCACCGGCTTGCCGAGGCACATCGCTTCCAACGCCGTGGACGACATCAGGGTTACCAGCGCATCCGCGCGCCACAGCAGGCTCAACACATCCGCGTCGCGGGTCAGCGTCCACTCGGGCGCGAAGTCATGCCCAAGCCAGCGGCGCGTGCCCGCCAAGTCTTCGGCCGGGTGCAGTTTGGCCACCAGGTGATGCCCTGCCCCCAGACCCTTCACGCCCTCCATGACCGTCCGCCAGATTCGGCGCGCCGCGGCTTCGTCGCACACATTGTAACGCAGGTACGGCTGCGAGGAAAACGCGATAATCTTTGCCCCATCGGGCAGGCCCAGCGCATCCAGGCCGGTGGGCTGCGCAGTGCCCTGTCGCAGCGCGTGCAAGAAGTCGTAGCGCGGCTGCCCGGTAACCACAATGCGCTCGGCGGGAACCCCCTGCCCGATAAGCCACCGGGCCACGGCCTCGCCCATGACGGCCACGCGGTCTGCGCCGTTCTGGCCGTAGGGCCTGGGGTCGGGCAGGCGCAACCCCAGCGCGTTCAGCGCCGCGCGCGCAACCCGCACTGGCGCGGGCACCGGCGGCGCAGGCACCGGCCGCAGGGCGATGACGCCATCCTGCACCAGGAGCGACGGGACGCGCAAGCGCCGCGCCTCGGCGATGAACAGCCGCTCCAGAGTCCCCAGGTCGTTGCCGAGGACCACCACCTCGGGGCGCGCCTCTCGCAGCAGCGCCTGGACGGCACGCCGCCCCTGGCGCAGGATTCGCATACGCGTCCACGCTGTGCCTTCCCACGGCGTCCCCGAAGCGCCGCCCGGGCGCGGGAGAAGGGTGTAGTTGTCCCAGCCTTGCTCTCGTAGCGCCGCCTCGGCCCACTGGTTGTAGTACCTGTCCAGGGCCACCCAGCGCGGCGCAACGCGATTCCCCCGCTCCAGGGCGCGCGCCACCGCCGTGAACATGCGCACATGCGTCTGATTGCTACAGACAAACAGGGCAATCGCGGTCATGGGGCCCTCTCAGCGGTCGTCGGATGCGGCGGCTTCGCCCTTCAGTTTCGCGGCCTCGGCAAACTGGGCCCAACTGACGCTCTCGCGCCACATGTAGAAGAAGCCCAACAGCGTGATGGGAAGCCATAGCGCCGCGTGCAGCACCAGCGTGTAACTCGCCGCGATGGGCCCTTCCACGCCAAACCGCTGGAGGATGCGGATGCCCGGCCAGTCAAAGGTTCCCACGTACCCCGGCGAGGATGGCAGCGTCGTGGCCAGGTTCACCACCGCCGTCATGAGCATCAGGACGAAGAATGAGACCCGAAAATTAAAACTGTGCATCACGAACCAGTACTTGGTCGTCTCGGTGAGCCAGATGGCGACCGAGGTAACGAAGATCATCAGGATGTCCGCCCCGCTCCGCAAGAACGTCAGGCCGTCCAGGAAGCGGCCCGTGATGCTCTCGGCGGACGCGCGGAAGCGGCTGGGGACGAGGCGCTGGATGAACCAGCCGGCCAGCGCCTGCGAGCGACGGGGCGATGCGGCGATGAGAAAGAACACGCCCAGCGCGCCGAAGAACACCAGGCTGAACCAGATGACGATACTGCGCCACTCGGCCGCCTCGGGCGCGATGGGCAGCACCACGAACACGAAGAACAGCATGGTAACGCCGTCAAAGATGCGCTCCACGATGATGGTGGCCAGGCTTGCGCTGATGCTCACGCCCTCCTTGCGCTTCAGCACGTAGGCGCGGATGACCTCGCCCGCGCGGAATGGGTACACGTTGTTGCCCATGTAGCCGATGACCACCACCGGGAACAGCCGCGTGAGGGGAATCCGCTTGATGGAGCGGAGCATGTAGTGCCAGCGCCAGGTGCGCGCCCAAACCGCGACGAAATAGACCGCCACGCCCGGGATGATCCACCAGTAGTTGGCCGTGCGCGCCGCCTCCCACGCCTCGGCCAAATCCAGTTTGCCCAGCACGTCGTACAGGAAGAAGGCGCTGATGAGAACTCCCAGCCAGAATTGCCACCTTTTCAATGCGCTCACGCTCACCCCCTCGCCCGCGGCTTACAACAAAAGCCGGCCTGGCGGAGGCTTGCTGTCCCGCCAGGCCGACCCTCATCGCTCAACCCTGAATCAGGTTCCCTGCGGGACGCCCTCCTTGCTGGCGGCCACAGGCAACATCACGCCCAAAATGCGCTCCAGCGCCATCGTGTGGCTGCAAACCCCATGGGAAAGGAAGAAATTGCACTGACAGGTCCACTTGCCCTCGTCAAACGTCAGCGTGTAAGTGTCGTGTTCGCCTCGGAACCGGACACGGAATTGCTCAAAGGTGATGCGGTCTTTTTCCTGCGCGTAGCGTTTCGCCTTCTGGATTTTGCTGATCATCCCGGATTCCATCATTCTCCCTCCTGTGCCCCATTGGGGCCGTAGATTGCGGGCGCGGTGGCGGCCCGAGCGAAAAACAAAAGGACATCAGGGCATACCTCACCCCGATGTCCTCGGTCCTATCGTGCCCATTGGGCAAACCACATTCATGAATCGTACCCCTCGGACGGGTTCTTCTGATTCCAGTATACCCAGGTTCGCCCAGTTTGTCAACCCCACCGCGGGCTGGGGTGCATTTCAGCGCCCCTGTAACCGCGAATAACGCCAATCCACGCGAACCGGGGAACGGGGCGTGGCCTCTGGCGCTGTGGAAAAGCCGCCCTGCGTGTCTGCATCCTTCATGTGGATTCGTGTTATTCGTGGATAGCGCGCGTAGCCCCTGTAACCGCGAATAACGCCAATCCACGCGAACGGGGGAACGGAACGTGGCCTCTGGCGCGTGGAAAAGCCGCCCTGCGAGACCGGATTCACCGCCGAGCAAGGTGAGAACGCCAGGTGCGACGCACTTCGGAAGTGCGTCGCACCTGGGCGCGGCTATGGAAAGCCGCCCTACATGTTCACATTATTCGTGTGCATTCGTGTTATTCGTGGATACCGCGCGTGGGGCAGGGTTCCATACCTGCCCCTACCTCACCAATCCCCACCCCAGCCCTCCCCTTTCCTCTCCGCCGGCGGAGAGGAAAGGGGAGGGTGCGGGAGGGGTTAGGTGAGGTTACGAGCACCATCGCTGTTCGCCATCGCGTAGGAAGCCACCGCACGGTGTATTTTCTACTCTTCCTTCGTGTCCATTCGTGTTATTCGTGGATGGCGCGCGTAGCCCCCGTAACCGCGAATAACGCCAATCCACGCGAACCGGGGAACGGGGCGCAACCTCTGGCGCGTGGAAAAGCCGCCCTGCGAAACTTTCGCAAGTGCGTCGCACCTGGGCGCGGCTATGGAAAGCCGCCCTACATGTCCACATTATTCGTGTCCATTCGTGTTATTCGTGGATAGCGCGCGCAGCCCCTGCAGCCGCGAATAACGCCAATCCACGCGAATGGGGAATGAAACGTGGCCTCTGGCGCGTGGAAAAGCCGCCCTGCGAAACTTTCGCAAGTGCGTCGCACCTGGGCGCGGCTATGGAAAGCCGCCCTACATGTCCACATTATTCGTGTCCATTCGTGTTATTCGTGGATGGCGCGCGTAGGGATTTGTCCCATCGGCAATCCGTGTGATAACATGCAGAAGCCGCGCAACAAAGCGGGCGCACCAGGGTTTACCAAAATGCCACACTCGGAGGATGCCATGCCGCTACCCGACTGGATCAAGGAGTTTTCCGGAGCCATCACCGTCTGCGACAGGGACGGCATAATCCTGGACATGAACGACCGCGCCGCCCAGGTCTTCGCAGCCGACGGCGGACGCGCCCTCATCGGCCGCAGCGTCCTGGACTGCCATCCGGAGCCTGCCCGCAGCAAACTGCGCAGCCTGCTGGAATCGGGCAAGCCCAATGTGTACACCATTGAGAAAAAGGGCGTTCACAAACTCATCTACCAGGCCCCCTGGTACCAGGACGGCGAATACCGCGGCTTCGTGGAACTGTCGCTGGAAATCCCCGCGGCGATGCCCCACTTCGTGCGAGGCTAGCGCGTGGGGCGATGGGGCAGGCGTCGGAGGATGGCGTGATCTGCGCGGCTGTGATTTTTGACATGGACGGGCTGATGCTGGATTCGGAGCGCATGGCGCGGGACGCGTGGCAGCGCGCCCTGGGCGATTGGGGGCTGGCGCTGCCCGACGACCTGTACTTCCAACTCATCGGCCGCGAACAGGCCGACACCAAAGCCATCCTGGCCCGCGCCTACGGGCCGGCGCTGCCCGTTGACGCAGCCTACGCGCGCAAGCAACAGTATCTGGAAGAGGCCATGCGGCGCAGCGGGATTCCCACCAAGCCCGGCCTGCACGCGCTGCTGGACTTCCTGGACGAGTGCGGCATCCGCAAGGCCGTGGCGAGTTCCACCCATCGCCCGCTCGTTATCCAGAAGTTGCAGTTGACCCGCCTGCTGGGGCGGTTTGATGTCCTCGTGTGCGGCGATGAGGTGCCCGCCGGCAAGCCCGCGCCCGATGTCTTCCTGCTGGCCGCGGAGCGCCTTGGGGTGCCCGCTCGCGCCTGCATCGTGCTGGAGGATTCCGACGCGGGCATACGCGCGGCGCACGCCGCCGGCATGGTCCCCATCCTCGTCCCCGACCTGAAACCGCCCTCGGCCGAGGCTATGGCGCTGGCGCACCGCGTCTTCCCATCCCTGGCGCACGTGCGCGAGTACCTGGCCGCCTTTTGCGAACAGGAGTCGCCCGATGGAGATCACCGACCTTCGGCCCGATGACTGGGACGCCATACACCAGGCGGCGGCACTTCTCGTCGCTGCGTTCCGCGAGCACTGGCCCACCGCCTGGCCCGACATGAAATCCGCGCTGCGGGAGGTGCGCGAATCCTTCGGCGAGGGCCGCGTCAGCCGCATCGCCGTGGAGGATGGCGTCGTCCTGGGTTGGGTCGGCGGGATTCCCGGCTACGGCGGGAACGTGTGGGAGGTGCATCCCCTCGTCGTGCATCCGCATCACCAGGGGCGGGGAATCGGGCGGGCGCTGCTGGCCGACCTGGAGGCGCTGGCCGCCGAGCGGGGGGCGCTTACCCTGTGGGTAGGCACCGACGACGAGGACGGCATGACCAGTCTTGCGGGCGTGGATTTGTACGACGACCTGCTGGGGCATCTGGCCCGCATCCGCAACCTGCGCGGCCACCCCTACGAGTTCTACCAGAAAGTCGGCTTCGTCATCGCGGGGGTCGTGCCCGACGCCAACGGCCCCGGCAAGCCCGACATCCTCATGGCGAAGCGTGTGCACCGGCGCGACGCCCATGCGCAGGCCGGGCGCAGCGAAGCAGCGGGTGCAGACGCCGCGCGCCCGCCGGAAGTTGACCCAGGCCCACGCCTGGGGTAACATACATCGGGTTCCAAACAAAAGAAAAAGGAGGCGGCAATGCCCAAGTACGCGTTCTTCAAAGGCAACTTTGTCCCGATTGAGAATGCCAAAGTCAGTATCATGACCCATGCCTTCAACTACGGCACCGGCTGCTTTGAGGGAATCCGCGCCTACTGGAATGCCGACGAGAACCAACTGTTCGTCTTCCGCCTGCTGGAGCATTTCCAGCGCCTGCACCGCTCGTGCAAGATTCTGCACATCCGCCTTCCCTACTCGCCCGAGGAGTTGAGCGACCTGCTGGTGGAACTCCTGCGCCGCGAGGGGTATCGCGAGGATTGCTACATTCGCCCCATTGCCTACAAGGCCGACGAGATCATCGGCGTGCGGCTCCACAACCTGACGGACGAGTTCGCCATGTTCGCGACGCCTTTCGGGCGTTACATTGAGGGCGAACTCGGCGCGCGCGTGATGATCTCCCCGTGGCGCAGGGTGGACGACAACGCCATCCCGGCGCGCGCCAAGATCACCGGCTCCTACATCAACTCGGCCCTGTCCAAGACCGCCGCGGCCATGGCCGGCTGCGACGAAGCCATCGTCCTGACCCACGACGGGCACGTCTCGGAGGGCAGTGCCGAGAACCTGTTCCTGGTGCGCAACGGCAAACTCATCACCCCGCCGGTTACCGACGACATCCTGGAAGGCATCACCCGCGAGACGGTGATGGAGGTCGCCCGCGCCGAATTCGGCCTGGAAACCGAGGTGCGCCACGTGGACCGCAGCGAACTGTACACCGTGGACGAGGCGTTCTTCTGCGGCACCGGCGTCCAGATTGAGCCCATCGTGGAGATTGACCATCGCATCATCGGCGACGGCAAGATGGGCCCCATCACGCAGAAGATTTACGACCTGTACTTTGACATCGTGCGCGGCAAGGCGGCCAAGTACCGCCACTGGTGCACGCCCGTGTATCGGTAGTGGCGCGGCGGGTCCTGGCCTGGATGGGGGCCAGCGCGATTTGACAACTAGCACAAATGTTCGTATACTATCTCCAGAGGCGTTCCGGAGGCTGGAGATGGATACGCTGGAGAAACTCTCGGCCCTGGGCGAAGAGGCCCGATACGACCTGTGCTGCGGCGCATGCGGCACGGAGGCGGGCCGCCGCAAGGATGACATCGGGCGCTGGATTTACCCCGCCGTGATGCCCGACGGCAAAAAGGTGGCCCTGCTCAAGGTCCTGCAGACCAATGTCTGCGAGAACGACTGCTACTACTGCGCCACCCGCCGCAGCAACGACATCCGCCGCATCGCCTTCTCGCCCGACGAACTGGCGCGCGCCTTTGAGGAACTGGCGCTCCGAGGGCGCGTGCAGGGCCTCTTCTTGAGTTCCGGCGTCGCAGGCTCCCCCACCCGCTCCATGGACCGCATGCTCGCCACCGCCGAACTGGTGCGGCGAAAGCAAGGGTTCCGCGGCTACATCCACCTGAAGATACTCCCCGGCTCCAGCCGCGCCCACGTGGAGCAGGCCATGCGCCTGGCCGACCGCGTCTCGGTGAATCTGGAAGCCCCTGGCCCGGAGCGGTTGAGCCGCATCGCCCCCGACAAGGACTACTTCAGCGGCCTGCTCCAGATGATGCGCTGGGTGCATGAGATTCGCCAGAGCGCCGAAGGGTTGAGCGCCGTGAGCCAGACCACCCAGTTGGTGGTGGGCGCCGCGCAGGAATCCGACGAAGAGATTCTCCGCACCGCGGCACATCTGTACCGCCAATTCGGCCTGTCGCGCGTTTACTACAGCGCGTTCCAGCCGCAGCCGGGGACGCCGCTGGCCGAACTGCCGCCGACGCCCCCGCTCCGCGAGCACCGACTGTACCAGTGCGACTTCCTGCTGCGCCAGTACGGGTTTGCGCTGGACGAACTGCCCTTTGACGGCGCCGGCTTTCTCGCGCTGTCCACCGACCCCAAGGCTGCCTGGGCGATGCGCCATCCCCAGCACTTTCCGGTGGAGGTGAACCGCGCCGACTTGTCGCAGTTGGTGCGCGTGCCGGGCATCGGCCCCAAGACCGCAGCCCAGGTCATCCGCGCGCGACGGCAGGGCCGCATCCGAACGCTGCGCGACCTGAAGCAACTGGGCGCGGATGCCGACCGAGCCGCCCCCTACATCCTGCTGGACGGCAAGCGCCCGCCCCACCAGTTATCCCTGTGGGACCGCGCCTAGCGACACGGAACGCAGACTATGGTGCAACTCAGCCCCGAAGAACTCCAAGCCTGGCGAAACGAGAAATACCGGCGACTGCCCCGCTTGCGCGTGCGGACGGAAGACGAGGCACTCGCCTTCCTGAACGACGTGGGTCTCGCGGCGCTATTCACGGCCCCGGACATGGAACTGCCGAGCCTGTGGGCCGCCATCTGCGGGAGCGAGCGGCCCATGCCCGAACACCATGACGACTACGAGTTGGGGCTGACCTGGGAGTGGAAGGACACCCTCCCCGCGCGCAAGGCGATCCTCTACGGCAAGTTCCTCCGCAAGAAGCCCGTCTTCATCGCGCTGGACCTGGCCCCGCATTTCTACGCCCTGTCGGGCAACTTCGGCGAACTGGACGACTACCTACAGGAGTACGAAGAGGGCAGGCTCAGCGAGGAAGCCCGGCGCGTGTACGAGGCCCTGCTGGCCCATGGCGCGCTGCCGACCAGCCACCTGCGCAGGGAAGCCCGCCTGGCGGGCAAGGACAGCGCCCCGCGCTTTGACCGCGCCATCGCCGAATTGCAGATGGGGTTCAAAATCGTCAAGGTGGGGATTTCCGACGCCAACCGCTGGGGCTACTGTTATGTCTACGACCTGTTCATCCGACAGTTCCCCGACGTGGTGGCGCAGTCCCGTCTCATCTCGGAGAACCAGGCCGCCGACGCCATCCTCACCCGCTACCTGGCCACGGTGCGGGTGGCGTCGCCCGTGCAACTCCAGCGACTGTTCGGATGGGAACGCTGGCGGCTGGAGCGCAGCCTGGAGCGGCTGGCCCGGTCGGGCGTCGTGCGAACCGACGTGCGCGTCGGCGAGGAAGGCAACCTCGTCGGCCTGGCGAGCCTCCTCCCGTGAGAAGTTCGCGGCGCGGACGGATGCCCTAGCGTGCTGTAGCGCCCGGCGGCGCTTGGCGTTCGTCCGCGTTGCTCACGGCAACCCTCTGGCCGATCTTGCGCTCCGTCCCCTGGATGAGCCGACGGATGTTCGGGCGGTGGGCCAGGACGACCACCAGGCTCATCACCACCGAGGCCGCGAAGTAGGCGAAGGGCACCCTGTGGCCGACCCACTGAATCGCCATCCCCAGCGGGAACAACGCCGACAGCGTGAGCGACCCCAGCGAGGCGTAGCGCGACACGGCCATCACGGCAACCCCCACCGGCAGCAGCACCGCCGCCACGGGGAGCGACAGGAGGGCGGTGGCCCCCACCATCGGAGCGACGCCTGCGCCGCCTTTGAACTTCAGCGTGAAGGTGTAGTTGTGCCCCAGCACGGCGAACAGCGCCGCCGCCGCATGGCCCGCGGCGGGAGCGCCCAGCGTCCTCGCCAGCCACACCGCCGCCATGCCCTTCAGCACATCCACCGCGGCCGTGATGAGGGCCGGAAGCCAGCCCAGCGTGCGCAGCACGTTGGTGCCGCCGGTGCGCCCGCTCCCGAACCGGCGGATGTCAATGCGGTGCACCTTGCCCATCAGGTATCCGGTGGGGAAAGATCCCAACAGATACCCCGCCACTGCTGAAACCGCCACAAGTATCCAGTCCAATCGCCATCCCCCTTTCCGCATTCTGTACAACACGACGGGCGGGGGCAAGTTGCGCCCGCGCGGTTGTTCAAAGCGCGGCGTCGGCCTATAATGTACGCCCAAGAGGATGAGGCCATGAGAGACGACCGGAAATGGGCCGCCGTGTGCGGCAAGTACTGCGGGGACTGCCCCGAACTTCAAAGCGGATGCAAGGGATGCGCCTACCAGTTGGGGCTTCCCCACGGGGCAGAGTGTCCCGTCTTCCGCTGCTGCGCGGTGGACAGGGGGCTGGAGCACTGCGGGCTTTGCCCAGACTTCGCCTGCCACACCTTCCTGGCCCTGGACAGCCCGCTGGAAAGCGCCCGGAGGTACCGCGCCCTGATCCGCCGCGCCGAGGTCGGCACCGACGCCTGGCTGGAAGAAGTGAGCCAACGCCGGGCTTCGCGGAGATAAGGCCTGGGGCAGCCCTGGCATGGTAGGCTGCCCCAGGGTGGAGCCCTGGCCCCCGGGGGAGCAGGGGCCAGGGGGCGAGGGGGAATCCCAGGCAGAACCCGGGACCTCCTCCAACAGGATTACGGGCCTGCCATCACAGCGGGCATGTACACCCGATGGACAGACCCCACGATGATGGCGCCATCCATCTGTATGGGGAACAGCGCGTCCCCATCGCGAGTGGAACCCTTGACGTAGTAGAGATCCAGCACCGCCGCGCCAGGCTCCACTCCGGTGAATGTAATGGAGCAGATTCGCCCCGTGCCGGTGAAGGGTTCGGCGGGGTTGGTGTTCGTTACCGCGTACCAAATCTCCCCCGTGGCGTTGTTCACCTGGTTCTTGATGACGAAGTGATCGTCCGCGTCAAAGACCTCCCACAGCGGCGTAACCCTACCCGACACGGCCTGCAAGCGGGATGTGTCAAAGAACAGCCGCAGGTCCAGGCCGTAGTAGTTGGCGCCGTTTTCAAGCCACACCTCCACCGTTACGACGCCGCCCGTGTCCACATGCGCCGGCAGGGGCAGAATGCGGACCGCGCCCGCCTGCGATTGGCCCTGCACGGTCGCATCCTGCGCGCCGAGGGTCAAAACGATTGCACAGAGCGCGAGGGCAGTGGCCAGGGCCACGAACCCGCGCCGCACCGCTACGAGTCGCCCGCTCATGGCGCGTACCCTCCTGGCGCGTGGGTCGCCGACGCGCCGTCAGCGGCCGTTGCCTGCGGCCAGTTCACGATGATCACCGGCATGTAGATCGCGTACTTTGGCACCCGCGCATAGCCGAACATCACCGCAACCCCCGCCCGGTCGCTTGTCAACTCCACCGGGATGGGATCAGACGGCGTGGTGCGGCGGTAGCCGTCCAGGACATGGTTCCTGTCGCTCACCGTAACCAGGTAGCGCCCGCGCCGCAGGTTGCTGAAGGCGAAGAACCCGCTTGCCCGCGTTGTGGTCGTGGTCTCCAGGTAGATGTCGGCTGCCGAGAGAAGGCCATCGCCGTCCTCGTCGCGATACAGGTCCACCGTAACGTTGCCGATGCCAGGCTCGCCCCAGTTCAGCGCCCCGTTGCGGTTGGCGTCTTCCCACACGATGCCGTCAATCACGCCCGAAGGAGTCGGAGTGATTGTCGGCGTGGCTGTCCGGGTCGGGGTGCCGGTGGCCGTCGGCGTCGGCGTTACCGTGGGCGACAGCGTCGGCGTGCTCGTGTGTGTTGGCGTCGGCGTCAGGGTTGGCGTTGGCGTCGGCGAGGGCGAAACCGTCGGGGTGGACGTAGGCGTGCGCGTGGGAGTGCCGGTGGGTGTGGCCGTAGGCGTAAAGGTAGGCGTGGATGTGGGTGTTGGCGTGGACGTGGGTGTTGGCGTGGATGTGGGCATTGGCCTGTCGTAGAACTCGTTGCCGCTGTACGTGCCCGCGGGAACGCTTGTGTACTGAATCCAGTCCACCGTCCTCACAACCCCACCCGCGCCCGCCACCGCGCCGGTGGAATAGTAGCCGGCCGGGTTCGTCTCCACGATGTTGTAGTACGTGTACACGGCAGAGCCGGGCGCGGTGATCTGGAAGTAGCCGGTTGGCCCTGTCTGCATGTAGCCGAGCCAGGTGCCGTAGGGCGATGCGGAGTCGTTGCTGCCCCACAGCGTGACGCCGGCGCCCGCGAGAGGATGAGAATGGTCGCTGGGATACCCCTCGTACACGTAGCCGGAGAACGTGCGCCCTGGGCCGGTGGTGGGCGTGGCCGTCGGCGTCCGGGTCGCCGTGCCGGTGGTGGTCGCGGTGGGTGTGGCCGTCGCCGTCGGGGTCCGTGTCGCTGTGGCTGTCGGCGTGGCGCTGGCCGTCGCCGTCGGCGTCCGGGTCGCCGTGCCTGTGCCCGTCGGCGTGGGTGTAGGCGTCGCCGTGCCCGTGCCCGTCGCTGTCGGCGTGGCCGTAGGCGTCGCCGTGCCCGTCGCCGTCGGCGTCCGGGTCGCCGTGCCGGTGGTGGTCGCGGTGGGTGTGGCCGTCGCAGTCGGGGTCCGTGTCGCTGTGGCTG
>DAOTVT010000242.1:0-23540 GCA_034436295.1 Anaerolineae bacterium | reverse complement strand
ACAGGTAGAGCGTGGCCGTGTTGAGGTCGGCGGCCGTCGTGTACAGCCGCACGCGCAGGTCGGCGAACCGCGTAACCCCAGGCGGCAGGTTCCGGATGACCAGGTCGCGCAGGCGGGCGCTGGACATCAGGCCGTCCTGCTTGGTGAGCACGCGCCACGCCATCGTTACAGGATTGCCAGGGAACACGTCGGAGCGGCGCAGCGACTTCCACAGCCCGCCCAGCGTCAGCGCGCCCACCGGGCTGGGGTCGGCGGCGACGAACGCCGCATTCATGGCCCCCGCCGACGTGCCCACCAGCATATCGGGCTGGATGCCGTGGCCGAAGAGCGCCTGCAGCGCCCCCACCTCCAGCGCCCCGCGGTTCCCCCCGCCGCTCAGCACAAACGCGATCATGCGCAACCTCCCGCTGCCGCTTTGGCCTGCGATTATAGCACCGGCCCTGCGAATGTTCAATGGCAACAAGAGAGCGGGCCTTGTCGCCCGCTCTCCAGCAACCCCGTTCGGTCTCGCTACATCAAGCCCTTTCGCTTGAGCATGGGCACAGGCGAAACGAGATGCTTCTCCAGTCCAAGTTTATCGCTCGGAAGGCCGAAGGCCAGGCCCATCGCCTGGGTGAAGTACAGGATCGGAATATCATAATCCCCGCCAAACTCGGCGGCGATTTGCGCCTGCCGGGTGTCCAGGTTCACATGGCACAGTGGACAGGCCACAATCACAGCATCCGCGCCGACTTCCTTGGCGTTACGGAGGATCTTCTGGGTCAGGTTGAGCGCGACGGGCAGCACGCTGATGGACAGCGAACCGCCACAGCAATCCGTCTTGTAGGACCAATCCAGGGGCTCCGCGCCCAGAGTCCGCATGAGGTCATCCATGTTCGTTGGGTATTCAGGCTCCGGCGCGTCGGTGATCTCGGGCGGCCGCGTGAGAAGGCAGCCGTAGTAGCACACCACCTTCAGGTCCTTGAGCGGGCGCTTGACCTCAGCAGCGATTCGGTTCAGTCCCACGCGATCCGTCATGGTGGTCAGGAGCGAATCCACCTGAAGCCCCCCGGAGGGCAGATAGCCGATCTCCTTCTCCACCTTGGTCGCCAACTCCGGGTCTGTCCGCACTTCGTGCAGCGCGATGCGGAAGCGCGAGAAACAGGAAGCGCACGGCACGGTTACGTAGGACAGGCCGTCGCGCTCCACCTCGGCCAGCGTCTTGAGGGGCAACACGGTGGACAGGTAGTGATCGGTGGAATGGGCGGGCGATGTGCCGCAGCAGACCCATCCCTCCGGCTCCTTCAGTTTGAGTCCCAGGGCGTCGGCCACGGCCAACGCGGAAATCTGGTATTCCACCCCCGTGGCGTGGAGCGAGCATCCCGGATAATACGAGATGGTGTCGGGCGCGGGGGGCGGGGAGGGCGCTCGCTGGCGCTTCGGTTTGCGCGCGATGCTGGGCAGCAGTTTCAGTTTGCCGCTGCGGAACATCTTGAGGGCCATCGGCGCGTCGTACTTGAACAGTTGCCGGAAACTCAGTTCGCGCCGAAGGAACAGCCGCAGGTACAACTCGGCCATGAGGCCCAGTTCGTACATGCGCCCAAACCAGCGAATGCCCCGTAGCGCGGCCTTGTAGAACAGCGGCACGGCGCGCACGGGGGATTTGATGCCCTCCTTCTGCGCCTCAATCTCCAGCACGTCCATGATGCGGGCAACGTCCAGCCCCTGGGGGCACCGCGTGCTGCACGTGATGCACGCCGCACACAGCGAAATCGTCCGAGAATGCAGCACCAGGTCTCGCTGCCCCAACTGCACCGCGCGCATGATCTGGTTGGGTGTCAGGTCAAAGAACTGAGCCACCGGACACCCGGCCGTGCACCGCTTGCACTGGTAGCACAGGTACACATTCTGGCCTGTTTCCCGCAGGACGTATTCGGCCAGTTCGGTGCTGATGGTGATGGGCATACCCCACTCCTTGTACTTGCTAGACCTGTGGACGAGGCAGGAGACCCGCGCGCTTCACAATCTCGGGCACAGCCTCTTCCCACTCAATGGCCATAATGTGGACCCCCGCGACCCCGGGAATCTCGCGCACCCTCTGGATGACCTCCACGCAAATGCGGATGCCTTCCTCTTCCCACGCGGCCTTGCGGGCGGCTTTATCCTCTTTGGGGATACCCTTCACGGCCTCCTCCATGCGCCGCACGTACTCCTCCGGGACGTCCATGCCGGGGACCTGGGTCGCCATGTACTTGGCCGCACCTGCGGTTCGGATGGGGCTTACGCCGGCCAGGACGTACACCTTGTCCAGCAGGCCCAGGTCGCCCACCCGCTGCATGTATTCGCGGAACTTGGGCACGTTGAACACGATTTGCGTCTGGACGAAATCGGCGCCCGCTGCCACTTTCTTGGCCAGTCGGTAGGGCCGGAACTCAAAGGGGTCTGCGAAGGGGTTGGCCGCCGCGCCGATGAAGAAGCACGGCGCCGGTCCTTTGATCTCCTCGCCGCACTGAAACTTCTTCGCGTCGCGCAAGTCCCTCACCATGCGCAAGAGGCCCATGGAGTCCAGATCAAACACGTTTTTGGCCATGGGGTGATTGCCAAACTGCTGGTGGTCGCCCGAAAGGCACAGGAGGTTCTTGATGCCGAAGGCCGCTGCGCCCAGCAGGTCGCTCTGGATGGCGATGCGGTTGCGATCGCGGCAGGTCATCTGGATGGTCGGCTCAATGCCCATGTTCAGCAGCATAATGCCCACCGAGATGCTGGACATCCGCACGACAGCAGTCTGGTTATCCGTGATGTTGACCGCGTCCACATAACCTTTCAGGATTTCGGCCTTGCGGCGCACCACTTCTGGGTCGGCATTCTTGGGGGGACCCAGTTCGCCCGTAGCAGCGAAGTATCCGGCGGTAAGGATTTTCTCAAGATTGCTTCCTACTTTCATAGTATGGCTATCCTTTCCCATTCTTCGCGGACGTTTGTCTATTTGTTGAGACGCAGGTCTTCGCGAACGATCTTCCGGGGGCCGCCGTCGCGGCTTGTGCGCCAGTCTTTGGGGCCTGCGACTTCCAACAGCGCGTCCAGCCGCCCCAGCGCCTTCATGCGGTCGTAGATTTGCTGCCAGGCGCAGGGGACATCCGGGTTGATCTCGCACTTGCCGCCCTGCGACCCGCCGCAAGGCCCGTTGAGCAGGCTCTTGGAGCAGCGCGCGATGGGGCAGATGCCGCCGGTAGTGGCCAGCACACAGTTGCCGCAGGCCTGGCACCGCTCCACCCATACGCCCTGCTCGGTGGGCTGACCGAGGAACGTGGTATTCAGCCCCGGCAGCGTGAGCATCTCGGGGAACTGCTCGTTCATGGTCTGGACGCCGATGCCGCAGGCCAGCGATAGCACCACATCGGCCTCCTTGAGTTTGTCGGCGATGGCTTCGTTGTACTCGTACTCGCACTGCCGTTGAACCGTGGCCTCCATAATCTGCTTGGGGTTGCCCTCCAGGCCCGTGGCCATGCGCAAGGCCGAGGCGAGGATGGCCACCTCCTTCTCACCGCCCGCGAAGCACACGGTTACACAGGTGCCACAGCCCACGATAAGCACCTTCTGGTACGGCGCGAGCATGGCCTTGATTTCATCCAGCGACTTCTCTTCTGCAACTATCATTCTCAACGTCCTCCTTTACGTCCGGTACACACGATTCCGCACTCGGGCCCAAGGGATTGGGGCCCAGCCGACCGATGCGATCGGTCATTTCCTTGCATATTTCAGCGAACCGCGCCCCCTCGGAGGAGGAGAGGAAGAACATCTCTATCCGCTCTCCCCCCAGTCCAATCTCATCCAGCAGGCGCTTCACATAGTTGACCCGGCGTTCGGCTCCCACATTACCTACCAGGTAATGACAGGTGCCCTTCAGTCAGCCGGCTACAAATACCCCATCCACGCCGCGCTCAAAGGCGCGCAGGATATGAATCACGTCCACCCGGCCGCTGCACGGCACGTGGATGATCTTCACGTTGGGCGGGTACTGCACCCGCATGGACCCGGCCAGGTCGGCGGCTGCATACGCGCAATAGTGGCACGCGAAAGCCAGAATCTGAGGCTCAAACTCGTTCATCGCGCACCTCCCGCTTCTGCTAGCAGAGCCTCTATCTTCGCGAGCACCTGTTGGTCCTTGTAGTGCATCAGTTGGATGGCCTTGGCCGGGCATTCGGCGACGCACAGGCCGCACCCCTGGCAAGCCGCGGCCTTGATTTCCGCCGCGCCCTGGATTCCTCCCGCGCCCACCAGTTCCGGGTTGATGCGCGGCGCCCCATACGGGCAGATGCGCACGCACGTGAGACATGCGGTGCAGCGTTCCGGGCTGACCGTCGCAACCACGCCGCCAACTTCCAACACATCCTTGGACAGGATGGACGCGGCGCGTGCAGCAGCGGCGCGGGCCTGCGCCATGGCCTCCTCTATGGTCTTCGGATAGTGCGCCACCCCGCACAGGAACAGCCCCTCGGCCGGGAAGTCCACCGGCCGCAGTTTCACATGTGCCTCGGCGAAGAACCCCTCCAGCGTGCACGAGAACTTGAACGTCTCGGCCAGGGCTACGCTCCCATCGGCAGGCACCAGCGCGCTGGACAGCACCAGCCAATCCGCCTGCAGCGCCACATCCTGGCCGAGCGCCATGTCGCGCACCTGGATGGCAAGCCCGCTCTCCGTCGGCACCACCTGGGGCTTGGGCGCCTCGTCAATGCGAATAAACACCACGCCGGCGCTCCGAGCCTGGGTGTACAGAGCCTCGTGGAACCCGTATGTGCGCACGTCCTTGTGAAGCACCACAACCGCCGCGGCCGGGTTCAACGCCTTGATGCGCAGGGCGTTCTTCATCGCAACGGAACAGCAGATGCGGCTACAATAGAACGACCGCGACGGGTCCTCGTCCCATGGCCCCACGCACTGGAGCATCACGATCGTGGCGCCGGCCCTCCGCAGCGGGTGATCGGCATGTCGCCCGCTTTCCAATTCCGCAAGCGTGGCCTCCAGGTCGCCCTGAGTTCGCACGTTCGGGTGCGCGCCCAGCCCATACGCAGGGCCGCGGTATTCCTGGCCGCCGGTCGCGATGATCGTAACGCCATGCTCCAGAAGGCGCTGCATCGGCTCGTGAACGTTCGCTACCGTGGTCTGGAAATTGCCGACGAACCCCTGCGTCTTCACGACCTGGGTATTGAGCAGCACTTCAATATCCGGGTGCGAGGTAACCTTCGCGATCAAGTCGGCCACCTCAGCGGCCGGCGAGGCCCCGCTCACGCTACGCGCCCAGTGCTGTGCCATCCCGCCGAGCCGTTCGGAGCGCTCCACCAGGTACACGGGAAAGCCCTGCTCGGCCAGGCTGAGCGCCGCGGTCATCCCCGCCACGCCTCCGCCCACCACCAACGCGCGGTGGAACAGGCTCTGCTCCTGCTTGTAGAGCGGCTCCAGGGTGCGCGCTCGCCAGACCGCCATGCGGATCAAATCCTCGCTCTTGCGGGTGGCCCGCTGTGGCTCGTTGCTATGGACCCACGAGCACTGGTCTCGGATGTTGGCCATCTCAAACAGGTAAGGGTTCAGGCCCGCTTCGCGAATGGTCTCGCGGAACAGCGGCTCGTGCGTGCGCGGTGTGCACGACGCAACGACCACCCGATTCAGTTTGTGCTCGCGAATCCGCTCCTTGATGATCTTCAGCGAGTCGGGAGAGCACGTATAGGTTGTGTTCTCGGCATGGACAACCCCCGGCAGGGTCGCCGCGTAGCGCGTGGCCGCCGCCACGTCCACCACACCGGCGATGTTGCTCCCGCAACTGCACACGAACACCCCGATACGAGGCTCATCGGTGGGAGCCACAGCCGTCTCGGGCGGCATCGGCCTGGGAGCAACCAGCGTGCCCCGCGCCCTGCCGATGACTTCCAGGGCTGCCGCGGCCGCCGCGCTTGCCTCCACCACGCTGTCGGGGATGTCCTTCGGATCGGCGACGGCCCCGCATACGAACACGCCCGGGCGGTCGGTCTCCACCGGACGAAACGGGCGCGGCCTGGCGAACCCTTCGGGGCGCAGGGCCACCCCAAGCATCTTGGCCAATTGCCGGGTCTCCGGCGCGACCTCCATGCCGACGCTTAGCACCACCAGGTCAAAGACTTCTTCCCGAAGCGCCCCATCCCCGTCGGTAAACGTTACGAGCAGACTCCGAGTCCGGGGATCTTCCTTCACGCTGGAAACCCTGCACCGGTGGTAGCGGATGCCCTGTTCCTGCGCCCTGGCGAAGTAGGCGTCAAACCCCTTGCTAAAGGCGCGCATGTCCATCAGGAACACATTGCATTCCGCGCCGTGGACATGCTCCAGGGTGAGAAGGGCCTGCTTGGTGGCGTACATGCAGCATACCGAACTGCAATAGTCGTGCTGCGTATCCCGCGAGCCAACGCACTGAAGCCAGGCGATGCGTCGCGCTTCGCGGCCATCGGACGGCCGTAGCACGTGTCCCGCCGTCGGCCCCGAAGCCGAGAGCAAGCGCTCGTACTGCATGGCCGTAACCACGTTGGGGAAACGCCCGAAGCCGTATTCCTGAGAGCGGCGCGCATCGTACAGGTTGTAACCGCTCGCCAGGATCACAGCGCCAACCGGAATCTCGCGCTCAATCGGCGCCTGCTGGTGGTCTATCGCTTCGGCCTTGCACGCGACGACGCAGCGGTGGCACTCGGAGCAGATGCCGCATTCCAGGCAGCGCTCGGCCTCGCGCACGGCGGCCTCCTCGTCCAGGCCGAGTTCCACTTCCACGAACCCGCGAAGCCGCTCGCTGACGGGCAAAGTCGGGATGACCGCCCTGGGCCGCGCGGACGCTTTGCCTTCAGCCACCCTTGCCCGCGCCTCGTCCGCGGTCATTTCGGCAACCGGCAACGGCAGTTCCTCACGCGGCGTGAGCAGCGGCTCGCCCTTGAGATAGCGGTGGATGGACAGTGCTCCCCGGCGTCCCGCCGCGATGGCCTCTATCAGCGCCCCGGGCCCCCGGGCGGCGTCGCCTCCCGCGAAAATGCCCGGCCGATTCGTGGCAAGGGTCTTCGGATCCACCTGGAACGTGCCAAAGCGCGTAACCTCCAGGCCGTGATCGGGGTCCAGAAGCGAGATTTCGGGGGCCTGCGCCACCGCCGCGACAAGGGTGTCGCATGGGATGGTGAACTCGCTGCGAGGGATGGGAATGGGCCGCGGGCGCCCGCTGCTGTCCGGCTCGCCCAGGCGCATCCGCACGCACCGCACGCCGACAACATGGTTGTTGTCGCTCAGCACCTCCACCGGAGCCGTGAGGAGTTGTAGGCGGATACCCTCCCGCTCTGCCTCCTCCACTTCCCACGGGTTCGCCGGCATGGCGTCGCGGTCCCGGCGATACAGGATCATCACCTGGTCCGCGCCGAGTCGGAGCGCAGTTCGGGCGGTATCTATGGCCGTGTTGCCTCCCCCGACCACCACCACGCGCCGACCGATGGCGGGGTGCTCGCCCAAGGCCACCGCGCGGAGGAACGGAACGCCGTGGAACACGCCCTCCACGTCCTCGCCCGGGATGCCCAGTTTCTGCGGCTGGTGCGCCCCGATGGCGAGAAAGATCGCCTTGAACCCCTGCTGCATCAGATTGTTAAGGTTCCGTATTGGCGTGTTGAGTTTCAATTCCACGCCCGCATTCAGGATATTCTGAATCTCCCTGTCCAGGACATCACGGGGCAAGCGGTACGCGGGTATCCCAACCCGCATCATGCCTCCCGCGACCGGCAGGGCCTCAAAGACGGTAACCGGGTGTCCCATGCGCGCCAGATAGTAGGCCGCCGACAGGCCGGCAGGCCCCGCGCCCACCACGGCCACAGGCTGGTCGGCGGCGGCTGGGTCGGGCTTCACCGCATAGACGCTCGGCGCCGTGCCCTCAAGCCCGTGTTCGTACACGTAGTCGGCGACAAACCGCTTGAGCGCGCAGATGGCCACCGGCGCATCGGCCTTGCCGCGGTTGCACTGGCTCTCGCACGGGTGATTGCAGACCCTCCCTACCGTCGCCGGGAAAGGGTTATACTCGCGGACAACCTCAAAGGCTTCCGCATAGCGGCGCTGCGCAATCAGGGCCACATAGCCCTGCGCGCTGGTGTCCGCCGGACAGGCATTCTTGCACGGGGACGTGCCCCGCTTGGTGATGGCGTAGGCGCTCGGAACGGCCTGGGCGTAGGGTCGGTATATCGCCGTGCGTTCGCGCAGCCCTTCATTGTACTCGTCGGGCAGGCGCACGGGGCAGACCTTCGCGCAGTCATCACAACTCGTGCACCGCTCAAGGTCCACGTACCGCGGCCTCTGGCGAACCGTGGCAACAAAATTCCCGGCCTCGCCGATAAGCCCTGTTACCTCAGCGTTAGTCAGGATCGTGATGTTCGGATGGCGTCCGCATTCGGCAAGTTTGGGCGATATGATGCAGATGGCACAGTCGTTGGTGGGAAAGGTCTTGTCCAACTGGGCCATCTTCCCGCCAATCGCAGGAGAGCGCTCCACGAGATACACCTTGATCCCCGCGTTGGCCAGATCAATCGCGGCCTGGACTCCTGCAATGCCGCCCCCGATGACCAGGGCGGCCCCAATCGGGTTATGCGTTTTCTCTGACATTGGGAATCCTTTGCCAGCCCACACCTTCGTGAGTGCGTGGGGGCCCCATTGCCCGTATGCCCATCACCGCCCGGTAGAAATTGCCTCAACCTCACATGCGGCGTGCCTTGCTCGGTCGCGATGCGACCGCCACCCCCGGAGGCCACGCCTTCTAGCAGCCTTCCGTTCGCCTCCTCAGCGGATTTGGTCCCAATTTGCGGATGCGTTCGGTCATGGTCCGCGCGGCCTCGGCGAAAGCGCCGCCCTGCCCACCGGACATGTAGAAGATTTCCACGCGCTCGCCGCCCAGGCCAATCTCATCCAGGAGTTTCTTGGCGTAGGCCACCCGCTTGGTGGCGCGCACGTTCCCCTCCAAGTGGTGGCAGTTGCCCAGCGGACAGGCGATGACGTAAACCCCGTCCGCCCCGTTCTCAAAGGCTTTCAGAATGTATTCTACATCCACCTTCCCGGTGCAGGGAAGTTTGAGCAGTTTCACATTGGCTGGATACGAGAAATGCAGCGCCCCGGCCGTGTCTGCCGACATAAACCCGCAGTAGATGCAGGTAAACGCCGTGATCTCCGGCTCAAACGTCTCTCCCTGGCCTGCCTGGGTTGTGGCTGTAGATACGGCCGTCTCAGTGTCTTGCGTCATACGACTTGCCACCTTCCGAGGATATCCATATCGCAAAGCGCGAGTTGATCATCGCGGTAGTGCGCCAACTGGATGGCATTGGCCGGGCATTCGGCGGTGCAGGTGCCACACCCCTGGCACAGCGCCGGGTCAATGTAGGCCGCGCCCTTGATGCCCCCGTTGCCCACCCGCTCGGGATCTACCACCGGCACATCAAACGGGCACGTGCGCACGCAGGTGAGGCACGCCACGCACTTGCTCTCGTCCACAGAGGCCACGACGCCGCCCACTTCCAGCGCGGGCTTGGCGAGAATAGAAATCGCCCGCCCGGCCGTCGCCAACGCATGGGAAATGGATTCCTCAACGAACTTGGGATAGTGGGCCAGGCCGCACAGGAAGATGCCCTCGTCTATGAAATCCATGGGGCGCAGTTTCAGATGCGCCTCCATGAAGAACCCTTCGCGCGACAGAGGCACGCCCAGCAGTCGGGCCAGTTGCGGGTTCGTATCGGCGGGAACCGTGGCCATGCTCAGCGCAACGATGTCGGGCTTGATGAGAATCTGCTCGCCCAGGATAGGCTCCTTGAGCACCACCTGCAACTCCTCGTTGACGACGCGCACGACCGGCCGCTGGGTGTCCTCGTAGCGCATGAAGATCACGCCGCGCCGCCGCGCCTCTGTGTAAAACTCTTCGCGGTGCCCGTAGGTGATGAGGTCTTTGTACAGGACGTAAATCTGGCAATCGGGATTGATCTGCTTGATGCGAATGGCGTTCTTCAGCGTGTTCGTGCAGCACGTTCGGCTGCAGTAGTCCGCCTCTGGCTCGGGGCCGCGCACGCACTGGATCATGACGATCGTCTTCAGCGCATGGGCCACATCCGGCGAAGTCGCGATCTGCTTCTCCAGGTCCAGTTGCGTGATGACGCGCGGATCCTGCCCGAACAGGTACTGTTGCCCCCGATACTCTTTCGCGCCGGTCGCCACGATCAGAACGCCGTGGGAGATGGTCTGCGTGATCGTCTGGCCATTGCTCCGCGTGGCGATCACCGACCGGAAGTTGCCCACGTGCCCCCCGAACCCCACGAGTTCGGAGGATTTGAGGACAGCGATGCGCGGGTTGCATTCCACGTCCTTGATAAGTTGCCGCAACAGTCGCTGAGGGTCGGGGCCTTCGGCGGTGAAATAAAGATGGCGGAGATGCCCTCCCAGTTGTTCGCTCTTCTCCACCAGGTACACGTCGTACCCGCCCTCGGCAATGGCCAGCGCCGCGGTCATCCCGGCGAGGCCACCGCCCAGCACCACAGCCGACCGCTGGAAATCGCTGCGAATCTTGTGGACCGGCTGGAGCGTTCGGGCGCGTGCCACGCCTATCCGAATCAATTCATGGGCCTTGCGGGTTGCGCCAACAGGGTCATTGGAATGCACCCAAGAGCAATGGTCGCGGATGCTTACGAACTCCAAAAGGTATGGGTTCAGACCCACCTCGCGCAAGACCTGCTGGAACAGCGCCTCGTGGGTGCGAGGCGTACAGGCCGCCACCACCACGCGGTTCGCCCCGCTCTTCTCCAGCGACTCGCGAATCTGGGCCAGGCCCTCCGGAAGGCAGGCGTACTGCACCCGCTCGGCGACGACAACCTCCGGCAGCGTGCGGGCGCGCTCTACCACCGCCGGCACATCCACCACGCCGGCCACTTCCTGCCCGCACTCGCATACGTACACCGCTACCCTGCGCGGCTCCCCGGCCACATCGCGCTCGGGCGGGATAGGCTTGGTCGTCGGCGCGATGCGTGTGGCCCCGGTCAGTAATTCCAGGACTCGCGCCGCGGCGCCGCTCGCGTCAATGACGGTTTCGGCGATCTCCTTCGGCGTCGCAAACGCGCCGCACACGTAGATTCCGGGCCTGCTCGTGTCCAGCGGCTCAAACTTGTCGGTCTCGCAGAAGCCGTAGGCGTTCAGGTCCACGCCGAGTTTTTCCGCAAGGGCCTTCGCCTTCGGCGGCGGCTCGCTTCCCACCGACAGGACCACAAGCCCAAAGCGCGACTCGTGCAGTTTCCCGTCTTCTGTCTGATAGTCCAGAATCAGGTCGTGGGTCTTCGGATCTTCCTTGATGCCCGAAATGCGGCAGCGGGTGTACTTTACGCCAAACTCATCGCGCGCCCGCTCGTAGTACGCGTTGTATTCCTTGCTAAACGCGCGCTCATCCATCATGAAGATCTCGCACTCCACCCCCGGCACCCGCTGCTTGGCCAACAGCGCCTCTTTCGTCGCGTACATGCAGCAGATGGACGAACAGTAGGGGTGTTCCTTGTCGCGCGATCCCACGCACTGAAGCCAGGCGATCTTCTTGGGGAACTGGTTATCCGAGGGGCGCAGCACAACCCCCTCGGTGGGCCCCGAACGGCTGGCCAGGCGCTCGTACTGCAGGCTCGTAATCACGTTCGGGTATCGTCCGTACCCATACTCGGCGGCGCGGCTGGGGTCGTACAGCCGATACCCCAGCGCAAGAATCACGGCGCCCACCTTGATCTGCTCGTAGGTCTCCGCCTCGTCCAGGTTGATCGCCTTGGTCGGGCACACCTCCTCGCACTTGCGGCAGTCCAGGCAATAGTGCCCCTTCTCAATCAAGTAGGCGTTCGGAATGGCGCGAGGGGCGGGCTTGAACGCAGCCTTGTGCGTGGTGAAGCCGGTCTGGAACCGATCGGGCAGGTCAACCGGGCACACCTCGCTGCAGTCCCCGCAGTTGATGCACTTACGCACATCCACGTATCGGGGTTTGTGGAGCACGGTTACGGTGAAGTCCCCTGGAAGCCCTTCCAGAGACACGACTTCCGATAGGGTCATGACATGGATGTTGGGGTGGACGCTGTGGTCAAGAAGGGCCGGCGTAATGGACGGGCGAGTGCACCCATAGCCATGGTCTGAAGTCCCGCGGCACAGGACGCAGTCGTGGGTGGGGAACATGAACCCCAACTGCGCCACAATGCCCCCCAGACTAGAGGAGGCCTCCACCAGATAGACCTGGAGTCCCGCCTCGGCCAAATCTACTGCGGCGCGCATGCCACCTACGCCTGCTCCAACGATGAGTACAGCGCCAATCTTCTCCCGGTGTGGCATGTTTCCTCCTATCCGGCGGCAAGAAAAAGGCTACGCCTCTTGGAATACGGCCAGGCGTTTACAGTGTTGCATCCCAGAGCGTAGCACGGGCATTTTCATCTCTCACGAACCGACAAACGCGCGGCCACGCTGCCGCACCAAGCCCATTATACGAGAGACATCCCCTAGACGCAAATACAACCATGTCGCTCCCCCAGCGCAAAATGCCCCGCCGAGCGCGCGTTGACACACCCACGCCGCGCGGCTATAATCAGGTCATCCTGGCAAGGCGAGGCGATCTTGTACCCACCCACAACCTGGCGGTTACTGATAGAGGCTGCCAACGATGGCGCATGGAACATGGCCGCGGACGAAGCCATCCTGACCGGCGTCGCCCGCGGCGATAGCCTGCCCACGCTGCGCTTCTACCAGTGGAATCCGCCGTGCCTTTCGTTGGGGCGGAGCCAGTCGGCGGCGGAAGTGGACTTCGCGGCCTGCGAGGCGCAGGGCATCACGTGCGTCCGCCGCCCTACAGGTGGGCGAGCCATCCTGCACCGCGACGAACTGACGTACAGCATCACCCTCCCGCTGGATGACCCGCGCGCGGCGGGCGACATCGTGGAATCCTACAGGCGGCTGAGCGAAGGGTTGGCCGAGGGGCTACGAATCCTGGGAGTGGCCGTAGGCCGCGCCAGGCCCCGCAAAACCGCCGATCCCGCGCCCGCCTGCTTTGAGACGCTCGCCGGATATGAGATCACCGTCGGGGGGCGGAAACTCCTGGGCAGCGCCCAGTTCCGCACATCCAAGGCCCTGCTCCAGCATGGCTCGCTGCCCCTCCACGGCGACCTGTTGGCCATCGTGGATTTGCTGGCCCTCCCCGACTCGGAACGCCAGGCCCTGCGCCGAAGGCTGCGGACGGCGGCCATCACGCTGGAGCAGGCGCTCTCGCGGCGCGTGTCGTTCGCGGAGGCGGCGCAGGCCCTGTGCCAGGGCATCTCGCGCGCGCTCAACGTGCGCCTGGCGGAAGGCTCGCTGTCTCCCGCCGAGTTGGAACTCGCCCGCCGCTTGCAAGGCGAGAAGTACGCCAACCTCGCGTGGCCCACCGCGCCGCGAGAAGCCAACCGCCTGCCGGTAGGAACGGTGTCGTGATTGTCGCAACATGTCGCCTGCAATTGAGATTGCCGTCCAACGGCTCGCTCAAGGGGAAGCGGCAAACCGTGCAGTCCATCGTGGCGCACATCCGAAAGGACTTCAATGTGGCCGTCGCCGAGGTGGACACCCAGGATTCGTGGCAACTGGCCACTCTGGGCATCGTAACCGTGAGCACCGCCGCCGACCATGCCCACGGCCTGCTGACCGCGGTGGTTCGGATGGTGGAGCGCGGCCACTGGGATGTGGAACTCCTGGACTACCAGATAGAGATTCTGTAGAAGCGGGAGCGCCCGCCCCCTGCAAGGGGAGCGGCAAGGACGAGGAGGGGAACATGAACCTGGGCACGTGGCGCGACGTAGCCGTCGTGCTGTTGGCGGTGGAGGCGTTCTTCGGCGTGTTGATCGCCGGGGCCGCCTGCTACTTCGGCATACGCGGGGTACTCTGGCTCAAGGCCAACATCCCGCGCGTAACGCGCCCTGCGCGAGTTTATGTCAACCAGGCCGAACGCGCAGTCCGCCAGGCGGGCGGCGCGGCCATCAGCCCATTTGTCTGGGGCGAGGCCACAGGCGCGCGCGTCCGCGCAGCCTTGCGCGCGCTGGGCCGCTCCGAAAGGAGGAACTCCCATGTCTAAACGGGAACGGGTCATCTTCATCGGCACCCTCGTCGGCGGCGTCTTGGGCGCGACGGTCGCCTACCTCCTCGCCCCGCCCAAGGAGCCAGGGGAGGAAGACAGCCCCTCGCTCCTCGCAGGCATAGGGCTTGTGGAGGGCCTGGCCATCGCCCGCGCCGCCTTCTCCTTCATCCGCCAGATACGGTCGGTCAGGCAGAAGGGCGTCGCCAAGAGGCGCGGCGCAGGCCGATAGGAACCGCGAAGACAAGCCGGGGCCGTCGGCGCGCGATGGCTCGCCGACTCTTTTTGACAAGCCGCCAATTCCGCGGTAGCATTACCGAGCCGATACGCTTGGCATCTATCCAACTGATAGCCCAGCACGCCTGGGGCCAGGTGTTCGGCTTTTATTTTCGCCACGGGGAAGGGAGGTGAGCCGATGGAAGAGACTCGGGTAGATGCCGCGCTCCGCGCCGTTCGCGCGCTGCTGGAAGCCGACGACATCCAGGCGGCCATTCGCGTCCTGGAATCGCTCAACGCGCCCGACCAGGCTGACGTGTTTGAGGAACTATCGCCGGAACACCAGGAAGCCCTGCTTCCCCAGTTGGACACGGAAGACTCCGCCGACATCCTGGAAGAAATGGAAGAGGAGGACGCCGCCGAACTGGCCCAGAAGTTGCCCGTTGACGCCCTGGCCGACATCGTGGACGAAATGGAGCCGGACGAAGCAGCCGACCTCCTGGGCGACCTTCCCGACGCCACCACCGCCGCAGTGTTGAAGGAGATGGAGGACGCGCACGAGGTCCTTCCGTTGCTCGCCCACGAAGACGACACCGCGGGCGGCCTCATGTCGCCGGTGCAAGTCGCCCTGAACGAGCACATGACGGCCGATGAGGCCATCCAGCACGTTCGCAAAGTCGCCCCCGACACCGCCACGGCCTACTACCTGTTCGTGGTGGACGATGAGAACCACCTGGTCGGCGTGGTGAGCCTTCGCGAACTCATCGTAGCCGCCCCGCAGACCCTCATCCGCGACATCATGAACCGCGACGTGATTTCAGTCCGCGCCGACGCAGACCAGGAAGAAGCCGCGCGGCTCATGACGCGCTACGACCTCCTGGGCCTGCCCGTCGTGGATCACGAGAATCACCTGCTCGGCATCATCACCTACGACGAGGTCGCCGACATCCTGGAAGAAGAAGCCACCGAGGACATCCAGCGATTCGGTGGCGCTGAGCCGCTGGACAAACCGTATCTTTCCACGGCGGTCAGTTGGGTCGCGCGCAAGCGCCTGGGGTGGCTGTTGCTGCTCTTCATCACCGAGACGTTCACCGGCTCGGTGCTCCGCCACTTTGAATCCACGCTCAGTCAGGTCGTCTCGCTGGCCTTCTTCGTCCCGCTGCTCATCGGCACAGGCGGAAACTCCGGCTCGCAGACGACCAGCACCATCATCCGCGCGCTGGCCATCGGCGACGTGGACACGAAGGACATCTTCCGCGTTTACTGGCACGAGACCAGGGTGGGGCTGGTGCTGGGGGCCATGATGGCCGCCGTCGCGTTCATCCGCGCCCTGACCTGGGGCACCACCGTCTGGGTGGCCATCGCCGTGGCCGTGAGCATCTGGGCCATCGTGTTGTGGGCCAACAGCCTGGGGGCGCTGCTGCCGATCATCGCCCACAAACTGCGCATTGACCCCACCGTCGTATCCGGCCCCGTCATGAGCACGCTGGTGGACGCGACCGGCCTTTTCATCTACTTCACCATCGCGAGGACGATACTGCGGCTGTAGAAGGGATGCGCTGCGCCGGCCTCACGTCGCCGCCAGGGCAGCGCGCACCACGTCTTCCAGCGGAATCCCGTGCTCGCGGGCGATGCGCGCGCAGTCCTCGTACTCGGGCCGCCGCAGCGCGACTCCGCCGTCCAGCATCTTCACCTTCACGCGCACCTCGCCCCACGGCGTCTGCACCGTCTCCGTGCGCCGTTCGGCGGTGCGGCGTTCCACCTCCAGCCAGCGCAGGCCCAGCGTCGGCGTCTCGCGCAGCACGACGGCAGCCAACGCCTCCGCATCGCTCGGAGCCGCAATGACAGAAAGGACCACGCCAGGGCGATTCTTCTTCATCTGAATCGGCGTGAACCACACGTCCAGCGCGCCCGCGGCGAACAGCCGCTCCATGGCGTGCCCCAAAGCCTCGCCCGTGGCGTTGTCCAGATTGCACTCCAAGAGCACAACCCGCTCGTGTTCGCTGGCCCGCGTTTCGCCCACCCACGCGCGCACCGCATTGGGCCACGGGAAGCCCTCGTGCTTGCCAAATCCGTAGCCCACCCGACTGATCCGCAGTTCAGGCTGGCGGAACTGCGCGGCCTCGCTCAAAATCGCCGCGCCCGTCGGCGTAACGGTTTCGCCCTCCGCGTCCACGGGGTACGTGGGCGCGCCCGACTCGGCCAGAATCTCCAGCGTGGCCGGCGCGGGCAGCGGCAAGATCCCGTGCGCCGCGCGGACAAAACCCCGCCCCAACGGCAGCGGCGAAGCGTACACCTCCTCCACGCCGGCCAGTTCCAGGGCCACCGCAAACCCCACGATGTCCACGATGCTGTCCACCGCGCCAACCTCGTGGAAGTGCACCTCTTCGGGCGTTGTGCCGTGAACCCTGGCCTCGGCGCGGGCCAAACGCCGGAATATCGCCAGCGCCCGCTCCCGCGCGCGAGGGGGCAGCGCGTCGCCCGCATCGCGAAGCAGCGCCTCAATGTCCCCCAGGTGGCGATGGGGCTGGTGTTCGGCGTCCACGCGAACCTCAAACCGGAGGCCCGCAATTCCATTCCGCACGACTTCAGTCGCTTCAATCTCGTAGCCGTCCAGTGGCAGCGCCCGCAGCGCCGCGCGCAGGCCCTCCAGCGGAACGCCCGCATGGAGAAGCGAACCCAGGAGCATGTCGCCGCTTGCCCCTGAAAAGCAGTCAAAATACACCGCGCGGCTCATTCTGCGCCCCCTTCCCGTCGGGCGGCCGCGACCCGATTCGCGATCAAGCCCGCCATGATGCCCGCGCCCACGCCGTTGTCTATGTTCACCACGGCCAGCCCAGGCGCGCACGTCTGCAACATGGAGGTCAACGCGCCGATGCCGCCCCCGCCGAAGCCGTACCCCACCGACGTGGGCAGCCCGATGACCGGCACATCCACCAACCCCGCCACCACGGACGGCAGCGCGCCATCCATCCCCGCCGCCACGATGATCACATCCACCCGCGCATCGCGAAGTAGCGCCCGAAGCGGCTCAAACAGGCGATGCAGCCCCGCGACGCCCACATCGTGGGCCTTGAACACCTCGCAGCCCATCTCGCGGCAGATCAGCGCCGCCTCGGCCGCCACCGGAATGTCCGAAGTCCCCGCCGTGATGATGCCCACGCGCCCGCCCGACGGCCGCACTTCCCCGCCCGCCCGCCGCAGCACGGCCGCGCGCGCCTCGCCGTCCCACTCTAGCCACGGCTTTTGCGGGTTCTCAGGGTCAGGCGTCGTCGGAAACTCCGCGCGCAATCGCGCCTCCAGTTCCGGCGGGACGCGGCTCAAGATGGCGCGCCCCCGCATCCGCAGGAAGGTCTGAGCGATGGCAAGACATTGTTCCGCCGTCTTCGTCCCTGCGAATATGACTTCGGGCGCGCCTTTCCGGTCGTCGCGAAACAAATCCGGATTCGCAAACTCAAGTTCATCCAAGGGGCTTCTCCTCCCGCATCCCCAACGCCTCGTTCATGCTGCCCGTCCGATAGCCGGCCAAATCCAGGGCCACGTACACGTAGCCCACCTCCCGAAACGCGCGCAGAATCCGCTCCCTGGCCGAGTCGGTCATCAGCAGCGCCCAGTCGGCGGGTTCGCATTCCACCTTCGCCAGCGGCCCCCAATGGCGCACCCGCACCTGCCGCAGCCCGAACTCGGCCCGCAGGAACTCCTCGGCGCGCTCCACGCGTGCCAGGTCCTCCTCGCGAATCCGAGTGCCGTAGGGGATGCGAGTGGCCAGGCACGCCTGCGGCGGCTTGTCCCATGTGGGCAGCCCCAGCGCCCGCGACAGCGCGCGAATCTCGGCCTTCGTGAGGCCCGCCTCGGCCAGCGGCGCGCGAGCGCCCGCCTCCTCCGCCGCCCGCTGGCCTGGGCGATAGTCCGCTGCGTCGTCGGCGTTCGCGCCGTGCACCACAACGGCCAGCCCCCGCTCGCGGGCCATATCCCGCAACCTGGTCAACAACCCGCGCTTGCACACGTAGCAGCGGTCCGGCGGGTTGGCGACAAACGCATCGTCGGCCATCACGGGCAGGGGAATCCGCAAGTGCCGACTGCCCAACCGCGCGGCCAGCGCTTCGGCTTCGCGCATCTCCCGCCGGGGGTGTATGGGCGCGTCGGCGGTAACGGCGAGGACGCTCTCCGCGCCGAGGACCGTGAGGCTCTCGGCCAGCAGGTAGGTGCTATCGGTCCCGCCCGAAAAGGCCACCAGAACAGAACCCATATCTCGGAGCAGCCCTCGCAGGCGCTCCACCTTTTCCGCCAGGGGATTCTCAATGTCAAGTCTGTGCGTTTCCACCGGAACTCCTTGGAATCGTATTTGCCGCGCTGCCGCGGGCGCACGCTACAGCAACTCCAACTGCCGTGGCTCCTCGCCCTCGTCGCTCACAGGGTATCCGTGCGCAACCAGCCAGGCCCGATCCGGCCCGGCCCACTGGAAGCGGCGCAAGTCGGTGCGGCCCCGCGCGTCAAACTCCACCCCCTCCGCCTCCAGCAGCCGCCGTTGCAGCGCAGCCTCCTGCTCGCGGAACTCCGTGCTGATCTCGCCGCGAGCGTTGATGACGCGATGCCAGGGGATGTCCAGGCCCGCGGGCATCGCCCGAAGCGCCCAGCCGGCCATTCTCGCCGTGCACGGCGGCCCAACGATCCGCGCGACCTGACCGTAGGTAGCGACGCGCCCCGCGGGAATCAGGGCGACCACCTCGTACACCCGCGTATACATCTCCTCAAATGGCAGGGTTCCCAGACCCATGTATCCGCCTCCGAGACCCTGCGCCTATGGTATTCGGAATGGCGGCTGCCGTCAACAAGCGCCCACCCTCGTCGCCCGCGTGGGGCTTGCATTCAGTGCGGGGCGAAGCGCCGAGGCAATCCTTTCCAAGACCCCAAGGGTCTCGGAGACCCTTGGGGTCTGTTTTGCATTCGCGTGCATTCGTGTTATTCGCGGTTACAACTCCCAGGGTGCAACTCCCAACGTGCAACGCACTCGGAGGTGCGTCGCACGTTCTTCATTCGCGTGCATTCGTGTTATTCGCGGGATTCAGAGTTGCAAAAGCACATGATGCGTTGATGGTCATGTCTGTTTTCCATTCGCGTGGATTCGTGTTATTCGCGGTTACAACTCCCAGGGTGCAACTCCCAACGTGCGACGCACCTCGGAGGTGCGTCGCACGTTCTTCATTCGCGTAGATTCGTGTTATTCGCGGATTTCAGCATCGCAAGAGCACATGGTGCGTTGATGGTCATGTCTGTTTTCCATTCGCGTGGATTCGTGTTATTCGCGGTTACAACTCATTGCGCTTTGCACTCTGCGCGGAACATGCTATAATCCACTGGACTCTGCGACAAGGAGCAGGCGGATATGGCCTTGATAGGGTACGATCCCCGCAAGAAGGTGGATACGCCCGCCGCGCGGCATCCCGGCAAACTCGCCGCGCCTCCCCTGGAGCAAACCGTGATGATTTCCCGCTCCGACATGCCTCGGGTGAATCCGGTGCGCGCGCTCTGGCTCATCCCCCTGGTCGGCGGGGGCCTATCCCGCGCGTTCATCATCCGCGAACCCGAGACCATCCTGGGGCGGCAGATGGGCGCGGGCCTGCGCCTGTGGGATAGCAGAGTCTCCCGCCAGCACTGCAAAATCCTGCTGACCGAACGCACGGCCGTGGTGGTGGACCTGGAGAGCAGCAACGGCACCTTCGTCAACGACGAGCAGATTGAGCGCGCCGAACTCAGCGACGGCGACCTGCTCCGCGTCGGCGACACCGTGTTTCGCGTCCGCTACATGGACTTCGCCGAACAGGGCGCGTCCGACGACGCCTACTACCTGGCGACCCGCGACCCAGGCACCGACCTCTACAACCGCCAGTACATGATTGAGGCGCTCCAACGCGAGTGCGCGCGAGCCGCCCGCCACAACTACCCGCTGGCCCTTCTCCTCGCCAGCGTGGAGGGTCGGAGAATCCCGCAGGAGGGCCGACTGGCCGCCCTGGACAAAGAGGCCCGCTCCCTTGCGGCGGTCCTCCGCCAGCAGGGCAACGAGGACATCATCCTGGGGAGATACAGCGTGAGCGAAGTCGCCGCGATTCTGCCCATGGCCGCGCCGGACGAAGCGACCGCGCTTGCGCAGAAGGCCCAGGCCGACTACCAGGCCGCCTCGGACGACGCCGCGCCCACGCGCGTTCTGTACATCGGCCTTGCCCACTTCCCTGAGCAGGCCGATTCTGCGGAGCAACTGTTGGAGAAGGCGGAGATCATGCTGTATCAGGCGCGATCTGCCGCGCCGCCCGAGTCAGCACAACCCTGACCATAGGCCAACTCTACGTGCCGGCGCGCCCTTGACCGAGGGCCAAACATCTCAATAGCGAGGGCCGCAGATGGAAAAACTCGTGGTCTTCCAAAACCAGGGGCAGAACCTCTACGGCATGCTGCACCTTCCCGAAGGCCCAAACCCCTGCCCCGCCGTCGCCCTGCTCCACGGTTTCACCGGCCACCGCAGCGAATCCCACTTCATCTTCACCAAACAGGCCCGACATCTCGCCCAACACGGCATTGCGGCGCTTCGGTTTGACTTCCGCGGCTCCGGCGAGAGCGAGGGCGACTTCGCCGACATGACCATTGAGGGCGAAATCTCCGACGCCGCGGCCGCGCTGGACTGGTTGAGCGCCCAGCCGGAAATAGACAAGGCGCGCCTGGGCGTCCTGGGACTCAGCCTGGGCGGGCTGGTGGCCGCCTGCCTGGCGGGGCGCGACCCCCGCGTGCGCGCCCTGGTCCTCTGGGCGGCGCCCGCCAACCTGGCCGAGGTCCTCACCAAAGGCGCGGCCAACGCATCGCGCCCGCCCGCGCCTCACCCGTCCGGCTACGACATCGGCGGACTTGTCGTCGGCCACGAATTCATCCGCCAGATGATGGCCGTCCGCCCGCTGGATGAACTCCGCCGATTTGCAGGCCCCACCCTCGTCGTCCAGGGCACCGCGGACGCATCGGTCCCGCCCGACGACGCGCACAAGTACATGCAGGCATTGACCGGCCCCAAGGCGCTGAAGATGATAGAGGGCGCCGACCACACGTTTTCATCCGTCGCCTGGGAAAAGGAGGTGATCACCGCATCCACCCAGTGGTTCGCGCAGCATCTCTAGGGGGCCTCTGCCGTACCCGCCCGCACCGCAACGGCAAGTCCGCCGAAGCGCGGAGCACGCAGGAGGGGCAAGACCGGCCGCTGCGGCCCTGGCGCGCTTCCCGCGGTGGAGGCGCGGCGCGGCAAGCCCGCATATCGTACCGCGTTTCCGCCAAGAACCAGGTCATTCTGCTCGGCATGAACGGCACTGCCAGAACGGACTGGCAACTAGCAAAGGAGGCGAACCATGCATGTAGTGGAATCTGGCATCGGCCCACTGATTCAGCCGCCCGACATGAACGCCTTCCGAGAGTGGAACCGCCTGCACAAGAACAAGGCCCTGGTGGACAAACTAATGTCGGAGCAGGAGGCCATCTCGCGCTTCATGTTTGACGGCGCGTACATCGGCACCGAACTCTACGGCACCGTCCGCTGCCCCATGTCCCTCGTCCGCGAACTCATCCGCCAGGGGTACAAGGACCTCCGCGTTGCCGGCCAGGGCGTCATGGAACTGGACCTGCTCCTCGCGACGGGTCGGGTCCGCGCGCTGGACATCACCTACATCGGCAACGAGGTGTACGGCATCTCGGCCAACCTGCGCCGCGAGGTGGAGAGCGGTCGGGTGCAGCAGGTGGTGGAATGGTCCAACGGCGGCATCACCTGGCGGTTCAAGGCCGCTGCCATGGGCGTGCCCTTCATCCCTGTCCGCTCCATGCTCGGCACCGACACGCTGAAGTACAGCGCGGCGAAGGTCGTGGAGTGCCCCTTCACCGGCGAGAAGGTCGCCCTGCTCCCCGCCCTCATCCTGGACGTGGGGTTCATCCACGTGCACCGCGCCGACCGCTACGGCAACTGCCAGATTGACGGCATCGCGGGGTTTGCCACAGAAATGGCCCGCGCCTGCAAGCGCCTCATCGTCAGCGCCGAGGAAATCATCCCCACCGAGGAAATCCGCAAGCGCCCCGACCGAACCGTCATCCCCTACTACCTGGTGGACGCCGTTGTCCATGCGCCCTTCGGCTCTCACCCAGGCGAGATGTGTTATGTCTATCGCCGCGACGAGGAACTCATCCGCGAGTGGGTCAAGGAGATGGAGCAGCCCGACACCGCCCAGGCCTACCTCCAGAAGTACGTGTACGGCCCCAAGAACCACGACGAGTACATGGACATCATCGGGCGCGACCGCCTGGAGAGCCTGCGCTATCGCAAGGGAGGGCAACCATGAGCACCGCATACAACCCCCGCGAACTCCTCATCTGCGTGGCGGCGCGCCTCATGGAGGATGGCACCACCGCCTTCATCGGCACGGGCATCCCCATGCTGGCGGCGGCGCTGGCGCAGAAACTCCACGCGCCCAACCTGGTAACCGTCTTTGAGTTCGGCGGCACGGGCGCGATCCTGGAGGAGTTGCCGCTGGCCGTGGGGGAGGAGCGCACCTTCCACCGCGCCCTGTCGGCCACTGGCATCTGCGACACCATGGAGACCGCCCAGCGCGGGTTCATAGAGTACGGGTTCCTGGGCGGCGCGCAGATTGACCCCTACGGCAACCTGAACTCCACCGTCATCGGCGACCACGCCCGCCCCAAGGCCCGCCTGCCCGGCAGCGGCGGCGCCAACGACGTGGGTTCCCACTGCTGGCGCACCATCGCCATCATGCAGCACGACGCCCGGCGCTTCGTCCCCAAGGTGGACTTCATCACCACGCCGGGCTACCTCACCGGCCCGGGCGCGCGCGAAGCGGCGGGCCTGCCCCCAGGAACCGGCCCCTACCGCGTCGTGTCCAGCCTGGCGCTCATGGGGTTTGACGACGCCACCAAGCGGATGAAACTCCTGGCGGTGCACCCGGGCGTAACCGTGGAGCAGGTCATCCAGAACACGGGGTTTGAACTCCTGCTGGCCGACCGCATAGAGGAGACGCCCCCGCCCACCGCCGAGGAGTTGCGCCTCCTGCGCGAGGAGATAGACCCGCACCATCTGTACATCTGACGCGAGGCCGCGGGCGAACCCCTCGCGCCGTCGGGCATCCCGCAGCGGACGCCGGGGCGGCATCTGGGCCGTCGGCGGGGGGATGGCCCGCGG
>DAOTVT010000241.1:0-4010 GCA_034436295.1 Anaerolineae bacterium | reverse complement strand
CGTAGTGCCGCTTCTCGGTCTCGTACTCCACGTGCGCAATGGCAATCGTGATGCCGCGGGCCTTCTCCTCGGGCGCATTGTCAATGCTGTCAAACGGGCGATACTCGGCCCAACCCTTCAGCGACAGCACCTTCGTGATCGCTGCCGTCAGGGTCGTCTTGCCATGGTCAATGTGCCCGATGGTCCCCACGTTCACATGGGGCTTCTTCCGCTCAAATACTTTCTTAGCCATCTAGATTCCTCCTGTACACAAAGCGCTGAACCGATACGTCTCGGCGCGGCCGATCGTGTGGAGCCCACGACCAGACTTGAACTGGTGACCCCATTCTTACCAAGAATGTGCTCTACCGACTGAGCTACGTGGGCCTAAGCCGCCATACAGCCAGGTGGGCAGGGGCGGATTCGAACCACCGAAGGCTGAGCCAACTGATTTACAGTCAGTCCCCTTTGGCCGCTTGGGTACCTGCCCACGAAAATGCCTTTTTACGAATCACAACCGGCGTGGGCTGCCGCGCCGGCTGTCCTGGAGCCGACGGTGGGACTTGAACCCGCAACCCGCGGTTTACAAAACCGCTGCTCTGCCGATTGAGCTACGTCGGCTCGGAAACGGGGGCATGCCCACCACGTCGGCAAACGCATTATATCCACACTGACCCTAACGGTCAAGTTGGCTTGCATGCCGCATAGCAACGTGCAAGTATATTCACAACCGGCCTTGTGTCAAATTGAGCGTGCATGCGACGCGCTTTCGTCATCTGCCGGCGCGCGGCTGGCGTCATCCACGAATAACACGAATGCACACGAAGGGTATTATGTCCGACGCCGACGCATCGGGCTGGCGCGGTCATGCCAACCTCACCCCCTCGTTCCCCCTCTCCACGGGCGGAGAGGGGGAAGCCGAAGGCTGGGGGTGAGGTGCGAAGCCCCGCGCGGCTGGCGTCAGCCCCGAAGGGGCTTCGTTCTTTCAGCGCGGGGGTTTAGCCCCGCGCGGGTGGACATCCGCGCCCCTTCGTTTTCGCGGTTTTCGCGCCCTTTCGTGCCCTTCGTGATCCAAATGCCCTTCCCCCTAGCCCTCTCCCAGTGGGCGAGGCGCGCCGTGCACCCGCCTTGCCGACCGCGGCGCTTTGCAATCTGCCGCCAGATGTGGTAAAAAAAGGCCAACAATCCCGAAGTGCATCGTCAGAGGAGTGTGAACATGCCCGACCGCATTACGCCGCGCCTGCCCAGGGGAATGCGCGACATCCTGCCGGAGAAGATGATTCTCCGCGACTACGTCATGAACACCATTCGCACCGTGTTTGAGCAGTTCGGGTTTGAGCCGCTGCACACGCCGGCTGTGGAACTGGCCGAGACGCTCATGGGCAAGTACGGCCCCGACGCCGAACGCCTCATCTACGACGTGCGCCAGAGGCAGGGGCAGGAGGCGCTCGCCCTGCGCTACGACCTCTCGGTGCCATTGAGCCGCGTCGTCGCCATGAATCCCGACTTGCTGCTTCCCTTCAAGCGGTATCAGATCGCCCCCGTGTGGCGGGCCGAACGCCCCCAGAAGGGCCGCTATCGGGAGTTCTACCAGTGCGACGCCGACATCGTGGGTTCCGCCAGCATGTTGGCCGACGCCGAAATCATCGCGGTCATCTACACCGTCCTGGAGCGGCTCGGCTTCCAGCGCTACACCACGCGTATCAACAACCGCAAGGTGCTCACCGGCATCGGCATCTATTCGGGTGTCGCAGGCGAGGCGCTGGGGCAACTGTATCGCTCCATTGACAAGTTGGACCGCATCGGGATGGACGGAGTCCGCAAGGAACTTCGGGACGCGGGCATCGCCGAAGACGTCATCGCGCGCATGGTGGACCTGCTGGAAATCCGAGGCGACAGCGCGGCCATCATCCCCGAGATGACGCGGCGGCTGGAAGGCATAGACATCGCGGCCGAGGGCCTCGCCGAACTGAAGGACCTGGTGTCGTACCTGGGCGCCATGGGCGTGCCCGAAAGCGCCTACCAGATTGACTTCGCCATGGTGCGCGGCCTGGACTACTACACGGGCCCCATCTACGAGACCGTCGTGGAGGAGCCGAAAATCGGCAGCATCACCGGCGGCGGGCGGTACGACCGTCTGATTGAGATGTTCTCCAGCAGGGGCTACCCGGCCACGGGCACCACCATCGGGATTGAGCGCATCATAGACGTGATGGACGAACTCCACATGTTCCCGGCGTCGCTGCGTCGCACGCTGGTGGAGGTGCTGGTGCTCCAGTTTGACCCCGGCCTGCTGGCCGAGACGCTTCGCTTCGCCCGCGCCCTGCGCGAACAGGGCCTGCGCGTGGAATTGTACTTTGAGGCCGAATCGCTGGGCAAGCAACTCCGCTACGCGGGGCGGAAGGGCATCCCCTTCGCCGCGATTCTGGGCCCCGACGAGGCGGCACAGGGGCAGGTTACCATCAAGAACCTGGACCTGGGCGAGCAGCGCACGGTGCCGCAGGCCCAGGCCGCGGAGATCATCCGCAATTGGGGCGCGGGCCGCTAGGCTGCGGATATGCAACGGCGGGATGGACGCCAGGTTCATCCCGCCGACAACCCGCCGACTCGCGCGACGTCCGCTACTTGACGACCGTTACCACTTCGCTCATTCCCCGGCGCGGGGTGCGCGGGCCCCCTTCCTTCGCGGGGTAGCCGATGGGCAGAATCGCCACGGGCCGGAGCACCGCCGGAAGCCGCAGCGCCGCGGCGGCCTGCTCCTCGTCAAAGGCGCCCACCCAGCACGCACCAAGCCCCATATCCACCGCGGCCAACAGGATGTGCGTGGCCGCAATGGCCGTGTCCTGGATGCAGTACAGGTCGCGCCCGCGGCTGCCGTACCGCGCCGCCGACCGCGCCGCGTCCGCGCAGACCACGATGACCACCGGCGCTTCGGCCACGAACCTCTGATCAAAGGCGGCCTTCGCAAGCCCGTCCTTCACATCCTGCGACCAGACCACGTAGAAATGCCACGGCTGCCGATTGCCCGCAGAGGGCGCGCGAATGGCCGCCTCCAGCAACTTCTCCACCTGCGCCTCTTTGAGCGGCTTATCCTGCCGAAACTGCCTCACGCTGTGCCGCGTCAGGATGACTTCCCAGAATTCCATGGGCTCTCACCTCGTCAGTTGTAGTTTCCAGTCGCGCACGCTCTCCATCAGCGCGTAATCCGTCAGGTCTAACTTGAGCGGCGTGATGGAGACGTAGCCGTGCTTGATGGCCCAGAAGTCCGTCCCCTCCAGCGGCTCGCCGTCGGGCGGGTCGCCGCCGATCCAGTAGTAACTCTCGCCGCGCGGGTCCTTGCGCTCAATCAGCACGTCCTTGTATACCCGGCGGCCCAGGCGCGTAACCAGGATGCCCTTGAGCGCCTCGTAGGGGAGCGCAGGCACGTTCACGTTCAGCAGCGCCCCAGGGGGAAGGCCGCGCGCCAGCACCTCGCGCGCCACCTGTTCCACCACCCGCGCCGCCGGCTCAAAATCCCACCCCTCCCATCCGTCCACCGAAGCGGCGATGGCGGGGATTCCGGAGACTACGGCTTCCATGGCGGCGGCCACCGTGCCCGAGTACGTTACGTCCTCGCCCATGTTCGGCCCCTTGTTGATGCCGGACACCACCAGGTCGGGCCGCCTGTCCAGAATGCCCAGCAGCGCCAGCGCCACGCAGTCCGAGGGCGAGCCTGTGGTAACCCACGCCTCGGAGCCGTCGGCCAGGGCCCCGCGCCGGACGCGCATGGGCTTGTGCATGGTCTTGGTGTGGCCGGCAGCCGACCAACTGTGGGCGGGCGCGAGCACTGCCACCTCGCCCAGCCGCTCCAGCGCCTGCTTCAGCGCCACCAGACCGGGCGAATCTATGCCGTCGTCGTTGGTGATGAGGATGAAGGGCATGCCGCCTCCCCTACGCGATGAGGTCCCACACGCGCCGCTCCCTCCACGCCACGGGCGCAAGGGGAGCCGCCGATGAACTCTTCTTGTCTTTCTCCGACTTGGGCCTGTGGA
>DAOTVT010000240.1:0-11543 GCA_034436295.1 Anaerolineae bacterium | reverse complement strand
ATGTCCAGCGCCCGCCTGCGCGACCTGGTCATCCGGAACCTGCCGCCTGGGGTTACGCGGTTCGCCGACCTGCGCGTGCGGCTGTACACGACGGCCGCCGACCTCAACACGGCCACGCTCTACCTGTTCGGCGACGACCCTTCGGCGCTGATCGTGGACGCGGTCATGGCCAGCGCCTCGCTGCCCGTTACTTTCCCGCCGTATGTGTATCACGGCGCGCAGTTGGTGGATGGGGGTATCGTCGCCAATGTGCCCATAGAGATCGCAATGGCCAAGGGCGCGACGGAAATCTACGCCATAGACCTGGGGTATTCGGGCGAGCCGGTGACCGAAGTGCACGGCTTGGTTGACATAATCCAGCGCATGCTGACCACGCTCATCTATCAGCAGTTGCTGGACGACCTGGAAGAGGCGGCGGGGAATCCTGCCGTGGCGCTGCACCACATCCGCATCCCCGCGTTTCAGGGCATCTCCATGTGGGATTTCGGCCACGCGGAAGAGATGATCCGCGCAGGCAAGGAGATCACCGAGGCGTATCTGGCGAATCCTCAGCCGCTCACCGCCTCGTTTTCGGCGCTGCGAGCCGCGGCCTGGTCGCAGGCGCGCGCGCTCCCAGGGGCGACAGTTTATCGCGCCAGGCGCCGCCCCCGATGACAGGCCCCGATTCGGTTCCAGAGTTTGTTGGCGCCCGCCTTTGTGAATGCGAAGGCCCGCGGCCATCTTCAAGGTGCGGCGTACCTCCGAAAGTGCGTCGCACCTCGGTGCCAGCACAAGACAGAGCCCGTGCAGAGTCAAATGATAATGCTACCGGGCGCGGGGCGATTTGACAATCGGGCGCGTTCGGGATAGAATTCAAATACCCTGCAGGGGTATGTGTCCGTGGATAGGATTCCGAAGGTTGTGAGAGAGAACATAGGGCTGCTGATTCTGGCGGCGATCGTGGGCGCGCTGTATCTCTACTTGCGCACGCCCGCCGATACGGTGGCCACGGAAGGGGAGTTCGCGGCGCTTTTCTCCGCGGGCAAGCCCGTGCTGGTGGAGTTGTATTCCAATACCTGAAGCGCGTGCCTGCTGTCCAAGCCCGCCGTTGACGGGTTTGAGCGTTCGCACGAGGGGCAGGTGGCCGTGGTGCGGCTGAACGTGCGCTCGGCGCTGGGCAATGCGCTGGCGTACCAGTTCCAGGTGCGCGCGGTGCCCACGTTTCTGCTGTTCGCGCCGCACGGTGAACTGGTGGCGAAGCACGTGGGCGTGGCGAGCGCTGGCCGCCTGACGAGTCTGTTGGATGAAGGGATGGAGGAGCGTTAGTCTATGCCGATCTACGAGTATCGTTGCCCACACTGCGGCAAGGAGTTTGAGAAACTGGTTCCCATGAACACGGACCCGCGAAACGTGGAGTGCCCCCATTGCGGGCAGAAGGGCGTGGAGAAAAAGATGTCGCTTTTCGGCATGGGGGGCAATCCCCTGGGCGGGTTCGCCGTCTCGCAGGGTTCTTCCTGCGGCACAGGCGGCAGCACTTGAGGCATCTAGCGGACGGGCCGTGGGCCTGTCTTTGAAACAAACCTCAGAAAGGATACGCGATGCAGACAAACGAGACAGAGCAGGTGGTGGTATCGGTTTTCGGCAACGACCTGATGGAGAGTTGCTTCAGCGGAGGCTGAGGACCCCACTGGTCTTCGGAGGAGACCACGAAGATCGTCGCCGAGTATTTGCAGGAGGACTTCGGCGACAGGGTGAAGGTGGAGTACTACGAACTGTCGGATCCGGAGATGCGGGCGAAGTATGCCGACGTGGTGAAGGCCGTAGAGGAGCACGGGCTGGCCTATCCGCTCACGGCCATCAACGGCGTCTTTCGGTTCGCGGGTGGGGTGAGTTACTACGCCATCCTGCGGGCGGTGCAGGAGGCGCTGGGCATTCCGGCGGGTGAATCATGAGTCTCGGGGATTTGGCGTTGCTGGGGCTATTCGCCCTGTTCGCGGTGCTGTGGCTTTGGGCTGGCCCCAAGGTGGGCGTGGGCGGCTGAGCGGTGCAGCGGCCGGCCGTGCCGTCGGCGCGCGACGAACATCAAGATGCGGATGAGCACCGGGGTTCCTAGACACGGCGCAGTGTCGCCGCAGGTTGAGAAGGCCCGCACCCCAGCGGGCCTTTTTCGTTGCCGGTTTTCGCACATGTTGCGCTGGGTTCGCTGGTAGAAAAGTTGACAAAGTCATTTGATAGGCTATAATGGTGGTGAAACGCGGTGCCACCATCTCCGCTCGGCGAGGTGAGAAGAAAATGCGCAGCGAATCCACCCCTCTGTACACCATTGGTACGGCCGCCGACCTCTTGCAGGTTCATCCGCGCACCCTGCGGCTCTACGAGCAGTTCGGCCTGATCCGCCCCGCCCGCAAGAACAATCGGCGCCTGTATTCGGACAACGACCTGAAGTGGATCCAGTGCATCCGCTATCTCATCCACAAGAAGGGCCTCAATCAGGAGGGGCTTCGCCGCCTGCTGGGGCTGATCCCGTGCTGGGAGTTGAAGGGGTGCTCGGAGGCGGACCGAGCCACCTGCACGGCCTACGAAGACCGCTCCACGCCCTGCTGGGAGATCGCCAGCAGCACGTGCGCCAAGGCCGGGAAGTGCTACGAGTGCGAGACATACCTGACGGCGAGGCACAGGCTCCTCAACCCGAACGAGTTGGCGGAGATTGACGCCGTGTAGCGGCGGCGTCGGCGACCCAGGGAGCGGTCATGCCTGTTGAGACGGTCCATTCAGCGGACGATCTGGAGCGGCTACGTGCCAGGATCGTGGCGGCAGCCCGAGATACTCTCAACGCGCTTTGCGAACTTTGCGCCCTTGACCCGATTGAGGCTCTGGCTCGTTTGAAGTTCTCCGAGATGGGGCGGCATCCCCTGGAAGAGCGACCGCTCAATCTCATTGAGCAGGTAAACCAGACATTCACTTACCTCGCTTCGCTCGCAGCCGCCGACGAAATCGCCCGCCGGCACCCCGATGCATGGCCGATTGAGATCCACTTGGGCACAGCGTCGGGCAGCGACGTCTCATCGCGTTCGGCAAGCGTTGCAGCGGAAGTCTTCGCTGCCGTTCGTACCGGTAACAACGACAAGCTCCGTAAGGACGCCGCGAAGGTCAGGAGAACGTCCGAGCAGCATAAGTACGTGTTCTTTTACTCGCCGGGCTATGCCGCCCCGGTGATACCTGACGAAGATGTTACGGTAGTCGCCCTAAGTGAAGATCAGGTGCTTGGCCCCTTGCGAGGGTCGCCTGACCCGCCGCTGCAGCCGACCGGCTTCATTGTCGGCTGAGCGGGAACACGTTCGGCACAGGGTAGCATGCGAGTTGTTTTGCTGGAGCCGTATTTCACCGGTTCGCACCGCGCGTGGGCCGAGGGGTACCAGGCGGCCAGCCGCGAGCACGCGATTGAGATTTGGCCCATGGAAGGCCGCTTCTGGAAGTGGCGGATGCACGGGGCCGCGCTTGAACTGGCCAGCCGATGCCAGGGCATGGAGCAAGATCCGGACTTGCTCCTGGTTACGGACATGGTGAATCTCCCCTACTTTCTCGGCCTGACCCGCCCGCGTTTCGCCGACACGCCCATTGCCGCGTACTTCCACGAGACCCAGTTGTCGTACCCCCTGGCGCCGGCAGCCAGCCACGACTTGACCTACGGGTTCATGAACTTCATGACGGGGCTGTGCGCCGACTGGGTGTTCTTCAACTCGGCGTTCCACCGCGAGCAGTTCTTTGACGAACTCCCCAGGCTGCTCAAGCATTTTCCCGACTACAACCACCTGGAGACGGTCCCGCAACTTCGGGCCAAGTCCAGCGTCCTGCCCGTCGGGTGCGATCTGCGGCGGCTGGACGCCGCGCGGGAGCACGCGCCGCCCCGCACCCGCCCGCCGCTGGTGCTGTGGAATCAGCGATGGGAATACGACAAGCAGCCCGAAGTCTTCTTCCGGGCGCTTGCCATCCTCGCCGAGGAAGGCGTGCCCTTCCGCCTGGCCCTGGCCGGCGAGAACTTCCGCCAGAAGCCGCAGGAGTTCCTCCAGGCGAAAGAAGCCTTTGCGGGCCGCCTTGTCCACTACGGCCACGCGGACGCGGAGGAGTACGCGCGGCTCCTCTGGCAGGCGGACGTGGTGGTCAGCACGGCCATCCATGAGTTCTTCGGCATCGCCATCGTGGAGAGCATCTACTGCGGGGCGTGGCCGCTGTTGCCCAAGCGGCTCGTGTACCCGGAGTTGATTCCCCCGTCCCTACACGAGGCGCACCTGTACGAGGACTTTGAGGATTTGGTGCGGCGGTTGCGCCAGATTCTGCTGAACCCCACGCCGCCCGCGCCTGCCCTGCGCGAGGCTATGCGGCGGTACGATTGGGCGTGCATGGCCCCGGAGTACGACCGCGCGCTGACCGCCGTGTACGCGGCGCGGGCTTCGGGGTCGTAACCGCGAATGGCGTTGTAACCGCGAATCACACGAATCCACGCGAACGTAGGGGCAGGCTTGCATGTCTGCCCTGTAACCGCGAATCACACGAATCCACGCGAATGGGAAATAGACCGTGAAGCCGCCCCCCGCACGGGCCTCACTTGCCGGACTTCTTGCCCGCCCCGGGCACGCTTCGCACCGGCTTCTTCTTGGCGGCGCGATCCGCGCTGGCAGGCTTGGGCGCCTTCTTCTTGGGCGACTGGGCAGGTTTGGGTTGGGCGGCGCTCGCTTCCGGCGCGGCCGCGGGTTTGCGCCTGGGCGCGGTCGGCGGCTTGGCCTCTTCTCGCGCGGGCGCGGCCTCGGTCGGCGCGGGTTTGGTCGCCTGTTTCGTCGCGGACGACTTGCGGGCGGCTTTGGGCTTTGCGGGCTTCGCGGTGGCCGCTGATGAGGCTTTGGCCGCCTTCGCCTGGGTAGCCTTCTTCTCTGTGGCCCGTTCTGCTGGCGGACGTCGCTTCGCTTTCTGCTCGGCGGTTTTGGCGGGCTCCGCGGTTGCTTGCGGCGCGCCCTTCCTGGCAGGCGCTTTCTCGGCTGGCGGGCGCGATGTAGGTGCTGCGGCGGCCTTGGGTTTGCGCTTGCGTTGCGGCGCGGGTTCCGCCGTGGCCGCTCCCAGCGCGACGATGCCCTCCACCAGTTCGGCCTTGCGCAGGGTCAGCACGGCCTTGCCCTGGGCCGCGCGCGCCATGAGGGGCAGGTCCGCCGCTGCCAGCGGGTACCCTTTGGCCGCGGAGGTTCTCACCCACAGCGTCTCGCCCCCGCCCACGGCAACGGCGCAGGCGAGAGGACCTGTCCTGGCGGTAACCTTGGCCACGACCACGCCAGCGCCGTAGCGCTTCTGGGCGGGGAAATCTTTGAGCGCGATCCGCTTGCCGTAGCCGAGGCGCGACAGGATGGCGATTTGGGCTTCCGGCGCGGCCACCGGCATGGCGGCGATGATGGCGTCCTGCTCGCCCAGTTTCATGGCGAGGACGCCGCCCGCGGCCAGGCCCATGGGACGCACTTCTTCCTCGCTGAAGCGGATTCCCTGGCCGTTGGCCGCGCACACGACGACTTCCTGGGCGCCGTCGGTGGCAAATGCGCTGACGACCTGGTCGCCTTCGTCCAGGCCGATGAGGATGCCGCTGCCGCGGATACTTCGGATGTCCTCGGCGGCCAGCCGCTTGATCTTGCCGCGGCGGGTAACCAGCGTGAGATAGCCCTGCAGGCGGCCTTCGTCGTCGGCTTTGGGGCACATGAGGGCGATGATGGGTTCGGTCTTGGGAAGGGAGCACAGGTCCGCCAGGGAGACCCATGCCGAGCGGTCGCCGACAGGCAGCAGGTGCACGGGCAGGGTGTAGCCCTGGCCGTCGGCGGTGCATACCAGCAGGTCGTCGCGGGTGTTGCCTTTGGCGAGGGCCACGGGTATCTCATCTCCGAGTTGGCGGGCCAGGTCGGCGGACGGCTCGGCGGGAAACGCCCGCAGTCGTCCCGAGGCCGAGGCGACGATGACCACGTCTTGTTCCGCGACGAGGTCGCGCGTGGTGAGGTCGCGCTTCTCCTGCTGGATGATCTGCGTGCGGCGGGGGTCGGCGTACCGCGCCTTCAGGGCCGCCAGTTCGCTCCGTATGACGCCCAGAATCTTCTTGGGGTGCGCGAGGAGGTCTTCCAGGTAGGCGATGAGTTTCTTCTTCTCGGCGTATTCCTCTTCAATTTTCTTGCGTTCCAGCGCCGCCAGGCGACGCAACTGGGTGTCCAGGATGGCTTGCGCCTGAACCTCGGTGAGTTTGAACCGCTTGCGCAGGTTGGCCAGGGCGGTCTCGGCCGTCTGGCTCTTGCGGATGATGGCGATGACCTCGTCCAGGTTGGCCAGCGCGACGAGGATTCCTTCCAGGATGTGGGCGCGGAGTTTGGCCTTCTCCAGGTCGTAGCGGCTCCGACGGGTTACGATTTCGCGGCGATGCTCCAGGAATAGGTGGAGCGCCTTCTTGAGGGACAACATGCGCGGCTCGCCGTCCACCAGCGCCAACATGCTCACGCCGAAGGTGGCCTGCATGGGCGTGAGTTTGAACAGGGCCGACAGCACCTCGCGCGGGTCTGCGGTGCGCGTGAGTTCTATGACGACGCGCAGGCCCTGACGGTCGGACTCGTCGCGGAGGTCGGAGATGCCCTCTATGCGGCCGTCGCGCACCAGTTCGGCGATGCGTTCCACCAGGTGCGCCTTGTTCACCTGATAGGGGAGTTCGGTTACGATGATGCGGTTGCGTCCCCGCGTCATCTCCTCCACGTGGGCCTTCGCCTGCACGGTGAAGCGGCCCTTGCCCACGGCGTAGGCGCTCTCCAGGGCGTCCACGCGCTCGCCGGTGGCTCGGTCTTCCGCATAGCGGTACACGACGCCGCCAGTGGGGAAATCGGGCCCCTGGATGAACTGCAACAGGTCGCTGGTGGAGATGTCTTCTATGTCCTTCCAGTGGTCAATCATGTAGATGAGGGCATCGCAGACCTCGCCGAGGTTGTGGGGCGGGATGTTGGTGGCCATGCCCACGGCGATGCCCGACGCGCCGTTGACCAGCAGGTTCGGCAGGGCCGACGGGAGGACAGCAGGCTCGGTGAGCGTGCCGTCAAAGTTGGGGACGAAGTCCACCGTGTCCTTGTCTATGTCGGCGAGGAGTTCCTGCGCGATGATGGCGAGGCGGGCCTCGGTGTAGCGCATGGCGGCAGCGCCGTCGCCGTCAATGGAGCCGAAATTCCCCTGGCCGTCCACGAGCACGGCCCGCATGGAGAAATCCTGCGCCATGCGCACCATGGCGTCGTACACGGCGGCGTCGCCGTGGGGGTGATACTTGCCCAGGACTTCGCCGACGATGCGGGCGCTTTTCTTGTACGGCTTGTCGGGCTTCAGCCCCATGTCGTGCATGGCGTAGAGGATTCGCCGCTGCACGGGCTTCAGGCCGTCGCGGACATCGGGCAAGGCTCTGGACACGATGACGCTCATGGCGTAGTCCAGATACGCCTGCTCCATTTCGCGCTCAATGTCCACCTGGCGGACGGTGCCGATTTCCATTCTTATGCCCTCCTGCGGATGGGGCGGGTGGCTGCGGCCCTGGGGGATCGGTCTGTCGCGCCTACAGGCGCATGACGGTGCCGCAATACTCGCACTTCACGCTCTGCATGCCCTTGACGATGGGCACGGTCAAGGTGGCCCCGCACCCGCTGCACTTGATGACCCTCGGCTCGGCGGGGGCGGCAGGTTGCTCCTGGGTCGGGCCTGCGACGCGGTCTTTGTCGGCGTCGCCCGTGATGATGCGGGTGATGATGCCCACCCACTCTTCGGGGTCGCCGCGCAGGCTGATGAGGGCCTGGGCGTAGGGCGCGGGCGGGGATGTGAAACTGACCTTGACGACCTGCTTCTTGAACAGCCCGCCCACGCGCTCCACCGCGACCTTCTCCACAGCGCCGATGGGCGTCTCAAAGAGGAGTTCGCGGACGAGTTTCTTCTCGGTGAAGATGAGGAGTTTGCGTTTGGTAACGACTTCCTCCTTGCGTTCAAACAGCAGGCGGTGGTCGGTGATGAACAGCAGGCCCTTGACCTCGTCGTCCTTGCCGCGGAGCCACTCGGCCTGGGACATGGCCACAGGCGCTTCGCCAGGCAGGAGGCGGAACGTGGCGGCGTCCAGTTCGTCCAGCATCGCCTCGGCGTCGGCGATGATCTTCTCGGCCTTGCGGATGCCCTGCGAGGCCGAGGTGAGCATGCTTTGGAGCGAGGAGGATGCGGCCTGGATTTCGCTCTTGAAGTTGCTCAACTGGGCGGCGGCGGTGTCCACCCGCTCGGATGCCAGCGCGACCGGCAGGGCCATATACTGGCGGCCCGCCAGGACTTGCTCCTGGATGCGCGCCATGGACACGGCCAGCCGCTGGTATTCGCGCTCTATGGCCGCCGCCATCTGGGGCTTGAAGAGGTTCCAGTCTTGGGCGAGCCTGTCCAGTTCCTGCTCCAGCGTCGCGTGGAACTGGAACCCCCGCGCCCGAACGCGCCGCAGCCTGTCGGGCAGCGCGGCGAGCAGCGCGGAGATACGCTCCACCTCGCTGCGCACGCTGGCCATGCGGGCGTCGTCGTGGAGGTCGGCGAGTTCGCGCTCCAGGCTGGCTTGCTTGCGCGCAAGGGCCTGCCGGGCTTCGGCGTCGCCGGTTCCGGCGGAGGCTGAAGCGGACAGACCGGCGCCGCTCTTCCCGCCGCCTTGCGAATCTTTCTCAGTGGGCATCTCGTAACTCCTTTCGCTTATGGTGTCCCGGCGGGTTCGGCGATGCTCTGCTTCAAGTAGGCGATCATCAGGTCGGTGATGTCGCCGTCCAGGACGCTGTCCACGTTGCCGACTTCAACCTCGGTGCGGTGATCCTTCACCATGTGATAAGGATGGAGGACGTAGGAGCGAATTTGATTGCCCCAGCCGGCTTCCACGTGCTTGCCTTTGAGGCGCGCCTGCTCCTCTTCGCGCTTCTGCATCTCCAGGTCCCAAAGGCGCGCGCGAAGGATGCGCATGGCGACTTCTTTGTTCTGCAGTTGCGAGCGCTCGTTCTGGCACGACACGACGATGCCGGTCGGCAGATGGGTGATCCTCACGGCGGTGGAGTTCTTCTGCACGTTCTGGCCGCCCGCGCCTGAAGACCGGAAGACGTCAATCCGCAGGTCGTCCGGATTGATGTCCACCTCCACGTCCTCGTCCAAGTCGGGCATCACCTCCACCAGCGCGAACGACGTGTGCCGACGGTGGGCGGCGTCAAAGGGCGACAGCCGCACCAGGCGGTGGACGCCCTTTTCGGCCTTCAGGTAGCCGTAGGCATAGTCGCCGGATACGAGGACGGTTGCGCTCTTGATGCCGGCTTCCTCGCCGTGCATGATGTCCAGGACTTCGGTCTTGAACCCCTGGCGCTCGGCCCAGCGCAGGTACATGCGCAGGAGCATCTGCGCCCAGTCCTGGGAGTCGGTACCGCCGGCGCCCGCGTGGACGGACAGCAAGGCGTCGGATCGGTCGTATTCGCCGGAGAACAGCAGCAGGAACTCCTTGCGTTCCAGGCTCTGGGCGAGGCGGTCGGCTTCTTCGGCTACCTGGCGCATGGTGGTTTCATCCCCGTCTTCCGCGGCCAGTTCGTACAGGCCGAGCAGGTCGGCGGCGTGGGATTCCGCATAGCGCCACCATGCGGTTTCCTCCCGCAGGTCGTTCAGCCGCTGCATCTTCCTCTTGGCGGCGATGGGGTCATCCCAGAAGTCGGGCGCTTCGGATTCCTTGCTGAGTTGGGCGATCTCCTTCTCTTTCGCGGCGATGTCAAAGACGCTCCATGAGTTCATGGATGCGCTGGGACATGTCGGTCAGTTTGGATTTCAAGTCTTCCATCATCGGATTCACTCCTGGTTCTAGCCGAGAATGGGTCGTCTCGGTCTCATCCTATCCGGCCGTGTCGGCGAAAAGGCCGTTCACGAATCGCTCTGGGTCAAAGGTGGCAAAGTCGTCGGGCTTTTCGCCCAGGCCGACGAACCGCACGGGCAGGCCCAACTCCGTGGCGATGCTGAGGACGACGCCCCCTTTGGCCGTGCCGTCCAGTTTGGCCACGATGACGCCGGTAACGTCCACGGCTTCCTTGAAGTGCCTGGCCTGGGCCAGGGCGTTCTGGCCCGTCGTGGCGTCCAGCACCAGCAGGGTCTCGTGGGGGGCCTGGTGCACCTGCTTGGCGGCGACGCCGCGTATCTTGCGGAGTTCGTCCATCAAGTTGTGCTTGGTATGCAGTCGGCCGGCCGTGTCCACGATGAGCATGTCGGCTCCGCGGGAGCGGCACGCCTGTATGGCGTCAAACACCACGGCGCCCGGGTCGCTTCCGGGTTGCTGGGCGATGACCTCCACGCCGAGGCGCTGCCCCCAGATTTTCAGTTGGTCAATGGCGGCGGCGCGGAACGTGTCGGCGGCGGCCAGGATCACCTTGCGCCCGCGCAACTGGTAGTAGCGCCCGAGTTTGGCAATGCTGGTCGTCTTCCCCGAACCGTTCACGCCCACGATGAGGATCACCGTCAGCAGGCGGCCATCGTCGTTCAAGGGCGTGGCGGGAACCAGGCAGCGCGCCATTTCGGCCTTCAGCAGGCGCAAAACATCTTGCCGCGTGCGCGCCCCCTGGGCCCTGGCCTGCGCCTGCACGCGCGCCAGGATGTCCGACGTTGCGGGCAGGCCGACGTCTGCCTGGATGAGCAGCGCCTCCAGTTCCTCCCACAGGTCGGCGGTGATGTCGCCGCCGCGCAGCAGCGCGCCCACGCGGGCGAAGATGCTCTGTCGGGTTTTGGCCAATCCCTGCGTCCACAGCGTTTCGCCGGCCACACAGACCTCCGTAACCGAATTCCTTGCTACAAACATTATAAGGCAATCGGCGCGGCTGGCAAAGTCCGGCGGCGCGGAGGCGGGAGCATCGGCAGGTAGAGAACACGTGGGCGAGAGGCGCGGGCGGCTAGGAGGTGGAGTCGGAAAACCGAAGGATGCGGAATGCGTCGGCGCTGGAGGACATCCGGTTGCGGCGGATCATGGCGCGGATGCGCGCTTGCAGTTCGCTCGGCTGGATGTTGGCCGGAACCACCAGGTCAGCCCCGGCCTGCAGGCCATCAATGACGGCCCGGCTTGTGGCTTTGTGGGCCACGAGGATGATGGGCGTGTTCGTCTGCGCCCGTGCGGCCCTGCACGCTGCGCTGTCATCCTTCCGCCAGCCGGCGACGAGAATCAGGTCGTCGTCGTGCGAAATCTCACCCGCATCAGATGTCCAGCGCAAGGCGAAAGAGGGAGCCAAGGCTTCGCTGAACGGAGAAGCCGCTCCCTCCGATGGCGCAAACACGCAGATGGTAACCCTGGGCGCTATCACTGGCGCGATCCTTGTGAGAAGTACGTTACCATTGTATGCGATTCAGGGGTTTTGGGGGACAGATTTCGGTTGGAGAATAGTTTGAAAACAGTTAGAGTTTGCGGAAAAGGGCACAAACCTATAGACATGGGTGCACAATCGGCTTACAATGTGAGTGATAAGGTAGGATAGCGGAGACCACTGATTCCCCCC
>DAOTVT010000239.1:0-6787 GCA_034436295.1 Anaerolineae bacterium | reverse complement strand
AGGGTTTAGCCTCGCGTGGCGCTGCGGCGATTCATCCCCACCCGCGTGGAGTAAATTGGCAATTTGCTCCACATCCCCTGCCGGCGGCAAGGGGGAGGCCGAAGGCCGGGGGTGAGGTGCGAAGCCCCGCGCGCTGGCGTCATCCACGAATAACACGAATCTACGCGAAGGGTGTTCCGCCCGACGCTAAAGCATCGGGCTGAACGGGCGAAGTCCTGAGGCGCCGGTTCGCTCGTAGGGGCGACCCACGGGGCGCCCCTACCATTTCTTCGGCCGGCGGGAGAGGGGACGCCCCGCGTGCGGACGTGCTTTTCGTGGCTTTCGTGTGCTTTCGCGCCCTTCGCGATCCAAATGCCCCTCAGCGCGAGGGTTTAGCCCCGCGCGGCATGCCGACCTCACCCCCCTCATTCCCCCTCTCCGCAGGCGGAGAGGGGGAGGCCGAAGGCCGGGGGTGAGGCGCGAAGCCCCCCGCGTCTCCGCGTCTACGCGCCCAGCACCTGCTCGGCAGAGAACACCGGCCCGTCGCGGCAGACGAGCAGCCCGCCACGGTCGCATGAGCCGCACACGCCCAACCCGCACTTCATCAGCCGCTCCATGCTGAATTGACCGGGCGTGCCCCGCGCGCGGCACAGGCGCGCCAGGCGCTCCAGCATGGCCTCTGGCCCGCAGGCGTACAGCGCGGCGTCGGGGCGCTCGTCCAGCAGGCGCTCCGCCACCTCGGTGGCCAGCCCCCGATGCCCCAGCGACCCGTCCTCGGTGGCCGGGTGCACGCTGCACCCCGCCGCCTGGAACCGCTCCACCAGCACCAGGTCGCGCGCGCTCCTGGCGCCCAGCGCCACGCTGACCTCCACGCCCTGGGCGCGCAGGCGGCGGGCCAGAAACGCCAGCGGCGCGGCCCCATAGCCTCCGCCCACCAGCACCGCCGGGCGCGGCAGGGGGGCGAACCCCCGCCCGTAAGGCCCGCGCACCCACAGGCGGTCGCCCTCGCGGAGCCGATGCGCGGCTTCGGTGAACGGCCCCACGCGCGCGATGGTCAGCGTGATCGGCGCGTCGTCCACCAGGCTGAAAGGCTTCTCGTTGACTCTGGGAATCCAGGCCATGACGAACTGGCCGGGTTCGGCGTGGAGCGCCCCGTCCAGGATGAAGGTGCGCACCGTCGGCGATTCGTCGCGCAGGTGCCGAATGCGGAAGGCCGTGGGCAGGTCAATCGTCATGGGCCAGACCTCGCATCTGGGATACGGCCGTATAGCCGTGCGATGCCATGAACGCCCGCAGTTCCTCGCCGATGGCGGCGAACACCCCGGGCCCGCGATCGTACACCGCCGTCCCGATTCCCACCGCCGTCGCGCCCGCCATGATCATCTCGGCGGCATCGCGCCCGCAGGCAACGCCGCCGATGCCGATGACCGGCACGCGCACCGCCCGCGACACGTCGTACACGCAGCGCACGGCGATGGGGCGAATGGCCGGCCCCGACACGCCACCGGTGCGGTTGGCAAGGATGGGCTTGCCGCTGTCGGTGTCTATGACCATCCCCGGGCCAAGGGTGTTGATGGCCGAAACGGCGTCGGCGCCTTCGGCCTCCACGGCGCGGGCGATGGCGGCGATGTCGGACACGTTGGGCGACAGTTTCACGATGATGGGGAGCGACACGGCGCGCCGCACGGCAGCCGTAACCGCGGCGGCATCCCGCGCGTCGGCGGCGAACGGGCGTCCGAACTCCGCCTCCACGTTCGGGCACGAGATGTTGACCTCAATGAAGTCCGGCGCCGCCTCGGCCACCTTGCGCGCCACCTCGCCGAACCCCGCGACCGTCTCGGCGAAGATGCTGGCGATGAGCGGCACGCCCAGCGGGGCCAACCTGGCCTTGGCGTCGTGCAGGATACGAGCCTCCTTGTCCGCGCCCGGGTTGCTCAGCCCCACGGCGTTGATCAGCCCGTGCCCCCAGGCCAGCACCGTGGGGTTGGGATGGCCAGCGCGGAGCGTCGGGCCGCACGATTTGGATGTAACCGCCCCCGCGCCGCACCGCGCCACCCGCTCCAACAACTCGGCGCTCGTGCCCAGAATCCCCGACGCCAGCACCAGCGGGTTGCGCAGGGAAATCCCGCACAGGGACACGGAGAGGTCGGGCGTGGTCATTGCCGATCTGCCTCCAGATAGGCCAGCACCTGCGCGTGCTGGGCGGCGGTGATGCGCCCATGCTTGGCCAGCGCGCCTAGCAGGCCCGACAGCGTGAACGCGCTGTGCAAGGTGTAGCCCGCCCGCGCCAGGTCGGCGGCGGCCCCCTGCTCGCGGTCTATGAGGACCACCATGTCGGTGATGTGCAGGCCCTCCGCCTCCAGCGCCTGGGACACCTCAATCTTGCTCGCGCCCGTCGTCGCGAGGTCGTCCAGCACAACGACGGTCTCGCCCGGCTCGTAAAGCCCCTCAATGGAGCGGCGCGTGCCGTATTCCTTCACCTCGCGCCGGGGGTAGATCATCGGCTTGCCCGTCAGCAGCGACACGGCCGTGCCGATGGGCATGGCCGCGTAGGGGATGGCCGCCAGGCGGTCGTAGGTCAGGCCCCGCAGCAACTGCGCGTACACGCTGGCCACCTGGCTCAACACCTCGGGGTACGAGGCCAGCACGCGCAGGTCAATGTAGATGGGCGACAGTTTGCCCGACTTGAGCCGAAACTCGCCGAACCGCACCGCCCCGCATTCAAACAGCGCCAGGGCCAGGTGTTCCTCCAGGCTCCACCCCGCGCCGGGCCTGCGCCCATCGGCGATGGCGGTGTGGAGCGCCCGCGCGGCCTGGGCCGGGTCGTCGGCGTACAGGATGCTGCGGGCGGCGGCGATGAGCAGCCCCGAACCCCGCGCGTCCAGGCCGTTGGCCAGCGTCATCGGCAAGTCGCCGCCCTGGGCGCCCACGCCCGGCACCAGGAACCACCGGTCGGGAGCCGCGGCACGAATCCTCGCCAGGCGCTCGGCCTGCGTCGCCCCGACCACCAGCCCCACGGATGGCGGCATCTCGGCGGCTACCCGCCGCGCCACTTGCAGGCACAGCGGCTCGCCCAGCGTCGCATGGGTCTGGAACTCCTCGGCCCCTGGGTTGGACGTGAGGCACAGGACGAACAACCCCCGGTCGCCGTGCTTCAGGAACGGCGCGAGGGATTCCAGGCCCAGGTAGGGGTTCACCGTCAGCGCGTCGGCCTCCCACACCTCAAAGGCAGCGCGGGCGTAGGCCGCGGCGGTGTTGCCGATGTCGCCGCGCTTGGCGTCCAGGACGACGGGAATCTCCGGCGGCACGGCGGCGATGGTCGCCGCCAGCGCCCGCAGACCCCCTTGCCCCATCGCCTCGTAGAAGGCGACGTTGGGCTTGAACGCCGCCGCGAAGGGCGCCGTCTGCTCTATCACATAGCGGTTGAACGCCGCGATGGGGTCATCGGCGGACTGGAACCGCGCGGGGATCCGCGACGGGTCGGGGTCCAGCCCCACGCATAGCAGCGACCCCGTGCGGGCCACCGCATCCTCCAACTTCTCCAAGAATGGGCGCGAATTGTGGGCCATGGCGTCTTTCCTCCCGAATCAAGGTGTCTCGTCGGCCTTTGCCGCTTCCCAAAGGGCGTCTTGCTCCTCCGGCGTCAGGTCGGCGAGGGCGCGACCGTTCTCGGCGCAGCGGCGCTCCATCGCGGCGAAGCGCCTGGCGAAGCGGGCATTGGCGCGCCGCAGGGCGCTTTCGGCGTCCACGCCCAGCCAGCGGGCCAGGTTCACCACCGAGAACAGCAGGTCGCCCATCTCGCCTTCCCGCTCCTCGGCGGTTTGGGCCTCCGCCAGTTCCTGGAGTTCCTCGGCGACCTTGCGGCGGACGCCCTCAATGTCGGGCCAGTCAAACCCCACACGGGCCACGCGGTTCTGGTAGTCCTGGGCCTGCGACAGCGCGGGGAGCGTTTTGGGGATGCCGTCCAGCATGGAGCGGTGGTCGGCGTGGTTGCGCTCTTCGCGCTTGATCTCCTCCCAGTTCGCCGTAACCTCGGCGGCCCCGGATACCTTGACGTCGCCGAACACGTGCGGGTGGCGACGCTTCAGTTTGGCGTCAATGTGGGCGATCACGTCGGGCATGCGGAACTCGCCCTCGTCGGTGGCGATCTGCGCGTGGAGCACGATCTGCAGGAGCAGGTCGCCCAGTTCCTCCATGAGGGCGTGCGGGTCGTCGCGGTCTATGGCGTCCAGCGCCTCGTAGGTCTCCTCCAGCAGGTTGGTGCGCAGGGTCTGGTGGGTCTGCTCGCGGTCCCAGGGGCAGCCGTCGGGGGCGCGCAGGTGGGCGATGGTCTCCTGGAACGACTCCATGCCGCCGGGCGCGGGCAAGGGCGGCACGTACAGCGACGTGAGATGATCCACCCCAGCCTGGCGGTCTATCTCGTACAGCGGCAGGGCCTCCACGCGCTGGCGGGGCGTCCCCGCCGCGCCCACCAGGACCACCGGGTGCTCGTCGGGATACTGATTCATCAGGGTGAGTTTGACCTCGGCGGCCAGGTCGCGGCTGTAGAGTTGGGCCACGAGCGCGGGCCGGTCGGGGTCAAGCCGCGGATGGTGCAGCAGGGCGAGTTCGGTGGCGTCGGCGATCTGCAGCCCATCCAGGGCGTCAATCCCCAGGGCCGCGAGGGTCGGCTCAATGAAACTGAGGCCGTGCACGATGCGCACGGGGATGCCGGCCTCGCGCGCCATCTGGAGCACCAGCAGCACGCTCCGCTCGCCCACCAGCGGGTGGCCGGGGACGGCGTACACGACGCCCGCCTCGCCCTGGGCCAGGCGGATGACCTCGCGGGCGATGGCCTCGTAAACCTGGGCGAAGTCGTCGTGCTCCTCGTAGAAATGGTCAAAGGAGTGGACCGCCGCCGATGTGGGCAGCGCCTCCACCGTGGGGTGCTTGCGGGTGCGCACGTAAACGGCGGGCGCGCCGGCCAGGACGTCCTGCGCCTCCAGCGTGAGCAGCCTGGGGTCTCCCGGCCCCAGTCCAAGGATGATGAGACTCATGCTTCCTCACTTGACAAAGGGATTCGGTTGGTGTATGATTATATCACAAAAGCGGGTGTAGCGCAGGGGTAGCGCATCTGCTTCCCAAGCAGAGTGTCGTGGGTTCGAATCCCATCACCCGCTCCTGGCAGGAAAGGCCGCCGCATAGGTGGCCTTTTCGCGCATCTGGGCCCGTTGCGGATTGGCGCGGTTCTTGCACAACCCTGGCTCGTGGGGGATGTACCCGCGCAGACATCCGTTCGGCGCGGGGCACCTCCCTCAACAGATATGCGCTCAAAAGCGCTCATTCCCCTTGACAAAACGCAAAACAATTAGTATAATTATAATTGTAATCCGCCCTGACATTCCTGGCATTTTTTGGTCCAGGGATGTCAGGAGGGTATATGAGTCGGAGAGGCCGCCCGCGAGGTGGCCTTTCCTTCTATTGGGAACTTTCAGGAGGCGTACACGTGCGACTGGCGATATTCATTGACGGCGGGTACTTGGACAGGCTGCTCAGAGATCTCAATTCCTCCAGGGTGTCCTACGACCGACTCGCACGGCGCATTGCCGGAACCGTGTATCCAGGGATAGACCTCCTGCGAACGTACTACTACAATTGTCCTCCCTATCTGTCCTCCCCGCCGACGGAGGAAGAGAAGCAGCGCATGAGCAAGAAGCAAGCGTTCTACGATGCGTTGCTGCGACTTCCCCGTTTTGAGGTCCGAATGGGACGGCTGGCCAAGCGCATCGCGGAAGATGGTTCCGAGCGCTTTGAGCAGAAACTCGTTGATGTCCTTCTCAGCATAGACCTGGTTCTCCTGAGTGCAACCAGGCAGATCACCCATGCGGCGATTGTGGCCGGAGACTCGGACTTCATACCCGCCATCAAAGTCGCAAAGAACAACGGTGTAGCCGTGTGGTTGTTTCACGGCCCCCAGAGCCATCTTCACCGCGACCTATGGAACGTGGCTGACGAGAGAGTGCTCATGGATGAGGAGTTCTTCCGGGCGGTTCTGTTGGAAGAACAGTGAGAAAAGGCCCCCTGACGTTCCGCGCCGACTTGTACCAGATGCCGCTCCGGTCGGGGCGGCTTTTTCGTTTGCCCGCGCGTTGACGGCTTACGCCTAGGGCGTATAATATCCGAGCAATCGCCAATCTACGAGAAGTGCTTTGGAGAAGGCTCTTGATCACCTGGTCTAGAACTGCCCCAATGGAATCGCAACCATCGTCCGGAATCAGCCATGCCGAGGTCTGGACATCCAGGCGTTACGCCGGCGACCCTGGCCGCGCTTACGAGGTAGATGTTCGGGTGGGGAAAACCGTGGACATCGTCTCCCTCAAACACGCCGTCGTTGAGGGTTTTTCAGCCCACCTGGCGCGTGTCCGAGAAAGCAGGATTCGCATATATAGCATGGGTGGAACGGAGAGGGTGGAGCAATGCCCCATCTGCGGCACGGACAGCGCTCGGAGTCAGCCACGTCTTAGCGTCTATGGGGCACACTACCATCAGTGCCCAGAGTGCAGTCATTGTTTCGTCCTAAACCGCCCCACGGCAGCCTCGCTCCAGGATTTCTACTCGGGCGATGCCCAGTATGCAGCCACTTATACCGACAAGCGCGCCGCGGAAACGAGGGTGCAACAGGTTGCCGTCCCCAAAGTCGCTTGGACCGTGCATCACTTTGAACGGCTGTATGGACGCAAGCCCAGATATATCCTGGATGTGGGAGCAGGCGGTGGGCATTTCGTCTACGCCTGCAAGCAAATGGGCCTGGAAGCCCGTGGCATTGAAT
>DAOTVT010000238.1:0-4106 GCA_034436295.1 Anaerolineae bacterium | reverse complement strand
CACCGGAAACGAGGGCGGGTATGGGAACCTGCCCTACGCTCGCAACAGGCCGGTGGCGCAACACCAAAACACGTAGGGCGGCTTTCCATAGCCGCCGGAAACGAGGGCGGGTATGGGAACCTGCCCTACGCTCGCAAGAGGCCGGTGGCGCAACGCCAAAACACGTAGGGCGGCTTTCCATAGCCACCGGAAACAAGGGCAGGTATGGGAACCTGCCCTACGCTCGCAATAGGCCGGTGGCGCAACGCCAAAACACGTAGGGCGGCTTTCCATAGCCGCCGGAAACAAGGGCAGGTATGGGAACCTGCCCTACTCAATGCGTTTCATGCTGCCGCTCATCGGCCTGACCAATTTCCACCGAAATGTATGCACTACCTGAGTGGCGGCTCGGCGCGCCTACTTCGTCATCGGCGCGGTTACACGGCGGGACGCGCGGCCGGTGCCGCATCCTTCCCGTCGCCCACGAGGCATGCCCCCCACCCAGGTCGGCAATCCGAAATGGGTTGAAGTCCGTGTCGTGGTCGTAGTAATCCTCATTCTCCGCCCGCTTCAGGAAACCCACGACCTGGTACGTTACCGGCGTCATCACGACTTCCAGCCCGGTCTTGAACAGGTAGTTGGAAACGAAGATGCTCAACAGGACGCCCCAGGACATGGAGCCGGCGAACGCCAGGGTAACGAACAGCAGCGTATCAATGCCCTCGCCGACGATGGTGGAGCCGATGGTGCGCGTCCACAGCCAGCGCCCGCGGGTCAGCAGTTTCATCTTCGCCAGCACGTAGGAGTTGGAGAACTCGCCCGCGAAGTAGGCCACCAGGCTGGCCACCACAATGCGCGGCGTCGCCCCCAACACCGCGTCATACGCCTGCTGCCCCACCCGCGCCGACCACTCGGCCTCGCCGGGGATGCGCCCCACGACCCACAGGGTCAGGCTCATCAGCGCCGTGCAGAAGAACCCCGTCCATATCACCCGCCGCGACCGCCGATACCCGTACACCTCCGTGAGGATGTCCCCGAAGATGTAACTCAGCGGGAAAAGAAGCGTGCCGCCGTCAAAGGTCAGGAACGGCACCCCGAAGGTTACGATCTTGGCGGACGACGCAATGTTGCTGATGAGCAGCACGGCGACAAACAACGCCATGACAAGGTCAAAATAGCGATAGGCGCGTCGTTCGGTTGAGATGGTCATGCTTCATCCTCGTCCTGGCCCGTCGGGGCGTCGGATTGCCACAGGCGGCAGAAGGCGCACAGCCCGGGCGCGGTCGTCGGCTGCCCGCACTGTTCGCACGCATGAAGCGCGCGCTCGCCCCCCTCCGCAAACTGGATGCTCCCGCTCTGCTTCGCGCGCACGAACTGGGCGAAGAAATACGCCTTCGCCCCCGGAGACCGCTGCTCCAGTTGATTCAGGATCTCCTTGTAGAACAGCGTGCGCGCGCCGACCGCGTGGGGGCATTCATCCTGAATGTAGTCTATGCCGCACACGAGCGCATACGCCGCCACCTCGCGCTCGTACATCAGGCACAGCGGCTTCACCTTCCGCACCAGCCCCTCGTCGTCGGCGGGCAACACGGGGAACTGCCGCGCCAGATAGCCCGGCTGCCACGTCAGCGTGTTCTGCATGAGCACTGCCGCCTCGTCGTCCAGGTTGTGGCCCGTAACCAGCACCGAGAACCCGCCCTCCCGCGCAAAGCGATTCATGATGTGCCGCTTGACCAGCCCGCAGAGCGAGCACACCTTGCGCATCCTCCCGCGCCGCAGCGCCAGTTCGGGCACCGAAAGCCCGTAACGGTCGCGGACGCTCACCACATGGCAGGTCGCGCCTCGCGCCTCCGCAAACCGCAGCGCGCGCACCTTGGACTCGGTGGAGTAGCCCCCGTCCGGAATGCCCAGATCAATGTACATCCCCTCCGCGTGATAGCCCAGGCGCAGGAGCACATCCCACACGCTCAAACTGTCCTTGCCGCCCGACACCGCCACCAGCACCTTGTCGTCGGGCGCCAGCATCCCAAACTGACGGATAGTGCGCTCCACCTGCCCGCGGAACCAGTCCGGGTAGCATTCGTCGCACAACGCCAGTTTGTGGCGGCGCATGTTGATGGCAGCCGGCCGCCCGCACTTACGACACCTCATCCTGCTGTCGCCCATCGCAACTCCGCCCTCACCCGCCCGAAACCACCGCGACCAGGGTGATTTCGTCGCCGTCCTCCAGGATCACCGAGTCGTCCACCAACTTGCCGTTGCGCAGGACGAGCACGGCCTCCGGGTCAAGCCCCAGTTTCAGGATGGCGTCGCGGGCCGTCATCCCAGCCTTCAGTTCGTATTGCTTTCCGCGATACCGCACCACGACCATGGACACGCCTCCTGCAGGCCATTGTACGCAAGAAGGCCCACGTCGGCAACATGGCCGCCGACGCCGTCTCGGTTCCAAAGTCTGTGATCGCGCCACGGGCATGGGTGCGACGCCCTCCCGAAAGTGTGTCGCACCTAGCGCCCACGCAAGACGGAGCCGAATCCCGCCGCGCTTTTTCTTACGAACTCCTAACCTCCCTCTCACCTGCGGTTAATGTCATGCCGGTATAATGCTTCCCCGAAAGGAGGTGAACGCCCATGTTTCGCAAGAGAAACTCCATCGCGTTCAGCATAACCGTACTACTGCTTGTCGTTCTTCTCGCGGGGTGCTCCGCTGCACCGTTCGCGGCCAGCCAGGCTCCGCAGCCCACCCCGACGGCCACACCTTTGCCCACCGCCACATTGCCGGCTCCCACGCCAGAGGCCGCCACGTTGCCAGCCGCGCCGCAAGGGGACTACGAGGAGCAGTTGCTCGTGCGCGTGTACGAGGAAGCAAGCCCCTCGGTTGTGAACATCCGCGTGAGCACCAGGGTGAGCAGCGGCTTCCCTGGGTTCGGCGACTTCGTCCAGCAAGGCCAAGGGTCCGGCTTCGTCTGGGACACGCAGGGGCACATCGTAACCAACTATCACGTCGTGGAGAATGCCACGGCGATTGAGGTAACCTTCAACGACGGCATCTCGCTGCCCGCCACCCTTGTGGGCGCGGACCCCGATAGCGACCTGGCCGTGATCAAGGTGGACCCCGCCGAGCACGACCTGAAGCCGGTCAAACTGGGCGACTCGGACGCCCTGAAGGTGGGCCAGCGCGCCATCGCCATCGGCAACCCGTTTGGCCTTGAGGGCACCCTCACCGCAGGGGTCATCAGCGCGCTGGGGCGCGATCTTCCCGCCGCCTCCACGGGCGCCAGCCTGGTCGGCTACCGCATCCCCGACGTGATTCAGACCGACGCGCCCATCAACCCGGGCAACTCGGGCGGCCCTCTCCTCAACAGCAATGGAGAAGTCATCGGGGTCAACGCCGCCATTGAGTCTTCCACCGGTACCTCCGCGGGCATTGGCTTCGCCATTCCGGTATCCATTGTCAAGCAGGTGGTGCCGTCGCTCATCCAGACTGGCTCGTATCGGCATCCGTGGCTCGGCGTTACGGTGGCCACGCTCTCGCCCAAGGTCGCCGAAGCCATGGGCCTGTCGCGCAAGCAGCAGGGCGCGCTGGTCGTGGAGGTAACCGCCAACGGCCCGGCCGCAGCCGCGGGCCTGAGGCCCAGCAGCCAGGTCGTGCAACTGGATGGCGCGCAGGTTACCGTGGGCGGCGACGTGATCATCCGCATAGACGCCACCGAGATCAAGCGCTCCGAGGACTTGATCAGTTACCTGGTGCGGCGCACGTCGGTGGGGCAGCAGGTTACCCTCACCGTGTTGCGCGACGGCAAGGAGATGGAGATCAAAGTAACCCTTGGCGAGCGCCCGACAACCCGCGAGCGCAACACCTAGCCGGGCGCCGGGTGCCTGCGGCGTCGGCAGAATGCTCCACCTCCGGCGGCGAGGTTTACGGGAGCGGGCCGCCAGCCCCCACCGCTCCCGACACGAAGCAACCTCGCGTTTCCTATCCGCGTAGATTCGTGTTATTTGTGGACGACCCCGGCCCCCAGGGCTTCGCCCCTCCAGCCCGGCGCCTCACCGTCGGGCGCACCGTTCCCTCTCCCGCCGGGAGAGGGCCAGGGTGAGGGGCGCACACGGGCGTGGCGCAGGCACACCTC